>NZ_WIRE01000001.1:2870269-3189188 GCF_009601165.1 Alcanivorax sediminis | reverse complement strand
TCCCAAGGCTCCAAGCCAGGACAGCGTAAAGACAGTGTGTCAGAAGTCAGCTTGCATATCATGAATAGCAAACTTCTCATTCCCAATTTGGCTTTGCCGGTGAGCTGTGATGTACACCGGTGAGGCAACTTATTTGGTCCTCCTGAGCTTCAGGAAAACCAAACCAGTTTGCCTGACGACAATAGAGTGTTGGAACCACCTGATCCCATGCCGAACTCAGAAGTGAAACGACACATCGCCGATGGTAGTGTGGGGTCTCCCCATGTGAGAGTAGGTCATCGTCAGGCTCTTAAATAAACAAAAGGCCCCCGTTGCTAACGCAACGGGGGCTTTTTGTTATTGGGGGTTGTGTGGAGTGTGCGGGTTGAGGGTCGAGGAGTGGGTCGCTGCTCGTCTCAGGCACTTCCACTAGCCTGGCGGCCTACACGCCCCCTGCCGTCGCCGTTAGCCATGCCGACCAGCGCTGAAATGCCAGTGCTTAAGCTCCAAACTAAAAAGGCCACCCAGAGGGTGGCCTTTAGACGTGCATTGTCGGGTTTGGGTGAGCTGACAATCAGCCGGCATTGGCCCGCAAGCGACGGGTGCGGAAGCTGCCTACACCCATGCTGGTAATCACTTTGAACAGGGCAATCAGGACGCTTTCATCCGGCTTCGGGTCCTGTCCTTTACCCATACGGTGAAGTTGGCGTGAGAACCAGGACACTTCCATCATGGCCATTTCATCAATGGCTTTAATGCCTGTCTTGCGCGGTGTCACCCGACTGACAACACCCTCCTGGCCAGCCAGAATACGTTTAGGCAGATCGGGCTCAACCGCTAGGGGGCGAGCGATACCGACGACGTCAGTGGCGCCGCTGTCTACCGCCTCTGCCATGGCTTTTGCAGAACGGAAACCGCCGGTGACCATCAGGGGAATCGAGACGCGCTCGCGAATTTTGTGAGCGTAGTCGAGGAAGTACGCTTCACGGGCTGCGGTGCTTTCACGTACTCCCTTGGCACCAGCCATTACTGGGCTCTCATAGTTACCACCGGAGATTTCCAGCAGGTCGAGACCTTCTTCAGCGAGAGTCTGCGCAACAGTCATCGACTCTTCTTCTGTAAAGCCTCCACGCTGGAAGTCAGCAGAGTTCAGCTTGATGCTTATCGGGTAGTCGGCTCCGACGGCTTTGCGAATAGCGCGGTAGATTTCCAGCGGGAAACGCATACGGTTTTCGAGTGAACCTCCCCACTGGTCTTCACGCTGATTGTGGTGGCCCGAGAGGAACTGGCTGACAAGATAGCCATGGGCGCCATGGATCTGCACCCCGGTAAACCCGGCCTTCTTGGCGATGGTTGCACTGGTGGCAAAGCGTTTGATGATGTCGCGGATTTCTTCTTCCGTGAGTGCTCTGGGGGTCTTGAACGCGCTTTTCAGCTCTTTGCTGAAGGGGACGGCGGATGGGGCAAGGGTATCACCGCTGGCGAGCATGCGCGGGATCTGCTTGCCTGGATGGTTGAGTTGCACCCAGATCTGATTGCCCTGACGTTTTCCTGCCTCAGCCCAGCTTTTCAGTAGCGGGAGATCGTTTTCGTTTTCCATCACCACATTGTTCGGTTCGCCCGTGTGATGACGGTCAATCATGATATTGCCGGTGATCAACAGACCGGTGCCGCCGTCAGACCAGCGACCGTAGAGCGTTTCCAGGGCCGGGGTGACATGGTTATCAATCGTGCCCAGTGCTTCACTCATGGCCGACTTCCCAAAACGATTGGGTATTGTCACACCGCAGGGCAGGGGAAGGGATTGATTGAGGGTATCTGCGTAGCTCACGGGGCCTCCCGGTAGGATATGAAGTGGCTATTAGTTTGATATTGGTCAAACTATCTATTAGTTTTATACCCGTCAAACTGTTATGGCTGGAGGTTACCATTTTGGCACAGAAGGACACGCAGGCTGTTGAGCTGCTTGCAGGTGCATTCCGGGCGCTCGCCAACGCCAACCGACTCCGTATTTATCAGGTTATCGTGTCGCATTGCCGTGAACATGGGAAGGCAGACCTCGACCAGGTTCCTACGGGCTGTGCTTTTGGCGATTTCATGCAGCGCCTGAATATTGGTGCGCCCACCGTGTCCCATCACGTTCGCGAGCTGGTGGAGGCCGGTTTGATCCGGGTAGAGCGGGTGGGGCGCCGGCGGTATTGTCATGCGGAGCCGGGGATGCAAAAGCGGCTAGCCGATTTTTTTGAGATGAGGGGTTAAGTGATGACAGCAGGAAACTGGGCGCTATGGGGATGTGGTCTGTTCTTTCTCACCGGCCTGTTGACGGGGGTTTGGAAATATTTGCAGATCGCCAAGAGTGAGAAGTCACGGGCGCATTACTATGTCGATGTGGCACACCGGGCGAGCCTCATGTATGCGTTCGCCTGCCTGGTGCTGGAGCGCTTTGCCAACCTGAGTGCCTGGAACAACACCGTCAACACGATTGCTGTATTGGCCAGCATGCTCTTCTTTGCCCTTGCAGTGGGGAGCTACATTCTCCACGGCTGGCTACAGGACACCCGAAACCAGCTGCAAACCCCGCATCAGCTTGGTCAATTTAAGCTGCCGGGTGGGGCAATGCTGGGGTTTATGTGGCTTTTGATCGTGGCTGAGGTAGGCGGCTTCATGGTGTTGTTTGCGGGGTTCATTGCCAGGTAGCGGGTCAATGCAGGATCTGTTTTTCACGGAGGCCACGGGTGGGGCATCCGGCGTTGAGACGGAGAGTAGTGAGGATTGTGCGCTTTTGAGTAAGGCTACTCCCGTGAGGGAGTAGCCTTTTGTTACCCGCCCTTACTTGAGTTCTTTGGAGCTTAGTCCCAGCACTCGACGTGCGATCACCAGCTGTTGAATTTGCTGGGTGCCTTCAAAGATATCCAGAATCTTCGAGTCGCGCGCCCATTTTTCCAGCAGCTCATCTTCTGTGTAGCCGAGGCTACCGGCCAGCTCGACACAGCGCAGGGTAATGTAGTTACCCACACGGCCGGCTTTGGCCTTGGAAATGGACGCCTCCAGGGTGTTGGCTTTCTTGTTGTCGGCCATCCAGGCGGCTTTCACTGCCAGCCAGTAGGCGGCTTCCCACTCTGCTTCCATCTTGTAGATTTCGGCTTCGATCGCGGAGCAGTTGTCCACCGGTTTTCCGAAATCATAGGTCATGCTGTCTTTCAGCAGTTCCTTTATCCGCTCCAGGGAGGCCTTGGCGCACCCGATTGCCATGGCTGCCACCAGAGGGCGGGTGTTGTCGAAGGTCTCCATGACACCGGCAAAGCCCTTCTTGGTATCAATTTCAGGAGAACCCAGAAGATTTTCCGCGGGCACTCGGCAATCCACAAAGTTGATGGCGGCAGTGTCTGATGCACGGATGCCCAGTTTCTTTTCCAGGCGCGCCAGTTCCATGCCGGGGGTGCCCCAGTCGACAACGAACGACTTGATGGCGGCGCGACCGAGCTTGGGATCGAGGCTGGCCCAGACCACCACACAGTCGGCACGCTGGCCGGAGGTTACGTAGATCTTTTCACCATTCAGGACATAGTGATCGCCATCCTTTTTGGCGGTGGTGCGAATGGCCGCTGAGTCGGATCCGCAGCTGGGCTCGGTAATGGCCATGGCGGCCCACTTGCCCTTGAAACGCTCCAGCTGTTCCTCGTTGGCAACCGCGGCGATAGCCGCGTTCCCCAGGCCCTGGCGGGGCATGGCCAGCAGGAAGCCGGTATCGCCGTAACACATTTCCATGGCGCCAAGACAGACACCCATGTTGGAGCCGTTTTTGACACCGCCAGCATCTTCACGGGTGCCCTTGCCAGTGGTGGCTGCGCCAGCAGAGTTGGCCGGGTCACCTTCGTTAAAACCATCCAGTACGGCCGCCAGCATATCCAGTTCTTTCGGATATTCGTGTTCGCCACGGTCGTACTTGCGGGACAGCGGACGGAGAGTGCTTTGTGCCACCTGATAGGCATTGTTGATCAGGGGTTTGAACTTCTTCGGGATTTCAATATTCATGGTTTGCTCCCTCCTTAAAGGTGCAGGCCGCCAAAGGCGACAGCAACAGCGCGCAGATCTCGATACCAGCGTTCCACCGGGTACTCATGGGTAAAGCCATGGCCGCCAAGCAGCTGTACACCGTCGGTACCAATTTTCATGGCTTTGTCTTTCACCAGAGTGCGGGCCAGATGGGTTTCACGCTGAAACGACTTGCCCTGCTCAGCGCGACATACGGCGCGATAGGTGAGCATACGCATGGCATCCAGCTCGATGGCCATGTCCGCGATCATGAATGCCACGGCCTGACGATGACTGATTGGCTCACCAAAGGCAGAGCGCTCATTACAGTACGGGCCTACGTAATCCAGAATGGCCTGGCAGGTGCCAATGGCAAGGGCGCACCATCCAAGAGTGCCCAGATCGACAAAGGCGCGATAATCGAAATCACCGTTCCCCAGGCGGTTCTCCGCGGGTACGCGCACATTGTCCAGTTTGAGTGGGCGCTGGGCGCTGGCGCGAATGCCCATGGAAGGATCTTCCCCGGCAGTAAAGCCTTCGCTACCACCTTCTACGATGAATACCGCTGGGCCGTCTTCCGCCTGGGCGGCTATCAGGAACAGCTCAGCTTCGGCGGCAAGGGGCACCAGGGATTTTTCGCCGTTGATCACATAGCTGTCGCCGTCCTTGCGGGCGGTGGTTTTCAGCTCCATGGGATCAAACAAGGGACGTGGTTCGCAGATGGCGATAGCGGCCTTGGGAGGGTTTTCTTCGGCAAAACTGCTCAGGTACTTGTCCTGCTGCAGGGCTGTGCCCCACTGGGTCAGTGCATTTGCTACCCCCATGGGGGCAAGAATAGCGATGGCCTGGCCCATGTCTCCGTGAGCGAGGTCTTCGGCTACCAGCATGCTGGTGACAGTGGAGCGTTCGGTAGCCGCGCCGCCCAAGGACTCCGGTACCGCAAAGAAGTTAAGCCCCAGCTCGAGCGCCTGGGCCAGCACTTCATCACTGGTCTTCTGCTGGGCGTCAGCATGTTCAGCCTGGTCGCGTAGCACTTCTGAGGCGAAGGCCTGAACACTGTCACGGATCATCTGTTGTTCATCCGTGATGCCCAGGTCAAACAGGTCACGGGTATGGCCGGGCGCATTAAGGCGTTCGGGTTTGCTGCCCGGCTTGTTGGACTTGAAGGTTCGAGCGGTGGTGGTGATGACCTGAAAGCCGCTCTTGGTGAGTGTGTAGGCAAGGCGCTCGACACTTTTTCGCATGCCCATCTTGTCTAGCACTTCGGAACTCGCGAGACGGTTAAGCGCGGTGAGCGCATAACCTACTGCATCTTTAGCCATGGGGATTGTCCCTGTTGTTATAACTGATGCAGTCGATTATGAAGGCGGGAGCAATTGTCACATTGACCAATGTGACTGGTAAGTCTGCGCTGCAGGCAACCCCATTGTCGCCACAGCGCTGGTTATTTGGGCTGGAACAGGATAGGCCGAGCTAGCGGTGACGCTCTTGCAGAAAGGTGGAGACTTCTTCCCGGCTGCCTTCGAACACTACTTTGCCCTCGCGTTTAGACATCATGTAGTCGTACATGGGGTCGTAGTAATCGGCCAACAGTGAATGAATCCATTCTCGATGGAGCTCGGGGTCGCCACTCATGGCCTGCACAACCAGTGCCTCTTCGAGTAACTGGCGAAGCTGCTGGTGCTTCAGGCCGCCCAATCGGCGTTTGATTCTGTCCATGGCGGACAAGAGCTCTTCGCCCAGTCGTTGCAGCGCTTCCTGCTCACCATAGTGCTGTTGATACTCTTCCAGCGGACCGACCACATAGTCTTCCAGTGTGATCTGCACCCGGGATGCCAGAGTCTCGTTGATGATGATCCGTGGCTGAGACTTGATTTTGTCCTGCAAGGAAAAGGGCAGGTGGCAGCGACCGATCAATTTGCTTTCATCTTCCAGCAAAACGGTGGGATAGCCGCGATCACGCATCTTGATGAGGGCAATAGCCAGCGCATTCTCGAAATCGATCTGACTTGGCTGTCCGCCGGGGCGGCGACCGAATGCGGAGCCGCGATGGTGGGCCAGGCCCTCGAGATCGATAGCATTGCTCCGGGTTTCGATGACTCGGGTCTTGGCACAGCCGGTACGACCGCAGAGAATTTCGAATGGCAGTTCGGCGATGCATTTCTCCTGCTCTTCCAGCAGGAAAGTGCGCATGGCTTTGTAGCCACCGGTCACCAGCGGCGCATCGACTCCCGCTTCGCGAAGCCAGGCCTGGGTAGTCTGACTGCGCAGCCCTCCCCGGAAGCAATAGAGATAGCCGTGCGGATGGGCTTGCCACCAGGCTCGCCAGGCTTGCATGCGACGTTCACGCTCTTGTCCACGGACCAGTTGGTTACCGAGATCAATGGCGGCCTGCTGTCCCTTCTGCTTGTAGCAGATACCAATCTGGTGACGTTCGTCGTCGTTAATCAGTGGCAGGTTGCTGGCGTTGGGGAAGGCGCCCTTGTCAAATTCCACAGGCGCACGGACATCCATCAACGGGATGTCGTTGAGAAACAGGCTGAAGTAGTCACGAGTATTGTCACGCATGGTGGGCGAGTGTAATCCAGCTTGTCCTGTCAGGCCACGGGTAAGGGTGTTTGGGACAGTTCTATCCCGTGACTTCCGGCGCCTGACAGTAATGTTCAAGGGCGCAAATTTCATCACACAGGGTGGCCACCATGGGACCGAAGCTAGCACGGGGTAAGCCGGTTTTCAGCGCTTCCTCCAATGCTTTGGCGGCATGCTCCAGTCTGGGGGTACCGCAGTATCGGGTAGCGCCATGGAGTTTGTGGACCCTCTCCAGGAGGACTTCATCGTCGCCGCTGTCGAAGGCGGCTGAGATGGCCGGCCGATCATTGACCAGGCTATCCAGCAACATGGTCAGCATTTCGTTGGCAAGGGATTCTCGTCCCCCTGCGCGGCGGCGGGCGAGGGCTCCGTCGAACACTTCAAGCTGGCGGGGTTCTGGTTCCTCAGACTTCTGGATCAGGTCATCGCGAGTGGTTTTCAGAACCCATTTTTCCAGAGTATGACGGAGTTGTTTCTCGCTGATGGGTTTGCTCAAGTAGTCATCAAGACCGCTGTCCAGCAAATCCCGGCGTTCGTTTTCCAGTGCATGGGCGGTGAGCGCCACAATAGGGGTATGTTTGCTGCCTGTTTCCAGCGAACGCATGTGGGCGGTCGTGGTCTTGCCGTCCATGCCGGGCATCTGGATATCCATGAACACCAGATCAAAATCGTCCTTCTTGAATGCTTCCAGTGCGGAGGTGCCACTGTCACAAGCGGTGACTTCGGCGCCCAGCTCTTCCAGAAAAACCCGTGCCAGCTTGAGGTTGCCGGGATGATCATCCACCACCATGACGGACACCGGATAGGGCAGCTGTAGTGACGCACTGGTGGCGGGGATGTTGATATCCTCTTCACCGCCGAGGGCAAGCAAGGCGTTGAGTAGACGCTGCCGGGTGGCCGGCTTGCCCTGGACCTGACAATGGGGGAGGTCTTCGAGCCAGCGGGATACCGTTTCCGGGTTATTGCTGAGGACCAGCATGGGACGGCCCAGTGCCGCTAGGTCTTCAACTTGCTGGCGAAGGTCCGGACTGTTGTTCTGGTTCGGCACACCCACCACCAGAAAATCGCTTTTCGCCAATTCGCCTTTATCGGCTGCGTCCATCAGGTGCTTGAGGCTATGGTACTCACGAATTTCCATTTGCCAGTGGCTGAGCATGTGGTATAGCCCCAGGCGGCCATATTCGTCGGTCTCTACCAGGGTGACGGTCTTGTGCTTGAGTTCTTCGGTGAACATGGACGGGCGCTGTTTCGGGTCGCGCTCGGCGCGCAGGGTAAACCAGAATGTGGACCCCTTGCCCTCGCTGCTTTCGATGCCGATTTCTCCGCCCATGCCTTCCACCAGTCGCTTGCTGATGGCCAGGCCCAGCCCGGTGCCGCCTTCCTGTCGACGGGCGCTCTGGTCTGCCTGGGTAAAGGCATTGAACAGCGATTTCTGTTGCTCGGCGCTGAGTCCATTACCGGTGTCGGTGACGGTCATCTTGATCACCGCCTCGGCGCCACGGTTTTCTTCCAGCATGGCGCGCACCACCACCGAGCCCTCTTCGGTGAACTTGATGGCGTTGCTGATCAGGTTGGTCAGTACCTGGCGGATACGCTGGGGGTCGCCGAGGAGATTCAGGGGCACATCGGAATAGATGATGGCGGCCTGCTCAAGGCCCCGCTCCTGAGCCATCGGGGCCAGCATGGTCTGCACATCCTCAATCAGGTCATGCAGGTTGAGCGGGGTATGTTCCAGTGACAGCTTGCCCGCTTCAATCTTGGAGAAGTCGAGAATGTCGTTGATGATGGCCAGCAGCGAGTCGGCGCTCTTGTGGATGGTGCTCAGGTAGTCTTGCTGGCGCGGCGTCATGTCGGAGCGCCCCAGTAGCTTGGTGAAGCCAAGGATACCGTTGAGCGGGGTGCGGATCTCGTGACTCATGTTGGCCAGGAATTCCGATTTAATCTGACTGGCCTTGAGCGCTTCCTTGCGAGCCATATCCAGTTCAATGTTCTGGATCTCAATGGTCTCCAGGGTTTCGCGAAGGTCCTGGGTGGCCTGATCCACGTTTTGCTGCAGTTCGGTCTGGGCGTCATCCAGCGCCGATACCATCTGACGAAGGGCGCTCTCCAGTTCGCCCAGCTCCCCGCGGGCGCGGGTGCGGATGTCCATGGCCAGGTCGCCATCCCGGATGCGTTGCACGGCGGAGACCATCTCATTGATAGGCTGGGTCAGCTGTCGGCCGAAGCGCAAGGCGGGAACCATGGCCAGCAGTACCACAGTGAGCATGATCAATATCAGGATAACGACACTCTCCAGGATCGCCACATACTGGCCCTGGCGACTGAATTCGATGGTCAGGGTGGCCGGGTTTCCCGGGTTCAGGTCCCGACTTATCTGCCAGCTTTCTCCGGTGTCCAGCCGCCCATCTTCGGAGGGTACTGCAGCGTTGGCCGTGAGTAGTCGTGGGCCGGCGTGCTGGTGAGGGCGGCCGTCGTAGAATGTCAGTGTGGCGGCGCGCACATCCTCCTGCTCCAGAAGCTCTCTCAGCAGCGCACGCTGGCCGGCGGTGTCATTGGGGGTGATGCTTTGCAGCTGGGCGGCAAAGCTGTCGGCAATCAGTAGTTGGCGGCTGGCATTACTGTCCTGCACATTGAGCAGGTGACTGACCAGCGCATACCCCCCCACCAGCAGCGCGGCCAGCATGGCGGGTAGTACGGCCATGACCATCAGACGAGAGTGCAGACTACGGTTTGCCATGAATCCCCAGTGGTGTGATGTTGGTGGGCTCTGTTGTTTCCGCCCATTATGCCCGAGAATGCCGAAGCTGCCATGGGCATGGCAACTGGCAGATCATTTGCACCCAGGCCGCCCAAGGCCTGATGAATTAGGTACAATTCGCGCCATGAATCTGAAAACCATTGAACAGACGGTGGGCAATACGCCCCTGGTTCGCCTGCAGAGGATGCCGGGCGACACCACCAATACCATTCTGGTGAAGCTGGAAGGGAATAACCCGGCGGGGTCCGTGAAGGATCGCCCGGCCCTGAACATGATCCTCAAGGCGGAGGCCCGCGGTGAGATCAAACCCGGCGACACCTTGATTGAGGCGACCAGTGGCAATACTGGCATCGCGTTGGCCATGGCGGCGGCCATGCGTGGTTACCGTATGAAGCTGATCATGCCGGCCAACCAGAGCCAGGAGCGTCGTGATGCCATGGCCGCCTATGGCGCCGAGCTGATTTCCGTGACCAAGGAAGAGGGCATGGAAGGGGCGCGTGATCTTGCCCAGGCCATGCAGGCCCGTGGGGAAGGTCGAGTGCTGGATCAGTTCGCCAATCCGGATAATCCGCTGGCCCATTATGAAAGTACCGGGCCGGAGATCTGGCGTGATACGGCGGGCAGCATTACCCATTTTGTCAGCTCCATGGGTACCACGGGTACCATCATGGGCTGCAGCATGTTTCTGAAGGAACAAAATCCGGATATCCAGATAGTGGGGTTGCAGCCCACTGAGGGCTCCGCCATTCCCGGTATACGTCGCTGGCCAAAGGAATACCTGCCGTCCATTTATGATGACCGTCGTGTGGACCAGGTCCTGGATATGGATCAGGCGCTGGCGGAAAAAACGATGCGCCGGCTTGCCAGGGAAGAGGGTATCAGCTGCGGCGTCTCCTCCGGGGGGGCCGTTGCGGGCGCACTGCGTCTCAGCGAGCAGCTCGAGAACGCAGTGATCGTCGCCATTATTTGTGACCGGGGTGACCGCTATCTGTCCACCGGGGTGTTTCAGGCAACGGAGAAGCAGGGATGAACGTACTGGTATTTGATATCGAAACCATTCCCGATCTGGAGGGTGGTAGCAGGATCTATGATCTGGACGGCCTGAGCGAAAAGGATACCGCCAGCGCGCTGTTGAACCTGCGCCGTCAGGAAAACGGTACCGAATTCCTTCGTTTGCACTTGCATCGCATTGTCGCCATTTCCGTGGTGCTGCGCTCTACCCAGGGCATCAAGGTATGGTCGTTGGGGGATGAGGACAGCTCCGAGAAAGAGCTGATCGAACGCTTTTTCGATGGTATTGAGCGCTTCACACCCAATCTGGTGAGCTGGAATGGGGGCGGTTTCGACCTGCCGGTGCTACATTACCGGGCCCTCAAGCATGGTGTGCAGGCGCGACGGTACTGGGATACCGGTAATGAAGACTCCAGCTTCAAATGGAATAACTACCTGAGCCGCTATCATCAGCGTCATCTGGACCTGATGGATGTGCTGGCCATGTACAATGGCCGCGCCAACGCGCCGCTGGATCAGATCGCTACACTGCTGGGCTTCCCCGGCAAGATGGGCATGAGTGGCGCCAAGGTGTTTGATGCCTTCCAGGATGGCGACATCAAGGGAATCCGTGATTACTGCGAAACCGATGTACTCAACACCTGGTTGGTGTACCTGCGCTTCCAGCTGATGCGTGGAGAGCTGGACCCCACTGGTTATGAGCAGGAGCTGACCCTGTTGAAGGAATATCTGGGCGAAGAAGGCTTGCCGCATTTCCAGTCTTTCCTGGATGCCTGGCAGGGCTGAACATGCGGACGTTCCGAAAGGAACGGTCCACGTTACCCAGGACAACCCCCGCGAGGCGGATCTGGCTCAGGCCTTCTCCGCCGCAATTGATAGCAAGAGATTTCCATGGCCCGTAAACGCAAGCTGCTTCCGGAAAACCCGGAACCCGCCAGCATTGAATCCCTGAGTCACGATGGCCGGGGTATTGCCCGCCGCGATGGCAAGACAACCTTTATTGATAATGCCCTGCCCGGTGAAGAGGTGATGTTCAAATTCACCTACATGCGTCGCAAGTTTGACGAGGGCAAGGCGGTAGAGATTATCAAGGCCTCCCCTGATCGGGTCACTCCTCCGTGCCAGCACAGCACGCTATGTGGTGGTTGCAGCTTGCAGCACATGAATCCGGACGTGCAGATCGCCAGAAAAGAATCCGTACTGCGTGAGCAGTTACAGCATTTCGGTGGCCTGACTCCCAAGGAGTGGTTGCCGCCGCTGACCGGCCCGGTCACCGGCTACCGCAGCAAGGCGCGCATGGGCGTCAAGTATGTGGAAGCCAAGGACGAGACGCTGGTGGGTTTCCGTGAGAAGCGCAACAGCTTCATTGCCCAGTTGCATGCCTGTGAAGTGCTGGTGCCTGAAGTCGGTCATCGCATTGATGACCTGCGCGCCCTGATGCACGGGCTGAAAAGTCGAACCCGGATCCCGCAGATTGAACTGGCAGCAGGGGACGACATCGTGGCGTTGATTATCCGCCACCTGGACCCGTTGCCTGATGAAGATCAACAGGCGTTGCTGAATTTCTGCCAACCTCTTGGCTGGCACCTGTACCTGCAGCCGGGCAATGAAAGCACGGTGCATCGTATCTGGCCGGCACTGACAGGGGCCGAGCATGAAGAGCGGCTGTATTACCGTCATCCCTCTGCGGATGTGGAGCTGGCTTTCCATCCCACGGACTTCACACAGGTGAATGCGGACATCAACCGCAAGATGGTGCCGTTGGCACTGGATTTGCTGGATATAGCGCCGGAACATACGGTACTGGATCTGTTCTGTGGCCTGGGTAACTTCACTATCCCAGCCGCAAAGCGGGCCGCGAAGGTGGTTGGGGTCGAAGTCAGTCAGGCCATGGTCAAGCGTGGCTACGAGAATGCAGCGCGTAACGGCCTGAATAATCTGGACTTTCATGCCTGGGATCTCAGCCAGGACATCAGTGGTCAGGTATGGGCGTCGAAGGCGTATGATCGTATCTTGATTGATCCGCCACGTACGGGGGCACTGGAAATGATAAAATTAATGCCCCGGTTTGGTGCAAAAAAGATTGTTTACGTTTCCTGTAACCCGGCCACGTTGGCGCGGGATGCCGGGGAACTCACTGCCCTGGGATACCGTCTCAAGGCGGCGGGCGTGATGGACATGTTCCCGCATACCACCCATGTGGAATCCATCGCGCTGTTTGAGAAAAAATAAAAAGCGCCGGATGCCTGATGCCGGACGCCTGACGCGGAGTGTTCTTCAGCGTCAGGCGTCATGCGTCGAGCGTCCAGCGCCTCGGAGAGGCTAATGGTAACTGTTCGTCGACAGCCTGAAGGTGTGGCCAGCCACTGGCGTGACTGGCTGGCCCAGCTCGAAGCGCGGGCTCCCCTGCGCAACCGGGAGCAGCTAGAGCAAGCCTGTGAACGGGCCGAGCAATGTCAGCAGGCGGGGGAAGCCGCCGGGCGGCATTGGCCCTATGGCAAGGGTTGCCTGGATATTGGCCTGGAAATGGCCGAAGTGCTGGTGGATCTCGGTGCGGACACTGATGTGCTGCCGTCGGCCATCCTTTACCGGGCGGTACGGGAAGGTCAGATTTCCCTGATCGAAGTGGAGAAGGAGTTTGGTCCCGAGCTGGCGCGGCTTATTGAAGGCGTGCTGCGCATGGCGGCCATCAGCACCTCGCTGAATCCCACCCGCAAGGCAGTGCTTGGCCAGCAGGATGGTCAACTCGACAATATGCGCAAGATGCTGGTGGCCATGGTGGACGATGTCCGTGTGGCGCTGGTCAAGCTGGCAGAACGAACCGTCATTATCCGGGCCGTCAAAGAGGCAGAGCCGGAGCGCCAGCGCAAGGTCGCGCAGGAAATCTTCGATATCTATGCGCCTTTGGCCCACCGTCTCGGAGTCGGGCAACTGAAGTGGGAGCTGGAGGATCTCTCTTTCCGCTACCTGCAACCAGGAGCCTACAAGAAGATTGCCCGGTTGCTGGATGAGAAGCGCCTGGATCGTGAGCAATATATTCAGGATGTGCTCGACCAATTGCGAGGCTACCTCGACAAGAATGGTATCCAGGGCGCAGAAGTCCATGGCCGTGCCAAGCATATCTACAGTATCTGGCGGAAGATGCAGAAGAAGCATCTGGACTTTGGCGAAGTCTACGACGTGCGTGCGGTACGCATTCTGGTACCTGACGTGCGCGACTGTTATGCCGCGCTCGGGATCGTGCACTCACTCTGGAAGCACGTCCCCAAGGAGTTCGACGACTACATTGCCAGCCCCAAAGGCAATGGCTACCAGAGCCTTCATACGGCGGTGGTGGGTCCAGAACGCAAGATGCTGGAAGTGCAGATCCGAACCTTTGATATGCATGAAGAGGCGGAGCTGGGCGTGTGTGCCCACTGGCGCTACAAGGAAGGCGCCAAGAAGGGCAAGGGTGGCGTCAGCGATTACGAACAACGTATTGCCTGGCTGCGGCAGGTGCTGGAATGGCACGAAGAACTGGGCGAAGACAGTCCGGACGCGATGGTGGACGAACTGCGCCATGGCATGGCCAGCGACCGGGTCTATGTGTTCACCCCGGAGGGCCATGTTGTTGATCTGGAGGCAGGCGCCACGCCAGTGGATTTTGCGTATCACATTCATACCGAAGTGGGGCACCGCTGCCGTGGGGCCAAGGTGAACGGCCACATCGTGCCGCTTAACTACACGCTGAATACGGGCGAACAGGTTTCTATTCTGACCGCCAAGGAAGGAGGGCCCAGCCGTGACTGGCTGACACCTTCGCTGGGGTATGTGGCGACCTCATCCACCCGTGCCCGTATTCAGCAGTGGTTCAAGAAACAGGATCGTGACGTCCATATCAGTCAGGGCAAGGCGATTCTTGAGAAGGAAATTTCCCGACTGGCTCTGGACAAGGTGGATCTTGATGAGCTGGCCCCACACCTGAATCTGAAGAGTGGCGATGATGTGCTGGCGGCGCTGGGTGCCGGTGACCTGCGTCCCGGTCATGTGGTCAATCAGGTGCAGGCCCTGCAGCCGGATGACAGCCAGCAGGAGCTGGACTTCGTTCCATCACGCCCCCGTGCGACCAAGAGCGGGGATGTGACCATTCAGGGCGTCGGGAACCTGCTGACGCATATGGCGGGCTGCTGCCAGCCGGTGCCTGGCGATCAGGTCATGGGCTTCATCACCCATGGTCGCGGCGTTACTGTTCACCGCGCTGACTGCGAAAAGCTGCTGGTCATGCAAAGCGAAGATCCCAACCGGGTCATCGAAGTGACCTGGGGCGAAGCGGATCGCATTACCTATCCGGTGGATATCTTCCTGCGAGCCTGGGATCGTCAGGGCCTGCTCAGGGATGTGATTGCGGTACTGGCCAATGAAAAGGTTAACGTCACCGCGGTACATACCCAGTCTCACCAGGACGATAACACTGCGACCATGCTGCTTACCCTTGAAATCGCTTCTCTGGGCAATCTGGGCAAAGTGCTCGCCAAGATGGACCAGATCAAGGGAGTGCTTGAGGTTCGGCGTTATAAAAAGTAGTGAACAGTTAACGGTGAATAGTTAACAGTTCGCGACCGGTGTTACCTGTATTAAAAGCACGCGGGCCGCGCTCAGGCCATGGGCGCGGCGTAAAGCCATGAAGAAGGAGCAGCGGGGATCGCGCCGCTGTTCACTATTCACTATTCACTGTTAACTGTTCACTGCTATGTCTGACTCCCCGATCACCCAACTCCTTTCCATCATGGCCCAATTACGCGACCCCGAGTCCGGCTGCCCCTGGGATATCAAGCAGGACTTTGATTCCATCGCTCCCTATACCATCGAGGAAGCCTTTGAAGTCGCTGAGGCGATTGCCCAGCGCGATTACCCGGAGCTGAAGGAAGAGCTGGGAGACCTGCTGCTGCAAGTGGTATTCCACTCCCAGATGGCCAGAGAGCAGGGGTTATTTGATTTCAATGAAGTGGTGCAGGTGTTGTGCGACAAGATGATTCGTCGTCACCCTCATGTGTTCGGCGATGATCCGGCTGCGGACGAGCAGGCGGTGAAGGTCAACTGGGAACAGATCAAGCAACAGGAGCGAGCGTCCAAAGGCCGCGAGCATGACAGTGCCCTGGATGGCGTTCCGGCAGGCATGCCGGCGTTGCAACGGGCAGCAAAGCTTCAGAAGAAAGCGGCCAAGGTGGGGTTCGATTGGCCTGAGGCAGAGCCGGTGAGAGAGCAGGTGAACCTGGAGCTGGCGGAACTGGATGAAGCCCTGCGCAACGGTCACAAAGACGCCATCGAAGATGAGCTTGGCGATGTCATATTTACGCTGGTTAACTTCTCCCGGCACCTGAAAATTGACCCTGAACAAGCCTTGCGAAAAGCCACTGCCAAGTTCGAGCGACGCTTCCGCAAGATGGAAGAAAACGCCCTGCAGCCCTTGAAGTCTCTGGATTTGGAGGCCCTTGAGCAGGCCTGGCAAGCGGCGAAAAAAACTGCAGATTGACTCGCGCTCCCCATCGCGAGTTCCGCTGAAATAAAAACTTCACATAAGAGCAACTTTTCCGTCACCACCTCTCCCCATACTGCCCTCCCAAGCAGAAGCGATGCTTAGAAACAGGTCGTCAGCAAGGCTGGCGCCTGCTTAATTACATATTGCCTGATTGAAGGAGTATTGGAATGAAGAAGAATTTGCTTGCGATCGCTGTGGGGGCTGCCGTTGCTATGCCTGCTCTGGCCCTGGCTGATGGTCCGACTGTTTACGGTAAAGTGAATGTATCCCTGGAGCAGGTTGAGGAAGATCTGGCCGCTGGTACCGATGATGCTGATTCTCAGTGGCAGCTGGATTCCAATGCTTCCCGCCTGGGCGTGAAGGGTGATTTCGACCTGGACGTGGCCAACCTGAAGGCCGTGTACAAAGCTGAATACGAAATCGCTGTTGACGATGGTGACTCTGTATTCAAGCAGCGTAACATCTATGGTGGTCTGGAAGGCGGCTTCGGTCAGTTGATCGCTGGTAACTTCGACACGCCGGTAAAGAAAGGTCAGGGCAAGATTGATCAGTTCAACGATCTGGACGGTGATATCAAGCACATCCTGACCGGTGAAACTCGCTCTGACAACATCATTCAGTACACCACCCCCAAGCTGGCTGAGCTGGTAACGATCAAGGCGGCCTTCCGTCCGGGCGAAGGGGATGATCTGGATGTTGACGGTGAACCTGAAGACGGTCTGGCCGACACCATTTACGCGGCAGCCGAGATCGAAACCGGTGGTTTCTTCGGTTCTCTGTCCATGGCCCAGAACGATACTGATTCTCTGGAAATCGATGCTCAGTCTGGTTCTGCTCTGGATATCGTTCGTTTGGTAGGCGCGTTCAGCACTGACGTGTTTGAAGTTGGCGCCATGTACCAGATCGCTGAGGAAGCCGAGTCGAATGCTGCCGGTGACACCGGCGAAGAAAGCTCCGTTGTCCTGAGTGGTGCCTTCAAGGTGGATCGTCTCAAGTTCAAGGCTCAGTACGGCATGACCGAAGCTGACGTGAACGAAGACCTGGAGCTGACACTGGTTGGTCTGGGTGTTGACTACAAGCTTGCCAAAGCCTCCAAGGTTTACACCTACTTCTCCGAAGTTGAGGGTGACGATGGCACTGACACACTGTCTGACACCACTTTCGGTATCGGCATGGAACACAAGTTTTAAAACAATAAGGCCGGGGGCAAGTACCCCGGCCATCGTTTCCTCGACGCAAGTGACAGCTGCCCGCCTTTTTTGGCGGGCTTTTTTTGTTGCCGCTCTGCGGCTGCATCACGCTTCATGCAATACGCAATAAGCAACGAGCGAAAAGATTAAAGGGGGTATTTACCACGGAGGCCACAGCAGGGAAGAGGAGCGCTGATCCTGATGTCCATCGGGCATTCCCTCAAACCCGCCCAGAATCACAAAAAAAGCCGCACTCGAAGGTGCGGCTTTTGATGGTCTCGCCGGACGTCTAACGTCAGGCGTGAAGCGTGAAGCGGCTTTTAAAAACGGTACGCACCGCCATCAATGCCTTGCTGCGTTTGTGAGTCCAGCTGCTGGTAGCAACTTTCACCGGGCAGAAGGACATACACCGGATTATCCTGCTGAGTCAGATCGTACTTCTGATCCTTCAGCTTGTTTTTCTGATGCTTGAAGGTGCCGGTGGTTTCCATTTCCTGCTCGTTGATGCGCAGGAAAACCGGAATGGCGTAAGCGGGCAGCTCCTGCTTGAGGTAAGCACAAAGCCCCTGATAATCAAACTCATCATGGGGGCAGGTCATACGAACCTGAGCCATCCCGGCACGACCGTTGGTGTTGGGAATTTCCACACCATAGACCACCGATTCCTGGATGCCATCGAAGCCATCCAGAATCTGCTCGACCTCGGTGGTGGAAACGTTTTCGCCCTTCCATCGGAAGGTGTCACCAAGACGGTCTACAAACTGGGCATGACGGAAACCAATGTCGCGCATCATGTCGCCAGTGTTGAACCAGGCATCCCCTTTCTTGAACACATCACGGAAGATGGATTTCTCGGTTTTCTCAGGATCGGTGTAACCGTCGAAAGGGGTCTTGTCGGTGATCTCGCCCAGCATCAGGCCGGCTTCGCCACGCTTGACCTTGATCATGTTGCCGTTGCTGTCGCGTACCGGTTCTTCGCGCTCCTTGTCGTACTTGACGATGGCGTAGCTCACAGGGGAGAAGCCTACGGTATTGTCAAAGTTGAACACGTTGGTAAATGCCACGTTACCCTCAGAGGAGGCGTACAGCTCTACAACGCGTTCAATCCCGAAGCGTTCCTTGAAGTCTTTCCAGATGCTCGGGCGCAGGCCATTACCCACAATGGTATGGACCTGGTTGTCTTGATCATTGGGCTTGGCCGGTTGTTCGTGCAGATAACGGCACAGTTCGCCGACGTAGCCGAACGCGGTGCAGTTATACCGGCGGATGTCTTCCCAGAAACCACTGGCTGAGAACTTGCGGGCAATGACCACCGAGCCTGCGTTGGCGATGGCGGAGGCCCAGCAAATCACCATGCCTGTGGCATGGTAAAAGGGCAGGGTGGTGTAAATGCGATCATTCTTGGTCAGTCTTACTGCAGAAAAGCCGAAGCCGCCGTACGCTTTTTCCCAGCGTCCATGGTTGAAAACCACGGCTTTGGGCAGACCGGTGGTGCCGGAGGTGTAGATATAGAACAGAGGGTCTCTCAGGAAAGTCTGCTTGGTTGACGCAGGGTTTTCGCTGGAGCAATCCTTGATTTCGCTGGCCAGGTTTTTATAGCCCTCAGGCACTTCGCCAGGGTTTTCAAGCGTGTCCTGATCTGCAAAGCAGAAAAAGTTCTCCTTGAGATCCAGGTCCGCGCGGATTTCTTCAACGGCATCCACCAGTTCTGCACCGACGATGGCGGCCTTGGGTTGCACCAGGTTGAAGGAGTGAACCAGCACCTTGCCTCGCTGGGAGGTATTGATCAGCGCTGCGCAAATGCCAAGTTTGGCACAGCCTACGACTGTGGCCAGCAGCTCCGGGCGGTTCTCAACGTCTACCGCGATGGTGTCGCCTTTCTTGAGGCCAATGGAGGCCAGATAGTCAGCAATACGGTTGGCCCAGGCGTTGAACTGCTTGTAAGTGAGTTCGGTGTCCTGATACAGGACTGCTGCACCGTTGGGGTTGATGCTGGTGGCATGCTCAATGGCCACGCCCAAACCAAGCGGTTTGCTGGTATCGGTGATCTTGGCCATCCGAGAACCCTTCACCAGGGATGGAAGGTTGGATACCAGCTCGGGAACCCGGGATAGAATCTGGGGCAACGTAATGATGTCTGCGCTGCTCATGGGAGCTCCATTTTATGTGTGTTCTTGGGAAGGCCGGAGAGGTTCAGGGCACACAGTACCCTGACCGAGGCGGGTATTGACTGTGAGACCCCTGACGTCTCGGTCAGGCCCTGGCAATTTGGCAAGCGGGGCGCTTACCTTAACCGCAGCATAAGGGCAGGGCAAGTTAGCCCCTTCCTGCCAGCCCACGAAGCACGGGGGCTGGACGGTTTTGGCCCAAAATGAACGGCCGTTAATTCACTCAATTATCATGCAATGGCCGGTCAGGTGTCTGTGGGTGTCAGGTTAACCAGTAATTGCTGACGTTTAACCTGATCACCTGCCTTGAGTGATAACGATTCTACCACCCCATCACAATCGGCCTTGAGGCTGTGTTCCATTTTCATGGCTTCGAGGGTGACCAGGACCTGACCTTTATTGACCGTCTCACCCGCCTGCACCAGGACCTCCACAATAGCGCCATCCATGGGGGCACGGATTTGTCCGGAACCGGCTTTTTCTCCCCCGTCCACCGCGAGGTGCGTTCTGTCCTCAAAACAGGCGCTGTAGCCCATGCATTGCAACCAGAGCTGCCCGTCCTCGAGGTGGGCGCCATAGTCACGGGTAACGCCATCGACGCTGATGCGACCGGGAGAGGGTTCCGCGAGAACATGGGTAGTGGCGCCCACAGTGACAGCTATTTGATCAGTCTGATATTCCAGTGTGGCCGTCTTCTCTTCGCCAGCACAGCCCAGCTGCAAGGGTTGCTGCCCCACGGAGCTGGAATGCCAGCCCGATAGCGCAGGGTGGGCGGTGTGCTGTCGGCTGAGCAGCATGGCAGCCAGCGCCCAAAGACTAGCGGGCAACGAAGTATCATTGAGGCTGGCATCGGCGGCAAAGTCAGAGCCAATAAAGGCGGTGGTGGCCTTGCCGTTGGCAAAGACCGGGTGTCGGAGAATAGCAGCCAGATACTGGCGGTTGTCCTTCACGCCCATGAGGCGTGTGTCCTCAACAGCACGGATCAGTCGGCGTCGCGCATCTTCGCGGCTCTCTCCCCAGGCGATAATCTTGGCCAGCATGGGATCATAATGGCTACCAATCTGCTGGCCTTCCACCAATCCGTGGTCAATACGTACTCCTTCGCCAGTGGCGGGCTGCCACTGCAGCACGGGGCCTGTCTGGGGCATATAGTTTTGCGCGGGATCTTCGGCATACAGCCTGACTTCCATGGCGTGACCGCTCAGGCTGACCTGATCCTGACTCAGGGGCAGGGGTTCACCACGGGCCACCTTGATCTGCCAGGCGACCAGGTCCTGGCCGGTGACCAACTCGGTGACAGGATGCTCCACCTGCAGCCGGGTGTTCATTTCAAGGAAATAAAACTCGCCATTGGGTGCCAGCAGGAATTCAACAGTACCGGCCCCCACATAGTTGCAAGCCTTGGCCGCGTTGACTGCTGCTTCGCCCATCTGCTGGCGTAGTGCTTCGTCCACCGCAGGTGAGGGCGCTTCTTCCACCACTTTTTGATGGCGGCGCTGTACCGAGCAATCCCGTTCACCCAGATGAATCACGTTGCCGTGGCGGTCCCCAAACACCTGGATTTCCACATGGCGAGGCTCCATCACTGCCCGCTCCAGAATCAGCTCGTCGCTGCCAAAGGCGCTGGCGGCTTCCTGACGGGCACTCTTGAGCTGGGAAGGGATCGCGGCGGCATCGGTGACCACTCGCATACCCCGACCGCCGCCACCTGCACTGGCCTTGATCATCAAAGGCAGGCCAATCCGCTCGGCTTCTTTCAGCAGCGCAGCATCGCTCTGATCCTCACCTTCGTAGCCAGGAATGCACGGCACACCCGCTTCAATCATGGCGATCTTGGAAAGGCGCTTGGATCCCATCAGGTGAATGGCTTCTTCGTCAGGGCCGATAAAGGTAATTCCGGCCGCCTGACAGGCTTTGGCAAAGCCTGCATTCTCGGACAGAAAACCGTAGCCCGGATGTACCGCATCCGCGCCGGTCTGGCGGCAAGCCTCCAGCAAGGCGTCGATATTCAGGTAGGAGGCACTGGCCTGGGCAGGGCCAATGCACACCGCTTCATCTGCCATCTGGACATGGCGGGCGCTGACATCCGGCTCGGAGTAGACCGCGACCGTTCGGTAGCCGAGGGATTGGGCCGTGCTGATCACGCGGCAGGCAATTTCTCCGCGGTTGGCAATCAGAATTTTCTCAAAGTTCATGGTTGTTCCTTTGTTGAGTTGCACGTTTCAGGCGGAACGTTGCAACGCGAACAGGTTGATTCGCCAAACGACGGACGGTGTCACCGTGTCGAAAGGGCATGTGCGGCAAAACGGGTCTGCTCGGTCAGGCGTCCGGCCGCACTTTGTCTTTGCGTTATTGGTTCCAGCTCGCAGGGCGCTTTTGTACGAAGGCCATGGTGCCTTCCTGGCCTTCCGCACCATTGACGGCGGCGGCGAAATCCACTGCGGCCTGATCGAGTAAGCGGTCCATGGGTTCATGGCCCACCTTGAGTATCAGTGCCTTGGTCACACGGTTGGCGCCTGGCGCACAACGGCGTACCGCTTCAAGCGTATTTCCCAGCGCAGCATCCAGAGCGGCCGAGTCGTTGGCGACCTCATGAACAATCCCCAGGCGCAGGGCTTCCTCTCCCTTGAAGCGAATGCCCGTCAAGGCAAGTCGTCGTGCCTGTGTCAGGCCGATACGCTCTACCACGAAAGGGGCAATCTGGGCGGGGATGACGCCAAGCCCGGTTTCCGGCAACCCAAAAGTGGCATCGCAGTGAGCAAGGGCAATATCAGAAATGCAGGCCAGTCCGAAGCCGCCACCCAACACGGCACCTTCCAGAACAGTGATGATCACCTGGGGCTGTTGATTGGCCGCTGTAATCATCTCGCCGAACCGACGGTTGAGAGAGATATAGGCGTCGCTGTCACCGGCAGCCGCTTTCTGCCGGGCGCCTGCCATATCCTTGATGTCCCCACCGGCACAGAAATGACCTCCGGCCCCGCGCAGTACGATGGCGCGGATCGAGGTGTTCTCTCTCACCGACTCGAACACGGCCATCAGCTCGTTGACCATGTTCAAGCTCATGGCATTGCGGCTATCTGGACGGTTCAGTGTGATATGCAGCACTGGGCCGTCCAGGTCGAGGTTGAGTGTTTCGGTTGTGGGTAAAGTCATAAATCCTCTCTACAGAGCCGCTGCGGGAGCGCCACTTGAGACACCAATAAAAGAGTTGCGAGTCGCGAGTGACGAGTTTCGAAAGGCAACCCAGTCAATGTTTTCCTGGTTTTCGAAACTCATCACTCGAAACTCGCGACGCTTCTGAGTAATCGCGCCGAAAGCGACGATCCTGGGTCTTATTTCTTCTTGCCCGGCAAGATGTCCATGGTCTTGCAGATAATCCCGAGCATCACTTCGTCTGCGCCGCCACCGATGGAGCCCAGGCGGCCGTCACGGTAGAGTTGGCCTGCCGGGTTTTCCCACATGAAGCCATTGCCTCCCCAGTACTGCAGACAGCTGTCGGCCACTTCGCGGCTCAGGCGACCTACCTTCAGCTTGGCCATGGAGGCCAGTTGCAGTACGTCCTTGCCGCTGACGTACATTTCACAGGCACGGTAGGTAAGCGCGCGCAGTGATTCCACTTCTGTCTGCAGTTCGGCGAGACGGAAGTGCACGCTCTGGTTATCGATCAGGGGCATGCCGAAGACCTCGCGATCCTTTGCGTAGGCAATGGTTTCGTCAATCACATGCTGCATGCCCATCAGGCTGTTGGCCGCGGCGAACAGACGCTCTTCCTGGAACTGCATCATCTGCATCATGAAGCCCATGCCTTCCTGCCCGATCAGATTGCGCTGGGGAACGCGCACGTTGTCGAAAAACACCTGGGCGGTTTCAGAGGAGCGCATCCCCAGCTTGTTCAGCGGCTTGTCCACGGTAATGCCGGCGGCATCGCGAGGAACCACGATCAGCGATTTGTTGACATGGGGCTTGTCGTCCGAGGTGCAGGCCAACAGGCAAAAGAAGTCTGCACTGGGAGAGTTGGTGATCCACATCTTGGTGCCGTTAATGACGTAGTCATCACCGTCTTTCTTCGCAGAGGTACGAGTGTTGGCCACATCGGAGCCAGCGTGCGGTTCGGATACGGCAATGGAGGCCACCATATCGCCGGCAATGGCCGGCGCCAGATAATCACGGCGCAGTTCGTCGCTGCCAAAACGGGCCAGGGCGGGTGTTGCCATGTCAGTCTGCACACCGACGGCCAGCGGCACACCACCACAATGCACACGGCCCATCTCCTCACTCATGACCAAACCGTAAGAGTAGTCCAGTCCCATGCCTCCAAACTCTTCAGGCTTGGTTACGCCGAGAAGGCCCAGATCGCCCATCTTCTTGAAGACTTCGTGAATCGGAAAACGCCCGGCGTCTTCCCACTCACGCACATGGGGATTCAGCTCCTTCTCGACAAAATTACGGACGGTGCGGCGAAGTTCTTCGTGTTCCTGAGTGAAAATCATTGGAAGCGTCCTTTTGTTTGGCTCGGTTTACCGAGCGCTTCTTGATCTGTCTTTATTGATGAGTTTGGTGGTTGAGTGAACAGTGAATAGTTAACAGTGAATAGCGAGATCAAAACCACCATGGCTGGCAGGGTCGGGTTTCCGCTGTTAACTGTTCACCATTCACTGTTAACTGCCTCTACAGTCTCGCTACTCCGAACGCGTTCGGGTGTAGCTCCCGCTGATCGGCATCGATACACACATCCAGTGCGTAGGCGACGACCTTGCGGGTATCTCGTGGATCAATGATGCCGTCATCCCAGAGACGGGCGGTGCCGTAAAGGGCGGTGGACTGGCTGTCCAGCTTCTGGGCGGTGGTTTGCTGCAACATCTCCAGCACCTTTTCATCAGGCTCGATACCAGAAGCACGCTGCTTGGCTTCGGCCACAATGCGCAGCACCATGCCGGCCTGCTGGCCACCCATGACCGCCACCTTCGAATTTGGCCAGGCGAAAATAAAGCGAGGGTCGAGACCCCGGCCACACATGGCGTAATTGCCTGCGCCATAGGAGCCGCCGATGACCACGGAAATTTTCGGCACGCGTGCATTGGCCACTGCCTGCAGCATCTTGGACCCATGCTTGATGACGCCGTTCTGTTCGGCATCCGTACCCACCATGAAGCCGGTGGTGTTGTGAAGAAACAGTAGAGGGCGGCGGGTCTGATCACAGAGCTGGATAAACTGTGCGGCCTTGGCTGCGCCCCGGGGGGTGATCGGTCCGTTATTGCCGATAATGCCCACTGGTTTGCCTTCGATGGTGCTCCAGCCACACACGGTGGCGTTGTCCCATTCACTCTTGAAATCAAGAAACTCGGAGCTGTCGACAATGCGGGCAATCACTTCGCGAACATCGTAAGGTTTCTTGGAATCGGCGGGGATCACTCCCAGCAGTTCTTCCGGATCGTAAAGTGGGGCCTGATGCGTTGGCGCAGGTGCTGCCGCACGCTGCCAGCCCAGCACTTTCATCAGCTCGCGGGCCTGACGGATGCCGTCAGCATCATTTTCCACCAGGTATTCGGCTGTGCCGGCAACACCCGCATGCATCTCTGCACCACCCAGCTCTTCATCTGTCGCCACTTCACCGGTGGCCGCTTTCAGAAGCGGGGGGCCCGCCAAAAACATTTTGGCGCGATTGCGCACCACGATGACATAATCCGACAGCCCGGGCTGGTAGGCGCCACCGGCCGTCGCGTTGCCATGTACCACTGTGATCTGTGGCACTCCCGCAGCAGATAATCGGGCCTGATTGGCAAAGCTGCGTGCGCCCTCCACAAATACTTCCGCTGCATAGTTCAGATTGGCGCCGCCGGATTCGGACAGGCTGACGACCGGCAGTTTGTTCTCCAGTGCAATGCGCTGCAGGCGCAGGGTTTTATGCAGGCCAGAGGGGGTCACTGTGCCGCCCTTGATCGCAGAGTTGGAGGCAGTAACCAGACAGCGTACGCCAGACACATAGCCAATACCGGCGATCACGCCGCCGCCAGCCTCGGTGCCATCCTTGTCATCATGCATCTTGTAGCCTGCCAGGTTCATCAGGCTCAGAAAGGGTGAGCCTGGATCCAGCAGCCGTGAGACCCGCTCGTTAGGCAGCAACTGTCCACGTTTTTCGAACTTGGGTCGCTTGCTCTCGGCGGTATCGACCACCTGCTGTTCGATGGCGCGGAATTCCGCCACGGCTGCCAGCAGGGCCTCGCGGTTCTGGCGATATTCCTCGCTCTGGGTATCCAGTGCAGATTCGATGACAGACATTAGAGATCCTTGAACACATCCGGAGTGGTGGAACGGTGGAAGCCGTCGAACGGCTGGCTCTTGTCATGGTCGGGTAGCGGGAAGATGGCGATGTTGCCCTGGCTGGCGGCGCCATCAATACGCAGTGTGTCACCGCTGATAAAAGCGGCAGCATCACTGAGCAAGAAGCAGATGGCACCGGAGACTTCCGATTCGTTGCCCATGCGTTTGAGGGGGACTGCGGCCTTGAGGGTCTTCAACGTCTGCTTGAACCCCTCCGGGTAGGTGTCCATGCCGCTGGACATGATCCAGCCCGGTGCCACCGCATTAACGCGCACCCCGCAACTTCCCCATTCATAGGCTGCGGTCTGGGTGAAGTTCACCATACCGGCGCGGGCTGCGCCGGAGTGACCCATGCCCGGCATCCCTCCCCACATGTCCGCGACGATGTTAACGATGGCACCACCGTTGCGGTTCATGCCCTGGGTAAACACCTCCCGGGCCATCAGAAAGCCGCCGGTAAGATTGGTTCTGACCACCGTTTCCCAGCCTTTCTGGCTGATCAGCGCGAGCGGGGAGGGGAATTGGCCGCCAGCGTTGTTGACCAGACCGTGCACGATTTCAACGGCTTTGTAGACCTCTGCAACAGTGGCCTTTACCGCTTCCTCGTCACGAATATCACAGGCAAAACCGATGGCTTTTCCGCCATCTTCTTCAATCTCGGCGATCACCGTATCCAGCTTTTCCTGCTTGCGACCAATGAGCACCACCTGGGCGCCGAGCGAGGCCAGCTCGTGGGCGGTACAACGACCAATTCCGGAACCGCCGCCGGTAACGATGATGTTCTGGCCGGCGAACAGGTCGGCTTTGAAAACGGAACGGTAGGACATGTTTTTTCCTTATCTTTTGTCGAGGGCGCGGGATGTCAGAAATCCCACGCTGGAATCAAAATCACTTGCCCACTTCGTCAGCGATGGCCTGGCTGACGGGAATCGGCATATCCAGTAATTGCTGAGCAAAGGCTTTGCCTTGCGGGTCGATACGCAGGGAAGCAATACCGCCGCCGCCCAGCGCATTTTTTAGCAAAAAATTGAACGCGTTCATGCCGGGCATGGCCCAGCGCCTGACGCTGCCGCTGTCCGGGTCGAGGACGTGCTGCATATATTCTGCTACGCGCTGCTCAGTGAGTGCCGCGCTGATAAAGGGCAGGTAATCTGGTTTGCGGGCAATGACGCCTATGTTGGCGTGGTTCCCCTTATCGCCGCTCCGCGCCCAGGCCAGTTTCACCAAGGGTACAGCGACGTCGCCATTTGTTTGATTCACCGTGGCATCAGCAGGCAGCTGCCTTGCATCGAAGGGCTGTCCGGCCGGAATCGTTACCGGCACCGTTTCACCATTCACATCCACGGTGACTGGCACCAGGCGTTTGTTCACCAGCGTGGAGAACAGACGTATGCGCGGAAACGGCTTGGGGCGACCGCCGACCAGACCGGACAAGCCCGGAGCCATGCCGGTGGCAGCCTGGGCTATTTCACGGGCAAACAGCCCCAGTGCTTTCTTGTCATCGTGCAGTGCCGCGATCTTCACCACGACTTCGCGGGTATCGCTGCGCCGGGCTTGTTCACCATAGGTACTCTCACTGCCCAGAATTTCGACGCTGGTTTCCCGGAACGGGGGCATGCCCAGCTGCTGGAACAGGCCACTGACCTTTTTCAGAATGGCATTGGCGACCACGGTTCCTTTTTCCGGGGCATCGATTCCGCCCATCAGGAAAGAAGCGGTGATCTTGTTGCCGTCAGGATAGGTGGCAGACACCTTGTAACTTTCGGTGGGCGCACGGCCACGGGCGCCGCGGACGCTCACCCGGTTTTCCCCCACCTGTTCCAGTGTCACTCCGGTGAAGTCACAAACCACATCGGGTAGCAGGTAAGCCCGGGGGTCACCGATTTCATAAACGATTTGTTCGCCCACCGTGGCCGGGGTCACCAGGCCACCGGTGTTGACGGGTTTGGTGATGATGAACTGGCCGTCAGCAAAGCACTCGGCGATAGGGAAACCCATATTGTGAAAGTCGGGTACTTCGCGCCAGTCGGTAAAGTTTCCGCCGGTGCACTGAGCGCCGCATTCGATCACGTGGCCGGCTAGTGAGCCCTGGGCCAATTTGTCGTAATCGTTTTCTGCCCAGCCGAACTCATGCATCAATGGGCCCAGTACCAGCACCGAGTCGGCAATACGGCCAGTGAGAACAATGTCGGCCCCTGCGTCCAGCGCGGCCTTGATCGGCAGTGCCCCCAGGTAAGCGTTCATGGTCAGGGTCATGGGGGGCAGGGGAGTATCACTATCCAGTTCGCAGGCATCGGTAAATTCATTGCGGCGTGGGTTCAGGTCATCGCCCTCAACCAAGGCGATATTCAGCTCTACGCCAGCGGCGGAAAACGCGTTCTGGAGCGCCTCGCGGCAGGCGCGGGGATTCACGCCGCCAGCGTTACTGATCACCTTGATCTTCTTGGCCTTGATGTCTTTGGCCAGCGGGGCCATGACATTGTTGACAAAGTCGTGCGCATAGCCAGCGCTGGGGTCTTTCATCCGCGCCCCTGCCATGATGGACAGGGTCACCTCTGCCAGGTAATCAAACACCAGGTAGTCGATGTCTGCTTGTTTGACCAGTTGAAAGGCCGCACTGTTGGTGTCGCCCCAGAAACCGGCGGCACAGCCGATGCAAATCGGATCGGTCATGTTGGCTCCATTTGCCTGTTTGAGCATGGTCTCGTAAGCTACCAAGCAAGCGCTTGGTTTGTAAAGTGCTGTACATAACAATACGTTCAATTCGTGGTTTCGAAAAGGCGTGAGTTTTTCTGGCGCGGGGTTGGCACTTCAGGTGCTGACAGTGGTCAAGTCTGGCTGCAGCTCAAGGCTTGCAGCTTGTGACTGTCCTGAGATAATGCCGGCACACAAAATGAGGGTACCAATGGCTGAGTCACTGGCAATCAACGGAATTGATGATTCTCCCCGCGGGCGATTGCTCAGCGCGGCGGCACACCTGTTTCGGGATAAGGGGTTTGACCGGACCACGGTGCGCGATATTGCCGCATCGGTGGGCATCCAGAGTGGCTCGATCTTCCACCATTTCAAGAGCAAGGAGGACATCCTCTATGCGGTGATGGAAGAGGTTATCCACTTCAATACGGCGCGGTTGCAAAAGGCGGTGGCCGGAGAGGTGACCGCTGAGGGGCGATTGCGGGCGCTGATTCGTGAGGAGCTGCAGTCTATTGTTGGCGATACGGCGGAAGCCATGACAGTGATGGTGACCGAGTGGCGCTGCCTGAGTGAAGACAGGCAGCGCAAGGCCTTGGCACTGCGCAGCATCTATGAGCAGCTGTGGCTGGATGCGCTGAATGACCTGCACGCCGAGGGTGCCATCAAAACCGACCCTTTCATCATGCGGCGCTTATTGACCGGAATGATTGGTTGGACCCCGAACTGGTTCGATCGTGATGGGCCGCTGAGCCTTGATGGTCTGGCTGACATCATGCTCGCCCGCGTCATCGGGGAGAAAGCATGATCGGCAACGCCATGGCCTGGGGGAAAACCGGCTACACCATTCTCGAGGAGGGTGAGTTAAACCGGGAAACCTGGGCGCTGGATATTCATCACTACCTTATTGCACAGCCCAATGGGGAAAATCTGCCTGGCCGCTTCACGTTGGAGGAGGCCCGGGCAAAAATTGAAGCCATAGAAGCGGATCTGGGCGGTTGAGCGGAGATATTCTGGTCATTTAGACCAAGTTTTGCACGTTTCGGCCATTTTGTAGGCAAACGAACATTTTTCTGCAAAAAGCCGTTGACACCCCCGGCCCAATCCCTAAAATGGCGCCCACTTCGCAGCGACGCGAACAAGGGTGATTAGCTCAGCTGGGAGAGCATCTGCCTTACAAGCAGAGGGTCGGCGGTTCGATCCCGTCATCACCCACCAAAATTTGAAAGAATTCCGTAAGGAATGTGGAGCGGTAGTTCAGTTGGTTAGAATACCGGCCTGTCACGCCGGGGGTCGCGGGTTCGAGTCCCGTCCGCTCCGCCACTATTCAGCAAGAAAGGCTCTCAGAAATGAGGGCCTTTTTTGTTTCAAGAGATGCTGCATGCACCACGCTTCACGCAGCACGCCCGCTTTTTTCCTCGCCTTCCTGTCTTTGGTCCTCCAGTGCCGCATGCCGCGTGTTGCGTCTCCCTTAATGAACTTGTCATGTTTCGGGTGTCTAATCCCATTCACAACAAATGAAATGACAAGTCAGAATCAAGATAAAAAGGAGCAATACCATGGAAGAACTGTTTGAAGAACGCCTTGAGCAAAGGCAATTGATGGAGAGCCTGGAAGAGTGGCTGGAAGATGATGGCTGGGCTGATGACGGTGAGGAACTTTGATCCTCCCGTCTTTCCCTGCTTGCCCCTTCCCCTGCTGAACCTGGTTCCCTCAATTCCTCCTCTCTGCTGGACCCCGGCTTGCCGGATGCAATTTTTCATATAAATCCCACAACGTGATCCCGGTTATGGTTGCTGTCACCCGTCTGCGGCATGCTTGACGGTCGAATGTGCTTTTTTTTGCGAGCCATTCAGGTCAAACTTCGCTTTTGGGGCTGACTATAATTGGCAGCAATCTGACCCAGGATGTCACATCGGGATGTGTCGTCGTTTCTGGTCAGGTGCCATTTACAATAAATTCAGGGAAAGGAAAGGCACACATGTCTGCATCCGCAGTGACGTCCGAAGCCATTCTGTTTTTTGATCATCGGGGTATCAGCAAGAGCATGCTGTACTCGGATTTCGAAGCCATCCTTGATGGCATGGTGGGCGTGCCGGAGTTTACCGATAAGGAAGTTCGTGGCGCTTACTGTCTTGTGAATGGTCACTTGAAAGTGACGGCAATGGTGTTGTTCACCATCGACTTTGATGAAGATGGCATGGCCGATACCACCTGGAATGTGCCTCTCCGTCACCTTGCGGAACACGGAGCCCAGGGCCCCGACATGGGGGCTGGCCCGATTCGTCTTGCCTGTCGCAGCCAGTGCCCGGTGGCCTGGCATCAGGATCAGCTTTGGGACCCAGGAATGAAGCCGGGCGCCAATGACTTTATTGCCATTCGCGATTTGATACTCGAGCGTGGGCCCAAGATGGGGCTCGAAATCGATGATGATATGGACACCGCTGCGCCGAAAGCACCGCCAGTGCTGGCAGGGCAGGCGCCTACCGTCAGGCCCGATGACGATGAGGCTCGTCGTAAGGACGATGAAGAGCGGGTGCGCCTCGCACGAATCATCAAAGAGCTGCGCCTGCGGGTGCAGACCCTGGAAAACTCCCAGACCGAAGAAGTCGCCAAGCTTCGTTATGCCACCCAGCAGAAGGAAGAAATTCTCAATGCGCAGCTGGAGAAGGTTCTGGGCCAGTTCAAGGCGCTGAAGGCACAGAACGGCGCGTTGCGGGAACAGAATGACTCGCTGAAGGCGCAGGTGCTTAGCCTGAACCGCAGCCTTGAAGAGCAGAGCCACCAGAGCGCCAACCAGGGCAGTGAGCTGGAGGTGCTGACAGAGCAGTACAAACTGGCACTTGAGCAGCGGCTGGAAGAAGAGCGCGCCAAGTTGTCCGAGCAGATCCATGCCAAGGAAATGGATGTGCTGACCCGCGATGACCTGATTGGCCAGCTCAAGGAGCAGATTGTTGATCTCAAGCGCAATCAGGCCAAGGAGGCCAACAGCGGTGCCCAGAAAGTGCTGGAAAAGCTGGAGGACCTGGGGCTGAGCTTTATCGCCTTCCATCCGGGCGCGGGGCATATCTCTATACCGGCCGAGCAGATGGCAGAATACATGGAGAACCCGGTAGCGTTTGCGGCCCGCAAATGTCTGGTGACCGAGGATCATTACCGTGCCTGGCTGGCCCACTATGAAAACCCGGTGTGTCAGGTGAGTGCGGGTGTGGATGGCCAGGTGTGCGGCAAGCGGGTAATCCGTGTGGAAGTGCCCAACCAGTTCAAGCCGGGCGTTTCTGATCGTAATGCCAACCGTTGCCCGAACTGCCGGAATGACTCTGCCATCGATAATGTGCTGAAGTTCCGGTAAACAAAAACTGTGAACCAGTTCCTCTTTGTGCGGAAGTGGTCGGCTTTTTGCAGATGTTAGTCTGGATATAACCAGAAGACGCGTGATCAAAAAGACCGGGAGCGGCAGTTATGGCGCGAGAATCCATAGATAAAAGCCTTTTGCAGACGTTTGTACCAGTGAATGCCTTGTCCGGGGACCAGCTGGACTGGCTGCTGGATCAGCAGGAGGTGTGCCGCTATGTGTCAGGTGATGTCCTTTTTTCGTTAGGTGACGAGGACAACACCACGATTTATCTGCTCAGCGGCAAAGTGGAACTCACCGATGAGTATGGCAAGACCGAGGTGGTCAGTGCCGGTGACTCTGCCTCCTGGCACCCACTGGATCATGCCCAGCCCCGTCGTAGCACGGCGCGGGCGTTATCCGAAGTCAGTGTCGTGCGTTTTGACAGCTTCCGACTGGACACCATTCTGTCCTGGGATCAGTCTGCCGGTTACGTGATCCTCGATATCAATGCCAATTCCGCCTATCAGAATGACCGTGAGTGGATGATTCGTCTGCTGCGATCCAAGCTGTTTCACCGGGTGCCCCCCACCAACATCCTCGAAATCTTCCGCCGTCTTCGTGCTTTCCGTCAGAAGGAAGGCGACGTGATTATCCGTCAGGGAGAGGCTGCAGATTGCTGCTATATCCTCAAGGAAGGGGTCTGCGAGGTTGCGGTGAGCATGGGCGATAGTGAGCCAACCCCGGTCGCGATGCTGGAAGAGGGGCAGTGGTTCGGTGAGGAGGCGCTGTTGTCCGGCAAGCCCCGGAACGCCACCGTGACCATGGCCACTGATGGCGTGCTGATGCGACTGGATCGCAAGGACTTTGACGCTCTGCTGCGTGAGCCGATCATCAATACCCTTCCACTGGACAAGGTGCAGGAGGCGCTAGACAAGGGTGCCACCTGGCTGGATGTGCGGACCAGTGACGAGTATGACCAGGGTCATATTGAGGGCGCCAGCAACATGCCTCTCAATGTACTGCGCTTGAAGTCCCGCCTTCTGGACCCCTCCAGAACCTACGTGGCCTACTGCGATACAGGAAGACGTAGCGCAACCGCGGCATTTTTGTTAAAAAACGCCGGCTTGGATGTAATCGTCCTGGATGGCGGTCTTAACGGTAATACTGCTACCCTGAACGAGAGCATGACCCAGGGGTGATCGCTGCTGACGGTAGCGGCCCCCCGCAACCGACAGCAGCAACCGCTGCCCAGGATCTCTGTGGCGCAAGAAAAGTTTCGTAATATCGGTCTGATTGTCCGTTCTGAAAGTGAGCAGGCGTTGTATTCGCTGCGCCAGCTTATTCACTTTCTGCACGGTCGTGATTGCACCGTCATCCTCGATAATCGCATCATCGACAGCCTTCCCGAGATGGGGCTTCAGGCGGCATCCCCTGCACAAATGGGTGAATCCTGCGACCTGGTCATCGTGGTGGGCGGAGATGGCAGTCTGCTCGGGGCAGCCCGTACCCTGGCACGCTACAAGGTGCCGGTGCTGGGCGTGAACCGAGGGCATCTGGGCTTCCTGACTGACATCCTTCCCTCGGAAATCGAGTCACGGGTGGGGCAGGTGCTGGATGGTGAGTACACCACCGAGAAGCGCTTCCTGCTGGATATGGAGGTTCGCCGCGGTAAGGCCGTGGTGGGCGAGGGCAGTGCATTGAACGATGTGGTGCTGCTGTCCGGTGACAGCGTCCACATGATCGATTTTGAGCTCGGGATCGACGGGCACTTTGTTTATGGTCAGCGCTCAGATGGCCTGATTATCTCCACGCCCACGGGGTCTACCGCGTATGCGCTGTCCTGCGGAGGCCCGATCATGCACCCCAAGCTGGATGCCATGGTGCTGGTGCCGTTGAACCCGCATACCCTGACCAGTCGGCCACTGGTCGTGGCCGGGGATTCCGAGATCAAGATTCATATCACCACCGAGAAAGTGCGTCCTTTGGTGAGTTGCGATGGCACCGAAGGCATCCGCCTGCAGGTCGATGACGTTATCGTGATTCGCAAGAAGCCTCATCGTCTGCATCTTATTCATCCGCCAGGTCATGATTTCTATCAGGCCTGCCGGTCCAAGCTGGGCTGGAGCACCCGCCCGGGCGACGCCAATTGACGTATTCCTGTAAGGGGTCTGTGCAATCTGTAGCTGACCCAAGAGAGCCGATGCCATGACCTACCAAAGCTTTGAAGACCTGATCGCCACCATGACCCCGGAAATCTGCGACAACATGCGTCGTGCGGTGGAGTTGGGGAAATGGCCTGATGGCCGCACCCTGAGCAAAGAGCAGCGCGAGCTATGCATGCAGGCGGTGCTGGCCTGGGAAGCGAAGAACCTGCCGGAGGAAGAGCGGACGGGTTACATGGAGCAGGCGTGTAAAGGTGACAAGGACGAAGTGCCGGAACAGCCTGTGACGGTGCGTGGACCAGATACATTGCAGTGAATTGCCTGGCGTGAAGGGTGACTGACAGGTCATCATTTAATTGGCCCTTCGGGAGATTTTGCTTTCTACTGGCATTGGTCGCTGGCGTTACATAATGTAATCTTCGTATAAGACCAATACCAAGTCAGGTCTTTGTCGGCTGACCTGAATGGGTTCACAGGCTTCTGTCTGTACCAATACTTTCCCCCTTGCGGGTAGTAGTTGAAGAATTAAATAACAAACGGTTCGGGAGACCACATGCACATTTATAAGAAAGTACTGCCTGTCGCAGTTGCTATGGCGCTGGCTGCCTGCGGCGGCGGAAGCGATAGGGTTGAGGACCAAAGTGAAGGCGCAACTTTCCTTGGTACCTATCCCAAGTTCAATCCGGTAACGTCGGATCTGCCTCTCAACACGGACCTGATTTTTGCTGCTGCGGCAACCAGTGACGGTACGGCCAATGTCGGGGTGCCTGAGAATGCCATCGAGGCGGCAGTAAACGCGCTCGACGGTTTCTCCACCACTGCCTACTTTGATATTGGTTTTGCGGGCGGCAGCATTGATGCATCGACCATTTGTGTACCCGGTGGTTGTGAAGGCCTGCCGAATGTTTATCTTGTGCCGCTGGATACCAGTGATGGCGATGGGGACGCGCTGAATCCGGCCAACATCGCAGGCGTTAACCAGGCCGCGTTTGGTACCACCGCTATCAGCGCTTCTGTTGTGTCTTTGAATGGCGGGACTGACAATACGCTGCGAATTACTCCTTTGCGCCCTTTGCTCCCGAAAACCAAGTATCTGGTGTTCGTGACCAACAGCGTCCTTGATGCTGACGGTGATCCGATCAAGCCCTCTACGTCCTACAATCTCCTTGGCGAGAACGAGCCGGCCGTTTCGGATTCCCTTGCTGCTGTTCGTGGGGCGATTCAGGGTTGGGAAACAATCGCAGGCGGTTTGCTCAATGCCCTTTCTGGTGGCTTGATTCCTGTCGAGGTGGCCAAGGATTCTGTTGCGATTTCCTACACCTTTACCACCACCGATCCCCAAACTCCTCTTACCGCAATGGCGGCTCCACGAGGAGCGATCGCATTCTCCCAGATTGAGGCTGGCGTGCCGGCACAAGCCGCACTGCAGAATGCGTCCGATCTGGAAGCGGGCCAGTTCCTTAGTACGCCAAAAGCGCGCAACGTTGCGGTCAGCCATGAGACTGGTGTTGATTTCAATGCTTTGACTCAGGGTGCGCTGGGCGCCGGTGTGGGCAAGCTCTATACCGGAGCCATTGACCTGCCTTACTACCAGTCTGCCCCTGCCAGCGCTCTGGACTTCAGCTTCCTTCAGAAATCATGGACTGCAGACCAGGTACTCGGTTCCCAGCTGGGTGAGGGCATCCCGCCCATGGATGTGGACGGTAGCTACAATGTGACCTACAGGTATCCGTTTGCGGCACAGACTGGAACCGAAACGGTGCCCCTGCAGGTTACTCTGCCCAACCCTGCTCTGGCTCCTTCAGAGCTAGGTGGTGCTACGTGTGCCAATGTTCGTGATAATGCGGGTTATCCGACAGTGATCTATGTGCATGGCATCACCAGTGACCGAACTTCTGTGGTGGCATTGGCTCATACTCTGGCTTCTCGTTGTATCGCTACCGTGGCCATTGATTTACCGATGCACGGTGTGCCGGCCAACAGCGCCTTCGCGGCCGCACTCAACGTGGAAAATAGTGCGCTGATTCCGTTCTCCGCCATTTACAATGGCCTTGGTCTGCATGAGCGACATTTCAATGTGGCACAGGATGCGTCTGGTAATCCGGTCCCGATGAACTTCGAGTCTCCGACGGCACTGGATGGTTCCGGTAGCTGGTTCATTAACCTGGCGGACCTGAAGAATACCCGTGACAACTTGCGCCAGGGCGTGATGGATCTGCTGAACTTGAACGCCAGTTTGGGGGCGATCAGCGCCTTGAATATTGACGGCAATGGTGCGCTGGATACCAGCAAGGTGAGCGTGGTAGGGGTTTCCCTGGGTGCGATTGTGGGTACTGCCTTCACTAGCACCAACCAGGTTGCCATTTCTACGGACTCCAATTTTGGAGGAAGCAATCTCAATCCTGTCAGAGGCTTTGTGGCGTCCGTGGGCGGTACCCAATTGTCTCATCTGCTCAATAATTCCCAGGCGTTTGCGCCCAGAATTCAGGCAGGCCTTGCGGCTAATGGCGTTAATGTGGGGACTTCCAACTACGAAAGCTTCCTCTACGTTGCGCAGAGCACCGTTTCCTCCGGTGACCCGGTGAACTTTGCAGGCAGTGTTGGTGCTCTGGCGGTAGCTGGCCTGCCCGTGCTGATACAGCAGGTCAATGGTGATACCGTTGTGCCGAACGGTGACCCTTCGCTGCCCATGATGGGGACAGCGGGTCTGGCGACTTTGTCTGGCGCTGTGCAACTGTCTCCAGGTGCTGTTGATCTGACGAGTCAGGGCAATGCCGGTATCGTCAAGATGACCGCGGGCGGACATGGCTCCCTGCTGACCCCGTCAGGTGGTGCGCAGCAGGTGACCGCAGAAATGCAGGCTCAGGTCATGAGTTTCGTGCTCTCTGGCGGTACTCAGGTGCTCATCGGCTCCCAGGCGCCGGCTGACATTGAGGCTGTTGGTCCGTAAGGCCGATTCCTCATAGATTTATCGTGAAAAAACAACACCCCGCTTCGGCGGGGTGTTGTCGTTTTCGGGACGCGTTAAACTGTCTGAATCTTTCCTTTGTATGGAGTTGTTGCATGGAAACTGCCCACGCCGCTGTCACCACGCGTCTTTCTGATTACCAGCCTCCAGCTTATCTGGTGGATAGCGTGAACCTGGATGTGGATATTCGTGATGGCGTGACTACTGTCACCAGCGAGCTGGCGTTACGACGCAATCCTGAAGCGGCGGTTTCCGATACCATGTCCTTTAACGGGGAAGGCTTGGTTATTCGTTCCCTTGCTCTGGATGGCAAGGTGTTGGAGGAGGGTGAATATCGCTATGAAAATGGCGAGCTGCGCCTGTCCGGGTTGCCCGAACAGGCAACCCTGATTTCTGTTGTCGACATTGAGCCGGAAAAGAATACCGCCCTGGAAGGGCTCTACATGTCCAATGGCATGTACTGCACTCAATGTGAGGCTCAGGGCTTTCGTCACATCACGTTTTTCCCTGACCGCCCGGATGTGCTGTCCCGTTTTTGCACCACGGTCCGAGCGGACAAAAAACGCTACCCCTTGCTGCTCTCCAACGGGAATCCGGTGGAGCAGGGCGAAGAAGGGGAGCGGCACTGGGTCACCTGGGAAGATCCGTTCCCCAAGCCTTGTTACTTGTTTGCGTTGGTAGCTGGGAATTTGGCCTGTCTGGAAGACCGCTTCGTTACGGCATCCGGTCGTGAAGTCGCTTTGCGCCTCTATGCCGAGCACCGTGATCTGGACAAGCTGGACCACGCCATGGCATCGCTCAAGCATGCCATGCGTTGGGATGAGCAGACTTATGGTCGTGAGTACGACCTGGATATCTACATGATCGTGGCGGTAAGCCACTTCAACATGGGCGCCATGGAAAACAAGGGGCTCAATATCTTCAACACCTCCTGTGTGCTGGCGCATCCGGCGACCACGACTGATGCGGGTTTCCAGCGGGTGGAATCGGTGGTGGCCCATGAGTACTTCCATAATTGGTCCGGTAACCGGGTGACCTGCCGTGATTGGTTCCAGCTCAGCCTGAAAGAAGGCTTTACCGTCTTCCGTGATCAGATGTTTTCGGCAGACATGAACTCCGCGGCGGTGCAGCGGGTGAATGATGTGGATTTTCTGGTCAACCATCAGTTTCCAGAAGACCAGGGGCCCATGGCTCATCCTGTGCGTCCCGCCGAGTACCAGAAGATCGATAATTTCTACACGCTGACAATCTACGAGAAAGGGGCCGAGATTGTCCGCATGCAGTATCACCTTTTGGGAGCAGAGAGTTTTCGCAAGGCAACGGATCTCTACTTCGACCGGTTTGATGGCCAGGCGGTCACCTGCGATGACTTTGTTGATTGCATGGAAGAAGTGTCCGGTATGGATATGGGGCAGTTCCGGCGCTGGTACAGCCAGGCTGGCACGCCAATTCTGTCAGTCACAAGCGAGCAGAGCGGTGATACTTACTCACTCACCTTCAGGCAGCAAACGCCACCGACCCCGGGGCAGTCTGACAAGCAACCGTTGGTCATTCCTGTCAGGTTGGCGCTGCTGGACAAGGCGGGTGAGCCGGTCGCACTGGATGACACCGGTCTCAGAGAGACCGTGTTGATTCTCCGTGAGCAGGAGCAAACCTTCCAGTTTCCGGTTGGTCAAACCGTGACGCCTTCCCTGCTGAGAGGGTTCTCGGCTCCGGTGGTGCTGGAGTTTGACTACCGCGCCGACCAGCTGGCGACCCTGCTGGCCCATGATACGGATGGCTATTGCCGCTGGTCTGCCGCGCAGCGGCTTTACTTCGCTGCATTGGATCGACTGGTGACAGGTCACGGCAAGGCCGAGGATGAAGCGCTGAAGCTGGCGCCGGTACTGGAGCAGGTGATCGAGCGCGCGGGAGAAGATGCCGCTCAGGCAGCATTGCTGCTGACCCTGCCCACGGAGGTGGCGTTGGGTGACCGGCACACACCGCTGGATCCTTCAGCCATTCATTCTGCCCACCAGCAGTTGAAGCGGGCGTTGGGGCGGGCTTTACAGGCACAGTGGCTCTCGCTGTCGGAAAACCTGCTCGCTACCGAGCTGCAAATGGATGGGGTGGCCATGGGCCGCCGGCAGTTGCGTAACCTGGCGCTGGATTACCTGGCGGCGGGTGAACACAAGGAAGCCGCACGTATCGCGGTGGAGCTCTTCGAATTGCCATTGTGCATGACAGAGGAGCTGGGTGCCCTGCGCGTACTGGTTCATCATCGCCTGCCGGGTGCCGAGCTGGCGCTAAAGCAGTTCGCCGAGAAGTGGAAAGAGGAAGCGTTGGTCATGGATCAGTGGTTCTCCGTGCAGGCGTCAGTACCTGGCGAAACCACGGTGGAATCAGTTGCCGCTCTGCTTGAACATCCGGCCTTTGACTGGAAGGTGCCCAATCGGGTTCGTTCCGTGCTGGGAGCCTTGGCGGGCAACCCTTCGGCGTTCAATACCGACGAGGGCTATGCGCTCTTCACCCGGGCGCTGGCAACCGTGGATGCATTGAATCCGCAGATTGCGGCACGTATTGGTAACGCTGCGGCGCGTTTGCACAAGCTTGAATCAGGGCGGCAGCGGGCCTTTCGGACATTATTGCAAGGGGTCAATGACAAGGCGTCACCAAATTTGAGCGAAGTGCTGAGCCGGATACTGGGCAGTAGGTAGTCAGTAGTTGCATACCATCGGACCGTTGTAAAAAGTGACTGGCCGGTCGTAAATCGCCTGTAAGGGGGGATTTATTTTAGGTTTCAATGTGTAAGAATTAGGTATTAGCTGTCTGTGGCGTGTTTCAGTAGGAAAGATGGGATCTGAGCCTCGCGTAGGGACACGGCAGCAAGAACAATAAAGCCATTTGGCAACTCGGAGTAGCTACATGAACAATAACCACCTGCGTAGAACCAGGCTGGCGCTTGCTGTCGCCAGTGTCACAGCCCTCGGGGCTTTCTCTGCACCTGCCTCAGCGGTTCAACTCGAATTTGAAAATCCGGACTGGCAAGGCCGTCTGGATACGGCCTTGTCTGTGGGTGCGCTGTTCCGTACGGAGTCCCAGGATTCCATGCTGGCGGCCACCGGTGATGTGGTAGACATGACCAAGGCGGGTTTTGGCTCCCAGATCAACAAGAACGATGCCAACAACAACTATGACACCGGTCTGGCGTCACTGGTTTACAAGATCACCCCTGAACTGGCACTGGACTGGCAGGGCACGTACGGCATGTTCCTGCGTGCAACCGCTTTCTATGATCAGCAAATCATGGGTGGCGGGCATGATGGCGGCATCTTGAATGCGTCAGCTCCTTTTGTGCCGGGCAACGGATTTACTCGCTACGCTACTTACTCTGACTACGCGAACAATGGCACCGGTGACGACTTTACCAGTGACGCAGAGCGTTATGCCGGTGAGCGTGCGCGTCTGCTGGATGCATATGTGTGGGGCAACTTCGATGTTTTCGAGCGCCCACTGAATGTCCGCCTGGGTCAGCAGGTGATTAACTGGGGTGAAGCCCTGTTCATGCAGAATGGTGTGAATACGGCGAACTACTTTGACCTTAACGCACTGCGTCTGCCGGGCTCCGAAATCAAGGAAGCCTTGCTGCCACTGGATAGCGTTTACTTCTCCTATGGCCTGACCTACAACGCGACTCTGGAAGGTTTCTACCAGTTCGAGTGGAAAAACTCCGAGGACGCGCCCACCGGTACCTATTTCTCTACCCATGATGCCTTCCCTGGCAAAGGGGCGGATAACGTGATTCTGGACGGTCGCGTTATCGCGTTGAGCGCAGGCGCACCTGGCCTTGAAAATGCGTTCGCTGCCTATACCGCTGCTACGTATTCTGACTATCAGTATGAGGCTACGCAGGTCACCGTTGATCGTATCCGTGATCTCGAAGCAGATGACAACGGCCAGTTCGGTCTTGCCTATCGCTACTTTGCGGAAAACCTGAATGGGACGGAGTTTGCGCTGTACTACACCCGCACTCATTCTCGTACTCCTGTTGTAGGTGCGCGACTCAACAATGTGCAGGCAGCTCAAGGTGGTGGTGCGGGCGCAATCCCACTGATCATCGATACTGCTGAGTACCAGATGGCGTATGCCGAAGATCAGGACATGTTTGGCGGTAGCTTCAATACCAGCCTTGGCAATATGTCTCTGGCTGGTGAGATCGCCTACCGTCCCAAGCGTGCCATCATCAACGAAGGTGGTGACAACCTGATTGCTGCACTTGCGGGAGCGGCAGGCCAGTCAGCGCTCAGCCCGGCTCCTGTTACGTTGGGTGATCTGACTGGGCACTGTGTCCGCGCCGAGATGGGTGGCAGCTGCTTGTCTTCCGATAGTGAAGTTCAGGACGGCCAGCTCTACTACTTCTATGACGAAGTGGAAAGCTACAACGGTTCATTGGTGAGCATTTTCAACTTCGGCCCGACCTTTGGCGCTGATGGTTTGATCGCGCTGCTTGAGCTGGGTGTGGAGCATATCGAAGGTCTGGAAAATCCCGACCTGGAATACAACTCCACGGCCGCCATTCTGGACAGCGAAGCCCAGATTCTGAGCCCGGATGACCCGAACAAGTACTACATGGACCCGACGTCCTGGGGTTACCGTGCGGTGGTGAAGGCCGATTACAGCAACGTTTTTGCCGGCATCTCCATGAGCCCGAGCGTTCGTTTTGCTCATGATGTTAACGGCAACTCACCCATTGGCGGCAACTTTATGGAAGATCGTAAAGCTGCGACCTTGGGCCTGAATTTTCTGTACTTGAACAACCTGGAAGTGGGCATGTCTGCTACCTCCTTCTGGGGTGCCAACTATTCCAACAAACTGGCCGACCGAAACAACGCTTCGGTTTCTGTTAAGTACTCTTTCTAATTTTTTTCCGGGCCGCAGGGCGGCCCGGTTTATCGGAGAGCTAATCATGTTGAAGAAATTGACCGCAATGGGTAGCGCACTGGCGCTGTCCTTGAGTGTGGCGGCCACTGTGCAAGCGGCTGTTCCCGCTTCCGAAGCTGCCAAGTTGGGCTCAAGCCTGACGCCATTTGGTGCCGAGGTTAAAGGTAATGGCAAAGCCACTTCCACCGGGCTGGGTATTCCGGACTGGACAGGTGGTATCCAGCGCAAGGATATCCCCAAGACCTACACCCGTCCTGGCCAGCACCATCCTGACCCGTACGCCAACGAAAAGCCGGTATTCAGCATCACTGCCCAGAACCTGGGTCAGTATGCAGAAAAGGTACCTGCTGGCGTGCAAGCCATGCTCAAGACCTACCCGGATACCTTCAAGCTGAATGTGTACCCGAGTCATCGTTCCACTTCTGCGCCGCAGTGGGTCTACGACAACACCAAGAAGAACGCGAGCAAGGCCAAGCTGGGTGAAACCGGTGTAGACCAGGCTTTTGGTGGTATTCCATTCCCGATCCTCAGCGGTAGCAACGAAGAAATGGCACTCCAGGCGATCTGGAACCATATTCTCCGCTGGCGGGGTCTGTATGTGGTCCGTCGTGCATCCGAAGTGGCTGTTCAGCGCAGCGGTGCCTATTCACTGATCACTTCCCAGCAGGAAATCTATTTCCGCTACTACGATCCCAAGTACAGCTTCGACACTCTGGACAACGTGATCTTCTATTACCTGTCCTTCACCAAGGCGCCGGCGCGTCTGGCGGGTGGTGCAGTACTGGTTCATGAGATGCTGGATCAGAAGCAAATGCCGCGTCAGGCCTGGGGCTACAATGCCGGTCAGCGCCGTGTACGTCGTGCGCCGAACCTGGCTTACGATACTCCGATTGCGGCTGCAGATGGCCTGCGTACTGCGGATGACACCGATATGTATAACGGTGCGCCCGATAAGTACAACTGGAAGCTGGTGCATGCCAAGCCGGTTGAAATGTTCATCCCGTACAACAACTACAAGATGGATAACCCGGATGTCAGCTACGAGACCCTGCTGCAGAAAGGTCACGTGAACGCTGATTACCAGCGCTGGGAACTGCATCGTGTGTGGGTGGTGGAAGCCAACCTGAAGGACGGTGAGCGTCACATCTACCAGAAGCGTCGCTTCTACATCGATGCTGACTCCTGGCAGATTGCCGCCATCGACCAGTACGACCGTCGTGGTGAACTGTGGCGTGTCAGCCTGGCCTTCATCAAGAACTACTATGAAGTGCCGACCCAGTGGACTGCTCTGGATGTGTTCCATGATCTGCGTGCCCAGCGTTACCACGTACAGTTCCTGGATAACGAAGAGCCTTCCATCCTCGACTACAGCCAGCCGGTACCGGACGATCGTTATTTCCATCCGGCAGCCCTGCGTCGTCGCGGCCAAGGTTGATGGGAAAGACTGGTTTGCCGTTTGAACGGCTGCCATAACAAGACGGCCGGGTTCTGAGAGGTTCCCGGTCGTTTTGTACTCGGCTCATTGAGAGAGCCTCGGGAAGAGATGGGACAATGAATAAAATAACTGTTTTGGCCGTTTCGGCCGTGCTGTCTGCAACTGCGCAGGCAGAGTTTGTTGCTGGTGATTCCCCGCTGGTCAAGGCAAATACCTATCTGGATCTGGCAGATGCAGGTGGTCGTATTGTTGCCGTAGGTGATCGCGGAAAAATTCTTTACTCCGATGATGAAGGCGCGCACTGGCAAGTAGCGGCTTCACCAACGGAAGTGCTGCTCACCAGTGTGTGCTTCGCCGATGCCCGTCATGGCTGGGCAGTGGGGCACGATGCCCTGGTGCTTGGAACCACTGATGGTGGTGAGACCTGGAGTGTCCAGTACAGCGACCCTCTGGGTGGGGGCGGTAGCGTCGATGCAGCATCAGAGGGTGATGTGGGCAGTGTTGACGACCTGTCCATGGATGACATCTACGGCGATCCCTATGCTGACGATGAGTACAGCGATGATCCCTATGGGGATGACCCGTATGGCGATGACCCCTACGCCGAAGAAGGCGGTTCATCTGGCCCGGTAGACACCTCCGGTGCGCCCTTGTTGGATGTGCAGTGTGAGAGCCGGGAACGTGCAGTGGCGGTAGGGGGTTACGGCTACTATCTGGAAACCACTGACGGTGGTGCAACCTGGAGCAAGAAGCTCGACAGCCTGAAAAATGGTGATGGCTGGCATCTTTATGATCTGGCCTCTGTCACGAACACGTCCACCCGTTACCTGGTGGGTGAGAAAGGTGCCATGTTCCGCTCACTGGATCAGGGTGCCAACTGGGAGCGTCTGAAGAGCCCCTACAGTGGTACCTTTTTTGGTGCCACAACACTCTCTGATGCGAAAGCGCTTGTCTATGGCTTGCAGGGCAACATCTGGCTGACGGGCAACCGTGGTGTCAGCTGGAGCCAAGTGGCCAGTGGCTTGACCCGTGGTATTAACGATGGCGCAGTCCTTGCCGACGGCACCGTTGTATTGGTCACCAATGCCGGAGGCATTCTTACCAGCCATGATGGTGGCAAGAGCTTTTCTCTGCGATTCCTGCCGGACCGTGAATCCATCTCCGCCGTTCTGCCCCGTGAAAAGGGTGGCATCCTGATCGCGGGTCAGGGTGGTGTGCGTGTGATTGAAGACGTGAAATAAAGGGGCTCAGCATGTCAGGTAGCATTTCTCAAAATATCGCCGGCGCGCTGTTTAACGCGCGCAAGGTCGTGCTGATCCTCTTTGTAGCGTTGACTGCACTGCTGGGTTATCAGGCGTCCAAGATTCAACTGAACACGGATATCAGCAAGATGGTCCCGCTCGGCCATCCCTATATCCAGAACTACTTTGAACACAAGAATGATCTCAACCTGGGCAACGATATTCGCCTGATTGTGGCGGAAACCCAGGGTGATGATATCTTCAACGAAGATTACATGACTGCCCTGAAAGAGATCACCGACGCGGTGTTTGCTTTGGATGGGGTGGATCCCAGCAAGATCAGTTCCCTGTGGACCAGTAATGTCCGCTGGAACGAAGTGACCGAGCAGGGTTTCCAGGGCGGCGAAGTGATTCCTGCCGGCTATGACGGTTCGGCTCAAAGCCTGGATCAGCTGCGCACCAATGTCCTGCGCTCCGGCCAGGTGGGTCGTCTGGTGGCCGATAATTTCCAGTCCAGTGTCGTGCATGCTCACCTTCTGGATGCTCTGGGTGAAGATGGCGTTGATATTCCTGCGCTGTCGGCCAGCCTTGAGGAAATTCGCAACACCTATCAGGAAAAATACCCCAACGTGCGTGTTCATATTGTCGGTCTGGCCAAGAAAGCCGGCGATGTGATGTCCGCAGCTCAGGAAGTGGCGATGTTCTTCTTCCTGACCCTGGGTCTGATTGCCGTGTTGCTGCTGCTTGATACCCGCTGCATTCGCAGTGCCCTGACCGTGTCCATCTGCTCCTTTGTGGCGGTGATCTGGCAGCTGGGTATTGTCAGCACGCTGGGTTTCACCATTGATCCTTACTCCATGCTGGTGCCGTTCCTGGTATTTGCCATTGCGGTGTCTCATGGTGTGCAGATCGTTAATACGCTGGCCAACTACGTCTCTTCCGGCCTGTCGTCACTGGATGCCTCCAAGTCCACGCTACAGGCACTGGTCGTGCCGGGTATGGTGGCTCTGGTGTCTGACGCCATCGGTTTCCTGACCCTGTACATGATCGATATCGGTGTCATCCGAGAGCTGGCCATGGCGGCGAGTATTGGTGTGGCCGTGATCATCATCACCAACCTGATCGTAGTACCTGTGGTGCTGTCCTACCTGGGGGTGGGTGCGGCAGCAGTGCGCAAGATTCAGGCGGGCGATACCAAGGATCACCCTCTGGCGGGGCTGTTCGCACGCTTTACACGACCGGGTATGGCTGCAGCCTCCATTTTGCTGGCCATTGTGGGTTACGCCGGTGGTATCTACCTGAGCCAGGATCTGAAAATCGGTGACCTGGACAAGGGCGCTCCTGAGCTGTGGCCGGACCCCTGTGAAGAGATGGAGTGTCCCCGTGGTTATGAGCCGAAGGATCGGTATCGCTACAACCATGACGTGAACTTCCTGGTCTCCAACTACTCCGTGAGCGCGGATGTTCTGGTAGTGATGGGCAAGACTCCGCAAGAAGCCTGTAACACCTACCCGGCCATGCAGGCTGCGGATGACATGGCGTGGGCTCTCAAGAATGTGGACGGAGTGCAGGACGTGGCCACCATTGCCTCGGCCACCAAAATGATCGCCACCAACATGAATGAAGGCTCCATGAAGTGGGCCACCATTTCCCGCGATCAGTTTGCCCTTAACAATGTCATGAGTTTCATGCCGGATAGTCTCTACAACCTGGACTGTTCCCTGACGCCGATTTATGTGTTCCTGGACGATCACAAGGCCGAAACCCTGGATCGTGTGACCAAGGCCGTGGCGGACTTCTCTGAAACCCGTAATAACCCGGACGTCATTCAGTTCAAACTGGCTTCGGGTAATGCCGGTGTAGAAGCGGCGACCAACCAGACCATTGAAGCCAGCCAATACCCGATGCTTGCCCTGGTCTATGCCGTGGTGTCCATTCTGGTACTGATTGCCTTCCGCTCCATCCGGGCGGTGATCTGTATCATCGTTCCGCTGGGCCTGACCTCCATTCTCTGCCAGGCGTTGATGGCACAGATGGGGATTGGTGTGAAGGTGGCAACCCTGCCGGTGATCGCTCTTGGCGTGGGTATCGGTGTGGACTACGGCATCTATATTTACAGCAAATTGTCCGAGTACCTGAAACAGGGCATGGATCTCGAGTCAGCCTATAAGGAGACCCTCAAGACCACGGGTAAAGCGGTGGCCTTCACCGGTATCACCCTGGCCGTGGGCGTTATCTTCTGGGTATTCAGCTCCATCAAGTTCCAGGCAGACATGGGTATCCTCCTGACCTTCATGTTCCTGTGGAACATGATCGGTGCCCTCTGGTTACTCCCGGCATTGGGGCGTTTCCTGCTCAAGCCGGCCAGCGTCGCGAAATAACCGGCGCGCTGATTTCGTTGGTTGTGTGTGCAAGCCCGGTGAAAGCCGGGCTTTTTTTGTGGGCCGCTCTGCGGCCGCTGCACGCATCACCCGGCACGCAAAACCATAAATACATCGCACCCTTCTACCGTAGGAGCCTGCCTGCAGGCGATCCTGTCCCGGTCGTGGGGCAATCGACAGCAGGCCGGTTAATCGCTGCGGGCCGCACTTCGTGCGTTACTCCGCTGCGCTTCGCTCCTACGGCGTAAAAGAAAGCGGGTTTTGCGTGAAGGCTGTTGCGTGAAGCGTGCCGCGTCTCTCTGTCCGACACAAAGCATCGAAGTAGCCGTCCCCCTTGGCTATAATGCGCGCCAGCTCACCAGTTGCGGATTCCTCCATGCTGTATTCCCTTGCCCGACCCTTGTTGTTCTCCCTTTCAGCTGAACAGTCCCATGACTTGACCCTGGCCATGCTGCGCAAGCGTGCGGGCAAGCTATGGCCGGGCTGCCAGGTCTCTGCGCCGGTGAAGGTGATGGGGATTGAATTCCCTAATGCGGTAGGACTGGCCGCAGGACTGGACAAGAACGGTGATTGTATCGATGGGCTGGCGGATCTGGGCTTCGGCTTTATCGAGATCGGAACGATCACCCCGCGCCCACAGCCCGGGAACCCAAAACCCCGCTTGTTCCGGTTGCCGAAGGCCGATGCCATTATCAATCGCATGGGCTTCAATAATCTGGGCGTGGATTACCTGGTCAATGCCGTGAAGCACAGCAAGTATGAAGGCGTGCTGGGCATCAACATTGGCAAGAACAAGGACACTCCGGTTGAGAATGCAGTAGACGATTACCTGATCTGTCAGCAGAAGGTACATGCCTACGCGACCTACCTGGTGGTGAACGTCTCTTCCCCGAACACCCCAGGCCTGCGCGAGCTGCAACATGGCGATGCTCTCAATTCCCTGCTGGCAACCCTGCGTGAAGCTCAGGATCGACTGGATGAGCAGCACCGTCGCAAAGTGCCGCTGGTGATCAAGATTGCCCCGGATAATAGTGAAGCAGAGCTTCAGGCCATGGCAGAAGCCTTTGTAAAGCATGGGATTGATGGTGTTTGCGTCGGCAATACCACCTTGTCCCGTGAAGGTGTCAAAGACTTGCCCCATGGGGATGAGCAGGGTGGGCTGAGCGGGGCTCCGCTGACACCGATCGCCAACCAGGCACTGGATACCATGAGCAAGGCTCTCAATGGGCGTATCCCGATCATTGGGGTGGGCGGAATCAGCAGCGCGGAAGATGCCCTGGCCAAGAAAAAGCTGGGCGCCGACCTGGTTCAGATCTACAGCGGCCTGATCTATCAGGGGCCGGGCCTGATCAGCAAGATTGCGCGTGCCTGGAAGTAGGGAGTACAGGCTACGAGCGACACCTGATTGGATAGGGAAACCCGGACAATTTCCCGGGTTTTCGAAGAGCTGAAAAGACTTTCGGATCGTTGAGTTCGGTGGATGGTGAGCCTGATAAGCCGCTGCAGGAGATTCAACTCGTTGAACGAAGCGCTCGTTGCACTGTAGCGCCCATTAAAAAGGGCCCTGGTGGGGCCCTGTGGGTCGGCGCGCGAGCGCGTCGGCGCATTGGTGAACTTGGAATAAATTAACCGATATTTTTCAGGTTCTGAATGCTGGCGACACCCAGCATGCCTTGAGCGAGGTTGGTACGGCCCTCACGCCATCCACCCATCCAGTTGGTTCTGGCCTGGAGCGTGCCAAAGGGGCAGTCTTCACGGGATTTTCCATCGAGGCCAGCGTTGTAGCCACGGTTGTAGGCGCGGTCGTCTCTGTTTCGTTTTTGTCGCTTCATAGACGCTTTTCCCTTTCACATACATCGGTACAAAAAAGAAATAACCCCGGGCAATGCGAACAGGCCCGTTGTGTTATGGACTTCACTTCCGGGGTCGACAAAATCAGTATGGAAAACGGGTAGAGTAGTGTCGAATACCAAGTAGCAATATCGAGGCAATCCTTTAAGCATATGACGTATAAAGGACAGCCAGATGACGGTTTGTGTAACGCGCTGAAAACGTTAAAAATTTAATTTCTGTGATTGCACAAAACAGTCACTTACGAGGAACACATAATGGAATTTGTTGCCACCAGCATGCCCGGTTTGGCGCCACTGCTGGCAGACGAACTGGCCACACTGGGCATATCGGTAACGGAGACGGGCAGAGCGCATGTCGAATTCTCCGGTGGAACCGCTGATGCCCTGAAGGTATGTCTGTGGTCCCGTCTGGCGGAGCGGGTACTGTTACCGCTGGCCACACTGGGGGTGACACCGGATATCGCACCGGAAAAACTGGCGGCGAGCCAGGACTGGCTTGCCCTGGTCGGAAACGACGCGCCCATCCATGTGAATGTGGAGCATGCCGCCGGCGTGCGTGGTGACAACCGTATTAGTGCGAAACGCTTTATTCAGGCGCTTCCGCCACAATTCACCATCTCACGGGACCTGCGTGGCAGTTGCTGTATCCGCGCGCGTCTGGATCAGAATGAGGCTCACCTGTGGCTGGATCTGGCGGGGGATCCCCTGCATCGTCGCGGCTATCGTCTTGCCGGTGGCCGCGCCCCTCTGCGTGAAACCCTGGCTGCGGCCATGCTGTGGGCGGCGGGCTGGCACAAGGCCGAGCGTCCAGCCGCGATGCTGGATCCGTTCTGCGGCTCGGGCACCCTGTTGATCGAAGCGGCCTGGATGGCTGCCGGCCGCGCCCCGGGTCTGATGCGCCGTCACTACGGCTTCCAGCAGTGGCGTGGCTGCCGCCGCCAGCTTTGGGAGGCGGCCATGGAGGAAGCGGCTGCCAGTGCGGACCGCCCGGTACCGGCGCTGTCGCTGAAAGGCTTTGATGCCGATCTCAAGGCTATTCAGCTGGCCCAGCAGAATGCTGAGCGCGCTGGTGTGCGTAGCGCCATTCATTTTGAACGTCGCGAGTTGGGTGCACTGCGGGCGAGGGATGTCGCGGAGGATGGCGTCATGGTGACCAATCCGCCCTGGGGCGAACGGCTTGATGAGCAGGAGCAAGCCGGCTGGTTGCATCTGGGCCTCGGTCGTATCATGGCCCGTCTGGCGCCACACTGGCAGATTGTATTGTTGGGGGCGGATGCACAGGTGATGGACCGTTCCGGCATGCAACTGGACAGCCAGTGGCGCCTCAAGAATGGCCCCTTCAATAATTTTATTCGGCTTTACAGCCCCCGCCAGCTTCAACCGTCGCAGATCGTTCAGGTGGCAGACAGCGCCGCCTTTGATGTGCCTGAAGCGGCCATGCCACTGGTGAATCGACTCAAGAAAAACGGCAAACATCTGCGCCGCTGGCTGGAGCGGGAAGATATCCAGTGCTACCGCCTCTATGACCGGGATTTACCGGAATTCAATGTGGCGGTGGATATCTATGGTGATCAAGTACTGGTGCAGGAGTTCAAGGCGCCGAAGACCATCGATCCGGAAAAGGCTCGAGAGCGCCGCGATCTGGCGGTGACGGCGGTGCGTGCTGCGTTGGGCGTGCACCGCGAGCAGGTGCATCTGCGTACCCGTGAGCGGCAGAAGGGCAAACAGCAGTACCAGAAGCTGGACGGGCAGGGGCACTACCGGCCTGTGCGCGAGGGGCCGGCTCAGCTACTGGTAAACCTGCAGGATTATCTCGATACCGGTTTGTTCCTCGACCATCGCCCGATTCGTCTCCGGATTGCCGAAGAGGCTTCTGGCAAGCGCTTCCTGAACCTGTTTGCCTACACAGGATCCGCCACCGTACATGCGGCGGTGGCCGGTGCCAAGCGAACTGTGACTGTGGATGCGTCCAAGAAGTACCTGGAGTGGGCGGCCAGTAACCTGGCCTTGAATGGTTTCTCGACAGATCAGCACAGCCTTGAGCGTGGCGACACCATGCGTTGGCTGGATGAATGCAAGGAGCAATTCGACCTGGTGTTTTGCGATCCGCCCACGTTCTCCAATAACAAGTCACGTAGTGACTTTGTGGTGGAGGAACATCATGGGGACCTGATTCGCAAGATCATGCGTCGCCTGGAGCCAGGTGGGGTTCTCTACTTCTCCTGTAATTTCCGTCGCTTCAAACTCGATGAGTCCATCACTAAATGGTACGACGTGGAGGATCTGACCCGCTGGAGTATCCCGGAAGATTTCCGCCGTAATGACAAGGTTCACGTGCTTTACGCTATCCGTCATGTGGAGGCGTCATGACCGTTGTACTTTACACCACACTCGGTTGCCATCTATGTGAGCAGGCAAAGGACCTGCTGATGATGGTCAATCCCAATGTGGAGCTGCTGTCAGTGGATGTGGCCGAGGATGATGAGCTGATTGCGCAATATGGTGAGCGCATTCCGGTGTTGGCCCGTGATGGGCACGAACTGGCCTGGCCATTCGGCCTGCTGGATGTGCAGGCGTTTCTGCAAAAATCCGTAGGCATTTCAGGCTGAAATATGACGCAAAGACTGCTTCTGATCGTGATTAAGATCGCGCCCTTGGCAATGCACAAACGGTAGCCGTAGGAGCCTATGCTCGCATGGCGATCACCACCAGCCTGGAAACGGAGCCCGGATTCCAGAAGACAGGGTTCAGGCAGCAATAGAAAGGTTTCCCTATAGGTGCTCTGTGGCATCTGGGGTAAAACTGCTTTTCCTCGGGACAGCAATAGCACAGTCCATGTGGGTTAGGACAATGTCCGGGGGGATTGTCTTTTCATGACGCTGGATTCACGATCCTGGCGTAATCCTTGTAGCATGAAAACGATCACAGCAAACAAACTAGCCAAGCAACAGGTAGAGGAAATCGAGATCACCTCTGCCTGCCTGTCAGTGTGCACAGTGCGAGTCTGCCTCAATGGCGAGTGGTTCTGGGTGGTGGATCAGAATGGCAAGATCCAGCGCTTCAATGGCCCTGAACATGCCAACAACCTGCTCAGCCATGTTTCCACCCCCAAGGCGACTCTGCTTCATCATTCCGCCCATGCGGAAATGGTGGGGCAGCCGGAAGGGGAAGTCATACCGCCCCTGAAAGTGTCATTTAACTGGCGCAGTGACCGGGCTTGATGCTGGCTGACACAAAAAAGCGGTTCTGACTTCTACCTGTTCCCTATCCGGCCACTTTAGATTGACACCACTCTGGCTCTCCATGCCCAGCCAAGGAGCCACGGTGTGGGGTGATGAGGCTCAGGGTACTGGATAGTGTCATCCAGCTTTTCGATCCGCGAACAGGGCTTTGGCGTTATTGCTTGTCATGGCTGCCACCGCCTCGATTTCCTGGCCTCGAAGCTGGGCGATTCGCTGTCCAATCCAGGGTAGCAAGGATGGCTCATTGCGGCGTTTTTTAGGTGGTGCTTCAGGAAGATCTCTGGGCAATAAATAGGGTGCATCGGTTTCGATGAGCAGGCGGCTGTCCGGGATATTGTGGACCAGATCCGCCAGGTCCTTGCCCCGTCGCTCATCGCAAACCCAGCCAGTAATGCCAATGTGACAATCCAGGTCCAGATAGTCGAACAGTGCTGTTTTTGAACCAGTAAAGCAGTGAACCACGGCCCCGACCAAATCATCCCTAAAGGTTTTCAGGATTGGTTGGAAACGTTCATGGGCGTCGCGCTCATGAAGGAACACGGGCAACCCCGCTTCAACTGCCAGAGCGAGCTGCGCTTCAAAGGCGGTTTCCTGGTCCGGTCGGGGAGAGAAGTCCCGATTGAAATCCAGCCCCATTTCCCCCGCAGCACGTACGGCAGGATGGCGCAGCATATCGGCGAGTTCTTTTTCCAGATCCCGGGAATAGAATCGGGCACTGTGGGGGTGGAGTCCTGCAGTGGCGAACAGGTCGTCATGCTGCTCGGCCAGGGCGATGGCTTCGCGGGATTCGTCGATATGCGTGCCAGTAATCAGCTGCCAGCTGACACCGGCTAGCCTGGCCCGATCGATGACCGCATCGCGGTCATCGCGGAACTGCTTGTCTGTCAGGTTGACGCCAATATCAGCCCACTGGGCGGGCGGAAGGAGGGTCGAGCTGTGCGCTTCGGTCATTGGTTTGAATCTCGGCCAGTTTCACGCGCAGGGATTCTACCCGACGGCGGTTGGCACCTAAATCCCAGTAACCGATCCGTGACGCGGAACGTACTTCCACCACGCCATTTTCCCGGACATAGAAAGTCACATCATCAGTAAAGCGCATCACCAGGCTCTTGAAGCGGGCCTGGATACGAGATTGCCCAACCACGTCGTATTCCACCCGTGGCAGGGAGTCCAGCACGGATTGCACGCGCTGGAGACTGGACTCGCGGTTATCTGACACCTCGAGCGGAGCCACCCAGTGATCCTTGCTGCCGCTCAGGCTGGATACACAGTTGGGTGAGTTCGGGCAGGGTGCGAGCAAATTGTTTTCGTCTGACATGACACTGCTACTCATAACCAGAATGAACAAGCTAGTAAGAATTCGGATCACGGATCAACCCCACAAAAATACCTTCAATTACCAGCTGGTCGGCTGGCACCTTGATGGGCTCGTAAGCCTCATTCGCAGGAAGCAGGGTAGCACTGGACTTGTTCAGTTTTAACGTCTTGACCGTGACTTCTTCGTCAATTCTGGCCACAACAATCTCACCGCTACGGGCCACATTGGACTTGCGCACGGCGATCAGATCGCCATCGAAGATGCCGGCATCCACCATACTGTCACCCTGGACCTTGAGCAGGTACGTGGGGCGTTGTTTGAACAGGCCCTGGGGGACCGGAACGGTACGCTCCACGTTCTCGATAGCTTCGATGGGTACACCGGCGGCCACTTTACCGACAATGGGCAGCTCTTCTTCTGACCAATAGGCGTTGTCCAGCAGCTGGATACCGCGAGAGCGGTCACTGTGCAGGCGGATATACCCTTTACGCTCCAGCGCCCGGAGGTGATCAGAGGCGGCATTCTTTGACTGGAAGCCCATGATATCGGCGATTTCGGCCCGGGTAGGCGCCATTCCGGTATCTGCGATGCATTCGCGAATACAATCCAGTACCTGCTGCTGACGATCAGTGAGTTTGCTGCTCATAACCTTCTCCGTATGGTCACAGGGAAATGACGCCTGTACGGGTGCGTTATTTCCGTTGTCGGCTGTAAGTCATTGACCACAGTCGCTCATCGATTTCGATCCTAGCATGGATACTGATAATATGAACAGTGTTATTTGTCCACCTGTCCATAAGGTCAATGGCGCAGTTCCTGCGGCCTGTTTCGGGAGGCGGATAGCTCCAAAAGTGCCATTCCCGGATGAAACTGTGAATTCGGTTCTGTGGGACATTGTTCTTCACTGCGATGGCGAATAGCATTGTGGTTTTCAGTCCATCAGCGTTTGTGGGGTAACAGATGGAAAAGGCCAATAATAATGATTACGGCCAGCAACGAGTGCGTCAGCTTCTGTCCGGCGTACCCTTTTTTAATGAAATTTCTCGAGATGATGCCGAGCAGTTTGACCTGCTGGAAAGCAATACCCGGCTATGGCTGGCCGGGTCAGGCGATGATGTGATTCGCGCAGGTGATGTGGATTCCACTCTTTACTTCCTGCTGCGGGGGCAGCTTGAAGTACTGGGAGACTCTCCTTCCCACCCGCCGTTGTATTACGTCTCTCCCGGTGAAGTGTTTGGCACGCTGTCGATGTTGCTCGGCACGCCGCGCAGTGCCGATATCCGCGTTTCAGAAAATTCCCGCGAGGCGGTGATTGCCAGCCTCGATTTCAATGATTTCAGTGAAGATGACAGCCCTTACACCCTGTCTACCCGCCTTGCCTTTTATCATATGATCGTCCACCACATCCGTTGGACTCTGGAAGTGAAACGGATGGCAGATCCAGATCATGAACTGGTGCAGTCCATGCGCAAGCTGCCGGTATTCCATGGTGAAAAAGGCAGCCAGGAAGAGCTGGATGCCCTGCGAGAACAGGCCCAGGGGCTGGCTGAATTGCTGTGTCGCTGGAACGAGGAAGGGCAGGGGAATACGGGGGCGCTGCAACTCACCTAGTGAACAGTTAACAGTGAATAGTGAACAGCGACGCGATCCTGGTTTTTGATTTGATGAAAGCAATGAGGCCGCGCCCAAGGGTTGGACGCGGCCTCATACGTTTTAAAACCAGAAACCGTTGCTCGCGCAACTGTTCACTATTCACTGTTAACTATTAATTGCTTTTCTGATCGACCTTCACTGCCAGCACATCACAATGGGCGCCGGGTACCAGGCCGCGGGCGGTGGAGCCCAGCAGTAGCGCCAGGCCACTGCGCGTGTGACTGCCGACGGCAATCAAGTCAGCGCCGAGCTTGTCAGCCATGTCGAGAATGGTCTTTTCGATGGAGCCCAGTTCAACATGGATGTTGGCGTCGGCGATTCCGTACTGTGCAGCATACCGTGCTGCCATGGCCTTTGCCTGGTCCATCAGGCCGGTTTGCAGGTCGGTGACATCCATGGGGACGTCAGCCCCGTAGGCCAGCGCCAGCGGCTCAATCACGTGGATCAGGTGAAGCTCGCCTTCGTTGCCGGAAAGCACACCGGCGGCGCGCGAAAGTACCTGTGCGGACTCATCACTACCATCAATGGCGACCAGAATCTTGCGATAGGGGGTGGGCACGATCTTCTCCATGAGCGGCTTTTCCCCCGAGTATAGCGTCCTTTTAACGGCTTGCCAGAGAACAGACTCATGATTCTCTGATCGGGATCAACGCCATGTTTCATGCGGGGTGCGGCGACTTCATGGCAGGCGCCGAAAGCGCCCCATCTGTGCCCTGACTTGCTCTTGGTGCCTTCTCTGGTCTAGTACTAAAAAAGGAACGTCGGGGTAGATCCTGCTTGACCCGGCCATACTGGCGCTGTCTAAATAGCGCCCATCGCAAGCCTTAGATCGGATGTTGAGTACCTGAGAATGGGAAAATCGCTAGTCATTGTGGAGTCGCCTGCCAAGGCAAAGACCATCAACCGCTATCTGGGCGACGACTTCATTGTGAAGTCCAGTGTCGGCCATGTGCGTGATCTGCCGGTCAGTGGTGGCTCCAAAAAAAGCACCCCTCAGGAGCGCGCCAAGGAAGCCGCTTACACTCGCTCCTTGCCGAAGGAAGAGCGCGAAGCCTATAAAAAGAAGAAGGCCAAGGCCCAGCTGATCAATCGCATGGGCGTGGATCCGGATAAAGGCTGGCAAGCGCATTACGAGGTCCTGCCAGGCAAGGACAAGGTGGTTGATGAGCTCAAGCGTCTCGCAGAAAAAGCTGACCGCATCTATCTCGCAACCGATTTGGACCGCGAAGGGGAGGCCATTGCCTGGCACCTGCGGGAAGTGATCGGTGGTGATGACACCCGTTTCGACCGGGTAGTGTTCAACGAAATTACCAAGAAGGCGATCCAGGCCGCATTCGAAGAACCGGGCAAGCTGGATTTGCACCGTGTCGAAGCCCAGCAGGCCCGCCGTTTCCTTGACCGGGTGGTGGGCTTCATGATTTCCCCGCTGCTGTGGGAAAAGATTGCCCGTGGCTTGTCTGCGGGCCGGGTGCAATCCGTGGCGGTGGAGCTGGTGGTGGAGCGCGAGCGCGAAATCCGTGCCTTCATCCCGGAAGAATACTGGGAGATGTATAGCGACACTCACAGCGCAGAGGGTGAAGCTCTGCGTCTGCAGGTCGCCAAGCACCGGGGCCAGGCATTCCGCCCGGACAACGGCGATGATGCCCATGCTCACCGTGCGGCACTGGAAGCGGCAGGCAAGCTGACCATTACCCAGCTTGAGCAGCGCCCCACCAAATCCCGTCCGTCTGCGCCTTTTATTACGTCTACCTTGCAGCAGGCAGCCAGCACCCGTCTGGGGTTTGGCGTGAAGAAAACCATGATGATGGCCCAGCGGCTCTATGAAGCGGGTCACATCACCTACATGCGTACCGACTCCACCAATCTCAGCACCGATGCAGTGGCTGCCTGTCGCGAGTGGATTGGCGAGAATCTGGGCGACAAGTACCTGCCCGAGAAGCCGCTGTCCTACTCCAGCAAGGAAGGGGCTCAGGAAGCGCACGAAGCGATTCGTCCATCCGACGTGAATCGTCGTTCCGAGCATCTCAAGGACATGGAGCGTGACGCCCAGCGGCTGTATGAGCTGATCCGTCGCCAGTTCATCGCCTGTCAGATGCCCCCTGCGGAATACCTGAGCAGCACCCTGACCGCCACCGGTAATGACTACGAGCTGAAGGCCAAAGGTCGCATCATGAAATTCGATGGCTGGACCCGTATTCAGCCACCGGCTTCCCGCAAGGGCCAGGAAGACACCCTGCTGCCCGATGTGAAGGAAGGCGACATCCTCACCATCGACCAAGTGGATGCCGAACAGCACTTCACCAAGCCGCCGGCGCGATTCACCGAAGCCAGCTTGGTGAAAGAACTGGAAAAGCGTGGCATCGGCCGCCCTTCCACCTATGCGGCGATTATTTCCACCATTCAGGATCGTGGCTATGTGCGCCAGGACAACCGTCGTTTCTATGCCGAAAAAATGGGGGACATCGTCACCGACCGTCTGGTCGAGAATTTCCCCAACCTGATGGACTACGGCTTCACCGCCAGCATGGAAGAAACCCTGGACGAAATCGCCGAGGGCCACCGTGACTGGAAAGATGTGCTGGACGAGTTCTACAAGGATTTTGTCGGCAAACTGGAAGCGGCACAGGGCGAAGGTTCAGGCAAGCAGGCCATTGGTGGCATGCGTGCCAACCTGCCTACCGATACCGACATCCAGTGCCCCACCTGTGGCCGTCCAATGCAGATCCGCACCGGCTCCACCGGGGTTTTCCTGGGCTGCTCAGGCTACAGCCTGCCACCCAAGGAACGTTGTACCGCCACCCTGAATTTGCTGCCTGGCGAAGAGGCGGTGGATGTGAAGGCGGACGATGAAGAAGCGGAAATCAATGAACTCCGCAAAAAGAAGCGTTGCCAGAAGTGTGGCACCGCCATGGAAAACTATCTGATTGACGAAAAGCGCAAGTTGCACATCTGCGGTAATAACCCGGATTGTGATGGCTATGTGATCGAGCAGGGCGAGTTCCGCATCAAGGGTTATGACGGTCCGACCCTGGATTGTGAGAAGTGCAATCATGAGATGCAGCTGCGTACCGGTCGTTTCGGCAAGTTCTTCAAGTGCACTAACGAATCCTGTGGCAATACCCGCAAGCTATTGAAAAGCGGTGAACCGGCTCCGCCGCGTGCCGATCCGATTCCCATGCCGCACCTCAAGTGTGAGAAACACGAAGACGATCATTACCTGTTGCGAGACGGCGCCTCCGGCCTGTTCATGGCGGCCAGCAAGTTCCCGAAGAACCGGGAAACCCGACCTCCGCTGATTGAAGAAATTCAGAGCGTGGCCGAACAGCTGGATCCCAAGCACAAGTATCTGGCCGAGGCACCGGCAAAAGATCCGGATGGCAATCCGGGCGTACTGCGTTACAGCCGCAAGTCGAAAGAGCAGTACGTGATGAGCGAAGTGGACGGCAAGGCCACCGGCTGGTCTGCTTTCTATCGTGATGGCAAGTGGGTTGAGGAGCAGGCAAAGAAAAAAGCGCCCGCCAAGAAAAAAGCCGCCGCGAAGAAGCCAGCTGCCAAGAAGAAAGCGGCAGCCAAGAAGTAAAGACACTAGCTACAAGCTACAACACGAGGCTCGCGTCTCTTGTCCTGAGGGCACTGCTCCGTGCTGCGATGACACAAGAGCGCGGGCACTGCCTCTTCTTCGCGATAGCCTCTCCCGCGCCTTGCTGCTTGGGGCGTGTAGCTTGCAGCTTCTTGCCAGGATTATGTTATGTCCCGAATGGTTCGTGAAAACACCGTTAGCGGTCTGCGTGAGCGGATCTATTTTGCCAATGCCATGCTGCGCCAGTTGACCCACGATCAACGCGAAGCCAGCCCGACCATTCGGTTGGCCCTGCGCGGTGCGGTGGTATTTCATCTTTACTCCGCGCTGGTGGGCATGATCCGGCAATCGGCCAAGACCTATCAGGTGGCAGGGGCAGATACCCTGTTTAGCCTGGCGGCACTGGAGCAGGCGTTCGAGGCGGCGGGTGTTGAGGCGCCGGAAGTCTCGGTGCTGGCCCAGGCACGGCAGGATCGCGGTGATCTGGTGGCCTGGCTGGACAGCGAAATGCAGACGGCTCTTGGGGCGTCAGGCCTGGCCCGTCGCCCCACGCCGCCCAGTGAAGCCAATGCCCTGAACTTGATGGCCGAAGACCGCTATGCGCCATTGGCCGAGGGCGATCTGGAACGTCTGGCGCAGACATCGACCCGTGTTGGTGAACTCGTCGAGCATTGCGTGGGGTATCTGGAAGAGTGGTAACCGGCAAGTCAGCTCCGCTTGACTACCGCTAGGTATCCCCAGCCTTGAAAATAGACCCGATACCCTGAATTCTGGTGGCGTCGGGCCGATTCCCTCTGGTGTCCGGCAACGTTTCCCATGCCGGAGCCCCCATGACCCACCCCTACCGCTGGATGTCTGCACTGTTGTTAGTCCTGTCGGGATGGATGCTGTTAAGCATGCAACCTGCCAAGGCAGAGATGCTGCCTGCGCTCACCGGCGGGCAGTCGGATTGTGTGGTCGTGCTCCATGGGCTGCGTCGCTCTGCGTGGGCCATGTCGCGCATCGAAGACACCCTGACGGAGGCGGGCTACCTGGTCTACAACCAGGATTACCCGTCTACTTCCGCACCGGTAGAAGCGCTTGCCCACGAAGAAATCAGCCGTGCGCTTGGCTGGTGTCGAGCCCAGACCGTAGAGCAGGTGCATTTTGTGACCCACTCCATGGGGGGAATTCTTGTACGCAGTTATCTGCAGCATGAAACTATCCCGGAGCTTGGCCGAGTGGTCATGCTCGCGCCCCCCAACCATGGAAGCGAAGTGGTGGATCGCATGCAGGACTGGTGGTTGTTCCAGAAACTCACTGGCCCGGCAGGGCAGCAGCTGGGTACGGGGCCGGAAGGCATCGCGGCCAACCTGAAACCGGTATCGGCAGAAATTGGCGTCATTGCCGGATCCCGCACAGTGGACCCCTGGTTATCATGGATGATTCCCGGCAATGATGACGGCAAGGTTTCCTTGCCGAGCACGCGACTCAAAGAAATGCGTGACCACCTGGTGGTCCCTGCCAGTCATGTGTTCATCATGCGCAAGCGGGCGGTTATCGAGCAGGTGCTGACTTTTCTCAAACACGGCTACTTTGGCAAGGATGGCGAAGGTTCGGCCTGAATTTCATGCGAATCCGGTGACATTAGTTGACACCGCAGTGCACATTTTGGCCTCATTGGCATCGCTGTTTTCGGCGGGGCGGGTATCATGGTAAACACGGTGTTGCTCCTGCCGTCTGAATAACAAAGATTCCCCACTGAACAATGAGGACAACCATGACATCTCGTTTGCTGACTGCCGGCCTGGCTCTGGCCCTGTCCATCCCCCTCCCTGGCATTGCTCAGACGCCAGAAGAGAAGGGGCTGGAAATCGCTCGTGCAGCGGATGCCCGTGGTGATGGCTTTGGGGATTTTCAGGCCGACATGAAGATGGTGCTGATCACCAAGCGTGGCGATCAGGCAGAACGGGAGCTACGTGTTAAGACGCTGGAAGGGAAAGGGGAGCTGGAAGGCGACAAGAGCCTGACCATTTTCGATACCCCCCGTGATGTCCGTGGCACTGCCATGCTCACGTTCAGCTACAAGACCAAAGACGACGATCAGTGGCTGTACCTGCCAGCCCTGCGTCGAGTGAAAACCATCGCCTCACGCAACAAGTCCGGCCCCTTCATGGGCAGTGAGTTCAGTTTTGAAGACATGCGTGGCCAGGAAGTGGAAAAGTACACGTATAAGTACCTGCGTGAGGAGGCCTGTGGCGAACTGACTTGCCATGTGATGGAGCGGTATCCCACTGATGAGCATTCCGGCTATACCAAGATGGTGGTCTGGCTGGACAAGGACGAATACCGCACCTGGAAAGTGGAGTACTACGATCGTCGTGGCAGCCTGCTCAAGACCCTCGAGTCCAGCGACTTCAGCCAATACAAGGACAATTTCTGGCAGCCCGCCAGGATGTCCATGGTGAACCACCAGACCGGCAAGGCCACCAACCTGTTCTGGAGTAACTACCAGTACGATACCGGTCTGACGGAAGACGACTTCAATCAGAACAGTCTCAAGCGCGCCCGATAAAACATGAAAAAAATACTTGTGACGGCATCGCTGCTGGCGATGCCGCTGGTCACGTTGGGCTGGGAATTCCGTGGCGAAGTGGCGCTGGAAGGGCGGTATTTCACCCAGGACTCCCCATATGCGGAAGCCGATTATTCCAGCAATGGTTCCGCCTACCTGAAACCCGAGTTGCTCCATGAATGGAATGACCGGGATGACCTGTTCACTTTCATTCCCTACGCTCGAGTCGATGAGCATGACAGCGAGCGTACCCATTGGGATATTCGCGAACTATCCTGGATTCATGTGGGCAATGGCTGGGAGTCGCGGGTGGGCATTCGCAAGGTGTTCTGGGGGGTGACCGAAGGCCGGCATCTGGTGGATATCATCAACCAGACCGACCAGGTGGATCAGGTGGATGGCGAGGAAAAGCTCGGCCAGCCCATGATCAACCTGTCGTTGGTGCGGGACTGGGGGATCGTGGACCTGTTCGTGCTGCCGGGTTTCCGGGAGCGCACCTTTGCCGGTGAAGAGGGCCGGCCGCGCACGCCGTTGCCGGTGTCTGATGACGCCCTGTACGAATCCTCAAAAGAGGACGGGCGTGTGGATTTTGCCATCCGCTTCCAGCAGTACTTTGATAATGGTATCGAACTGGCGCTGTCGCACTTCTCCGGTACCAGCCGGGACCCGCTGCTGATTCCGCAGAGCCTGACATTGGCAGAGCTGCAGGCATTGCTGGCCACCGGCCAGCTGCCGGCAAACGCCGATCCGGAATTTACCCCGCTCTACAACGTCATCGACCAGACTGGCCTGGAGCTGCAATACTTGCAGAATGGCTGGCTGTGGAAACTGGAGGGCATCAGCCGCTCCGGGCAAGGGGAACGTTTCAATGCGCTGGACGGGGGCTTTGAATACACCCAGGTGGGCCTGTTCGGCAGTGCCGCCGATCTGGGCTGGATTGTGGAATACATCTGGGAAGACCGCGACGACAGCCTGGCCTCACCACTGGCCAGCGATGTGCTGCTGGGCACCCGCTTCACCTTCAACGATGTGGCCTCCACCGAGATCCTGGCCGGCATCATCTACGATACCGAAGAAGAAGAGAAAGCCATCAGCCTGGAATCCAGCCGTCGTTTCGGCAACAACCTCAAGGCTTCGCTGGAAGCCCGCTTCTACACGGATGCGGCAGATCCGCGAAGCCCCTCTGCGCTGTACCGCGATATCCTCAGAAACGTGAATACCAACCCCGGCCTGGGCCCGATCAGTCGCTCGGACTTTGTGCAGGCAGAAATGGTGTATTACTTCTGAAGCCTGATGAGGTGCCGGCGGTGCCGGCCCTCGTATTTCTCCTGTGACAACCCGGAACCTACTTGACCGAATGTGGCTCCAAACGTATGTTTGAAACGTATGTTTTGAACGCTAGGGGCAAGGAAAATGGCACAGCCAGGAACAGTGGACCGGATTCTGGATACAGCGGAGGTGCTGTTTGCCCAGAAGGGGTTTGCCGAGACAAGCCTGCGGGCCATTACCAGCAGGGCCGGGGTCAATCTGGCGGCTGTGAATTATCACTTCGGATCCAAGGAAGCCTTGATTCAGGCGGTGTTCGAACGCTTTCTCTCGCCATTCTCCCAGGCGCTGGATGCCAAGCTGGCGGAGATGGAGGAGACCGGCACCCCAGATACGCCGGAGAAACTGCTTTCCCTGATCTCACGGCTGGCGCTGGGAACGCACCCTGAAGACCCACAGCGCGCTGCTATTTTCTTCCGCCTTTCCGGCCAGGCCTACAGCCAGCCAGTGGGGCATTTACGAGAGTATTTGCACAAGCAGTACGGTGACGTGTTCAGTCGACTGCAGGAGCATATGCAACGTGCTCTGCCAAACATGCCACCGCGTGAATTATTCTGGCGTGTGCAGTTCGGTCTCGGTGCGGCCATTTTTACTCTGTCTGGTATGGAGTCACTGAAAGAAATCAGCCGCAATGATTTCAACATGGAAGTCACCGAAGCTGATATCACCCGCCGTCTGATGCCGTTTTTGATTGGGGGCATCACGGCTCCGATGCCGTAACAATGCTGGACGCAACACGCCCGAAACCAGACACTACAACCCCTGCGGAAACCTTGCCTGCACAGGCAAACGGGCACACATAATCTCGTCAGGCGTTTGACCTCTGGCGTCCAGCGTTCTTCCATCCATTGCAATAATCCTCTCTTCGGGCATAGTCGAAGGAGGGAAAACAATAATGAGGATGGATGTTATGGCACTCGATTATGCCTTGCTGGATGTGTTTGCTGGTGCGCCATTTCAGGGTACCCAGATACCCGTTGTGACTCTTGATGGCTCGGCTATTGATGCGCATGCCAAGACGGCCATTGCCAGTGAATTCCAGCAAACCGAAACGGTATTTATTGAACCCGGAAACAGTGCCGCTCCGGTGTCTGTGTTTAATGGCCGGGGGCAGCAACTGTTTGGCGCCCATACCATCCTCGCTGCTTCTTTCGTTGCCCATGAAATGGGGTTGACCAAGGACGAGGGTGCCTTTGCTTCGTTTCTGCTCAAGCAGAACGATCAGCTGATCGAAAGCTTTGTGGACAAGACGGAAGATGGCCCCGGCGCCATACAGTTTGCCCGTGAACTTCACCCGACTATTGACCATTACACCCCGGAAGTCAGCAAACTGGCCGCGGCGCTGAATACTGACGAGAAGCATATCTCCTTCAGCAAATACAGCCCCATGGTGGTTTGCGTGGACAAGCCCACGTTGATTGTTCCTTTCACCAAACCCGAGCACGTGCTGACAGCGAGTCTGAATACCGGGTATTGGGATGCGTTGGGTGGGCATGTTTATACCACTGAACTCTTTCTGTTCGCTCCCGGTACCATCACCGGCGAGTCGGATTTTCATGGCCGTATCCTGAACCCGGATTTGCCTAGGGATGTGTATCCCCCAATCGGCAACGTGATGCCCGAGTTCATTGCCTACCTGGCAGAACAGAAGGACACTGCCGACGGTACCCACACCTTCTCTATCGATCGCGGTAGCCTGGATACCCGCAAGAGTCTGCTGCGAGCGGAATTCGACAAGCGTTCGGGCAAGGCGTTGCGCTGCCGTATTGGTGGCAACGTGGTGAAGATGGGCGTGGGTTCGTTGCTGTACTCCTGAAACTGACCAGACAGGGACCTCAGTGTGCTGGATGATCTGACGTTGTATCAGATAATCACCGCTTTTGTGATTTTCCTGGTGTGCATCGCCAGCGTGGCGTTCATTGTCTACCTTAAAAACCAGCGTGGTAAATGAGCAGCGGCAAGCTACAAGCCTCCAGCTGCAAGGCGCGGGGTAGGGGGGGCGGAAAGGCCGTGCCCGCGGGACTCTGTTGAAAGTTCAACGTATAAAATTGAAAAGGAAACCCGGTCAGCAGTGGCGGGTTGTTTATCGAGGGGCATTTCCGCAACCACTGCGACAGAGGGTTATCGGTGGAAGCTTGCTTGCAAGCGAAGCCTTTCAACCTGCCTGCTTTGGTTTGCAGGTAACATCCCTCAGAAAAAGCCTGGCCATCGATGGTGCGCGGGGCAGGGCGGTTCAAATGACTCCCCGCCCATCCCGCGCCTTGTAGCTTGACGCTTGTAGCTAAACTCCCTCCAGCAGCGCACAAGTCTTCTCCCAGCCGAGACATCCATCCGTAATCGACACCCCGTAGGCCAGCTCACCCTCCTGGCCCTGACGTCCATCGTTCAGATGACTTTCCAACATCACCCCGGCGATGTGCTGCTGCCCTTCACCCCGTTGGGCGAGCAGGTCGCGCAGTACTGCGGGTTGCTGTAGCGGATCCTTGCCGCTGTTGGCGTGGCTGCAATCCACAATCAGGCGAGGGTTCTGGCCCCGTTGCTGCAGGGCGGCCACCGTTCGGGTAACACTCTGCGCATCGTAGTTGGGGCCGTCATGCCCTCCGCGCAGCACCAGATGGGTATCCGGGTTGCCGGCGGTCTGCAGCAGAGCCGCGCGTCCCTGGTCATCGATGCCCATATGGCTGTGTGGATGCGATGCGGATCCCATGGCATCACAGGCCACATCAATACCGCCATCGGTGCCATTCTTGAAACCCACCGGCATGGGCAGGCCACTGACCATTTCCCTGTGGATCTGCGATTCGGTAGTACGAGCGCCAATGGCGGCCCAGCTGAGCAGATCGCCCAGATAGTCTCCCGCCATGGGATGCAACAGTTCGGTGGCCAGCGGCAGACCGAGCCGAGCCAGATCCAGCAGTAGGTGACGGGATACCGTCAAGCCGGTGGCCAGGTCATGGCTGCCATCCAGATGCGGATCGTAGAGCATGCCTTTCCAGCCCACAGTGGTCCGCGGCTTCTCCACATAGGCGCGCATCACGATGAAGGCACGGTCATTCAGACGATGTGCGAGTTCAGCCAGCTTGTGGCCGTACTCGAGGGCTGATTTAGGATCATGAAGTGAGCAGGGCCCGGTAATGATCAACAGGCGAGAGTCTTCCCCATTAAGAATATTGCGGATGGTCTGGCGGTGACTGGCGATCTGCCCAGCCAGCGCTGCATCCACTGGCAGACGATCACGCAGGGTGACTGGTGAGGGCAAGGGCTGGCTGCGACGGGTGGCCTCAGTCTGCTGCTGGCTGGCGGTACTTTGAAGCTGTTGCATGTTCTTTCCTTTCAATCTGTACGTGCCCAGGCACGCGAGTTCATCGTCGTAATCTCGAATGGGTCTGCGGCCATTGGGTAAATCGCAGGTGCTGTGCTGTCGGTGGATATCGATACATGTTGTGCCTCCAGTGTGTCGACACGATGTGATCAGTACCGAATGCCGGTCTTTCAGGCAATAAAAAACCCCGGGCGGGATACCGACCGGGGTTTTCAGAGGTTTCGGCAGGCGTCCCGTAACGGGCGCGCCTGGGTAAGGTCAGGCGCGCGAGCGGCTAAACCAATACCCAAAATAGAAAGCACCAGACACAAACGAACGCACCGCCATTGAGGCGATAAGTTGCAGTTGTGGGGTGTTGGTCACTTTCATCGTTAATGAATCCTGTTCGTAATGAAGTCAGACTAACCAGCGCTAGACGTGTCTGCAAGCGGAAATCCTGCTGGGATGGATAGATATTAGCTATACCCGCAGTTGCATAGCTTGTTGAGGTGGGATCGGGCCAAAAAGTAGCCAAGGGTAGGGCGCGCTAACACGTTGATACTGCGGCAAGGTCAATGGTGTGCCTGCAGGGGTGTGACAGACTTGCGGCTGAGTGTTTACCCCGCGATAAGACGAGGACGCCCCATGGCACAACAGAGTGAAGCGCTGGCCATAGAACCCCGTAATGCCATTCTTGAAGCCGCCGCATGGTGTTTCATGGAGCGAGGCTTCAATGCCACCAGTATTGACGATATAGCCCGTGAGCTGTCTGCCACCAAGGGCATGGTCTATCACTATTTTGACACCAAGGCGGAGCTGTTCTTCGAAATCCACCACCGGGCCATGGATGCCTTGCTCGATGAGGTCACCCCCCTGGCCACGGCTTCAATGCCCGCTTCACAGCGCTTCACAGAGATGGCACAACGCTATGTGCGCACCCTGATTCTTACCCGCCATTACCAGCGCACCGTTTCTGAAGCGGTACAGATGCTGCTGCGCAGCACCACCACGGCCAGTCAGCGCCTGCAATTGACCCGACTGCAGGAGCGGCGTAATCACTGTGAGTCGCTCTTCCTGACGGTTCTGGAGCAGGGAATGGCTGAGGGCAGCATGCGGGCACAGCGTCCACGCGTGGCCATCAAGCCGGTCTTCGGTGCCATGAATTCGGTGATCAACTGGTATCACCCACGAGAGGACGAAACCCAGGAGCAACTGGACCAGCTGGTCGGGGAAGTGGTGGATGTGGCTCTACAAGGGGTCATGCTGAGGGGCTGATCTCTTCTGTTTAAACCAGAACCCTGCGTTGCCCCTCTTTATTGCTGGGCTGTGCTGGTACGGTGAGCGCCACCGGCTCCTGATCGTCATGCAAGCATAGGTTCCCAGGGTAGTCTGCCAAAGGGGTCATCCGGCCTGCCGGGCCCAACCTGGCCTCACGCCCTCACGCCCTCACGCTACCTCAAGCGATGACGTCTCCCGTTGCATGAGCCATGCTCGCATGGCGATTCCCCCAGGGCCTGATGGCTATGCATCATACTTATCGGCCAGGATTCAAAATATCAATTTCACTAACAGTTCGGGCTGTTCTAGTCTGGGTCATCGACGACATCGCTTCAGGAGTAGCGCATGGCCCAGTTTTACCTTGTCCGCCACGGACAAGCGTCATTCGGTAGTGACAACTACGACCAGCTTTCCCCCCTGGGGCATCAGCAGGCACGCTGGCTGGGCGAGTACTTTGCCGACCGGGACATGCAGTTTGACGGCCTGATTACGGGCGATCTGGTGCGGCACCAGGAGACCGGTGCGGGCATTTGTGACGGGCTGGGAGTCCAGCTGCCAGCAGAAATTCACACCGGCCTCAACGAATTTGATTTCCATTCCATCGTGCATGCCTGGCTGGCCCAGAACCCTGAGGACAAGGCGCCAGAAGATAGCGCTCATGCCTCGGCCTTCTACAAGGCGTTGAAAGCGGCCATGAGAGCCTGGCGCAATGATGAACTGGGTGGCGACTTGCCAGAAAGCTGGGCGGATTTTTCCGACCGGGTAGCGGCAGCGCGTGATCACATCCAGCAGCACTACAGCGACAAGGACAAAGTGGTGATCGTCAGTTCCGGCGGCGCCATGGGCATGTTCATGAAGCATGCCCTCAACACTGCTGATGACACTGTGGTGGAGCTGAACCTGCAGATCCGTAATACCAGCGTGATCCATGGTTTCTTCAACCGCAAAGCGGTGCGCGTGGCCAGTTTCAATAATGTCCCGCATCTGGATCGCGCCGACCGGTTCGATGCGATTACCTATTTCTGAAGTGAGGCCGGACGCCTGACGCCGGACCAGAAACCGCAAAATCAATACGCAGCAAAAAAAGGCGGCAGCAAGACCGCTTACAGACTGCAATCTTACAGGCAAGACAAAAGGACAAGGGAGAGCTGCATGGACTTTCAATACACCGACAAGATGAAGGATCTGGTACTTCAGGTTCGTGAATTCATCAATTCCGAAATCCGTCCGGCCGAAGCCCGCTTCCGCGAGGAGCTGGCGGCCAACCCGTGGGAAACCCCGCCAGTGATGGATGAGCTCAAGGCCAAGGCCAGGGAGAAGGGGCTCTGGAACCTGTTTCTTCCGAAAGAGTATGGCGACTACAGTGCCGGCCTGAGCAATCTCGAATATGCGCCACTGGCAGAGGAAATGGGCCGCAGCCTGATTGCTTCCGAGGTGTTCAACTGCGCCGCACCCGATACCGGCAATATGGAAGTGTTGGCCAAATACGGCAACGAACAGCAGAAGAAGCAGTGGCTGGAGCCGCTGCTGGAAGGCAAGATCCGTAGTGCCTTCGCCATGACCGAGCCAGACGTGGCGTCGTCCGATGCCACCAACATCGAAACCCGCATCGTGCGTGATGGCGACGACTACGTCATCAATGGCCGCAAGTTCTATATCAGCGGCGCCATGCGCAAGAGCTGCGAGATTCTCATCGTCATGGGCAAGACCGACCCGGATAACCCCAGCCGTCACGTGCAGCAGTCCCAGGTGCTGGTGCCCACCAACACCCCGGGGGTCAAGATCGTGCGTCCCATGAAGGTGTTCGGATATGACGATGCGCCGGAAGGGCATGCGGAGGTGATTTTCGACAACGTGCGGGTGCCGAAGGAAAACATCATCCTTGGCGAAGGCCGCGGCTTCGAGATCGCCCAGGGGCGTCTGGGCCCTGGCCGTATCCACCATTGTATGCGTCTGATCGGTGCGGCACAGGAGGCATTTGAGCTAATGGCCAGGCGCGTTAACGAGCGGGAAGTGTTTGGCCAGCCCATGAGCAAACAAGGTTCCGTACGCGAAGATTTGGCCAGATCCTGGTGTGAAATCGAGCAAGCGCGCCTGCTGACGCTGAAGGCGGCAGACATGATGGACCGCGAAGGTAACAAAGTCGCCAAGGATTTGATCGCTATGATCAAGGTGGTTGCACCCAATATGGCGTTAAATGTCATCGATCGGGCGATACAGGTCCATGGCGCCGTGGGTGTCAGTCAGGATACCCCGCTGGCGCACTTCTTCAGTTATGCGCGCAGCCTGCGGTTGGCTGATGGGCCGGATCAGGTGCACATGATGCAGCTGGGCCGCACGTTGGCCAAACAATTCGCCTGAACCGATCATGTCCGGCGCGCCCTTCTCTCTTCACAAGGGAGGCCGCGCCGCGATAAGCCATTCGCGCAGCAGACAGAACAACAGGAGAGCTCCATGTCCCAGGTGGATTCACTGGATACGGTAAAACTGGCCGAGTACCTCGAACAGCAGATCGACAGCTTCAAGGGGCCTATTCAGGCAGACAAGTTTGAGGGTGGTCAGTCCAACCCTACCTTCAAGATCACCACCCCGTCCGGTGCTTATGTACTGCGTCGCCAGCCACCGGGAGCCCTGCTCAAGTCTGCCCATGCCGTTGATCGCGAATACCGCGTCATGGACGCGCTCAAGAACACCAACGTGCCGGTACCCAAGGTACTGCACCTGTGTGAAGACCGTGACGTGATCGGTTCCATGTTCTATGTGATGGAGTTTTGTGACGGGCGCATCCTGTGGGACGCCTCCCTGCCGGAGTGTGGCGAAGGCGAAGAGGGTAATGCCCTGCGCGCGGCGATGTACGATGAGATGAACCGGGTGCTGGCGGCCATGCACAGTGTGGATCTGGACGCCGCAGGACTGAGTGACTACGGCAAGCCGGGCAACTATTTTGAACGCCAGCTGGGTCGCTGGACCAAGCAATATGAAGCGTCCAGGTTGCAAGACATTCCGGCGATGGATGAGCTGATGGCCTGGCTCGACAAGCATCAGCCGGAGGACGATGGTCAGGTAGCCCTGGCCCATGGTGACTTCCGTCTCGATAACATGATGTGGCATCCCAGCGAGCCCAAAGTGATTGCGGTGCTGGATTGGGAACTCTCTACCCTGGGCCACCCTCTGGCAGATCTGGCTTATCAGTGCATGGGCATGCGCATGCCGCAGGGTAAAGCGAAGATGGCAGGTTTGGCCGGCGTGGATCGCAAGGCACTCGGCATCCCTACGGAAGAAGAGTATGTGGCCGCATACTGCAAACGACGCGGTATCGACAAGATTGATAACTGGGAATTTTATCTGTGCTTCAGCTTCTTCCGCCTCGCTGCGATCTGTCAGGGCGTGGCCAAGCGCGCCGAAGACGGCAATGCCTCCAGCAAGGAAGCGGCTACCGTAGGTGCACTGGTAGAACCGCTGGCCAGCATGGCGGTGGATATCATTCATAACGGGGCGTAAAGCCCCGAGCTGCAGGCTACAAGCTTCAATAAAACCTAAAAAAATTGACGCGCGGGCAGGGTGTAGCCGGTTGCTAATCCCCCCTGACGCGTTGCAGCTTGCAGCTTGTAGCTTGAGGCTTACAGCCTTTTTCTGGGAGAGTAAGTGATGAGTACCAAACTGTTTGATCTGACCGGCAAGGTGGCGCTGGTTACCGGTGCCAGCCGTGGCATTGGTGAAGAAATTGCGCGTCTGCTGGCTGAGCAGGGCGCCCATGTGATTGTCTCCAGCCGCAAGCTGAATGACTGTCAGGCGGTGGCGGATGCCATCCAGGCAGACGGCGGCAGTGCGGAAGGCTTTGCCTGTCATATCGGCGAGATGGCGCAAATCGAAGCGATCTTTGCTCATATCCGTGATAGCCACGGCAAGCTGGATATTCTGGTCAACAATGCCGCGGCCAATCCGTATTTTGGCCACATTCTGGATACGCCAGTGGATGCTTTCGACAAGACAGTAGACGTGAACCTCAGGGGGTATTTCTACATGTCCGTCAATGGTGCCAAGCTGATGCGTGAGCACGGTGGCGGTGCCATTGTGAACACCGCCTCCATCAACGGCCTGCACCCGGGTGACATGCAGGGCATCTATTCCATTTCCAAGGCGGCGGTCATCAGCATGACAAAGTCTTTCGCTCAGGAATGCGCCCAGTTCAACATCCGAGTGAACGCACTGCTGCCTGGCCTCACCAAAACCAAGTTCGCCGGCGCCCTGTTCACCAATGATGACATCTACAAACATGCCATTGCCCAGATTCCCATGCGCCGCCATGCCGACCCGAAGGAAATGGCCGGCACTGTGCTGTATCTGGTGTCCGATGCCTCCAGTTATGTCACCGGTGAATGTGTGGTAGTCGACGGCGGCTTCACGATCTGATTACGAGCTACGAGCGTAGAAGCGACGAAGCCGCTGTAGGAGCCTGCCTGCAGGCGATCCGAGCCTAAGCGAGGTAATGAGTTTCGAGTTACGAGAAGCGAGTTTCGAAAGGCAAAACCCAAAATCGCGTCCCGGGCGCCGTCTTTTGATTTTCGAAACTCGATACTCGAAACCCGTTTCTGGAATCTTTACCTCGCCAAGGCTCGGATCGCCTGCAGGCAGGCTCCTACAGCGGCTTCGAAGTACTGTTTTCTCAAACTCTTGCAGCGCGGAGCGCGGCGGGGTTTAGTTACTCCCGACTTGTCTTCGCGCCATAGCCTTACAGGATTTTACTCGCAGTTCGAAGCTCATAGCTCGCAGCTGTTCGACGAAGGAGAACACACACCCATGGATCCAATTCTCGATTTCACAGGCAAGAGCGTCATCATCACTGGTGCTGCCAGCGGCTTTGGCAAATTGCTGGCCCAGGAGCTGGGCAAGCGCGGTGCCTGCCTGGTGCTGGGTGATATTAATACCGATGCTCTTGATGCTGTGGCGGATGAGCTGGCCGGGCAGGGGGTGAAAGTGGCCGCTCTGCGGTGTGATGTGTCCATCGAAGCGGACTGCAAGGCCATGGTGGACACTGCCCTGGCCCAGTTTGGTCACCTCGACATGGCGGTGAACAATGCGGGTATCGCCCATGCCTTTGTGCCTTTTGATCAGCTCACCGACGAGATTCTCGATCTGCAGATCAATATCAACGTGAAGGGCGTGATGTATGGCATGAAGCACCAGATCGCCGCCATGAAGGAAAACGGGGGCGCCATTGTCAACGTCAGCTCCATGGCCGGGCTGGGCGGTGCGCCCAAGATCGGCGCCTATTCCGCGGCCAAGCACGCGGTCATCGGCATGACCAAAACTGCCGCAGTGGAATACGCGCGCCGCAATATCCGTGTCAACGCGGTGTGCCCGTTCTACTCTCACACCCCCATGGTGGACGAGGGCGAGCTGTCCGAAAACAAGGACACCGTCCACGCGATGCTGGCCTCCGGCAGCCCCATGAAACGCCTGGGCCAACCGGAAGAAATCGTCACCGTTATGCTCATGCTCCTGTCCCCGGCCAATACCTACATGACCGGTCAGAGCCTGGCTGTGGATGGTGGGGTGTCGGCATTCTAGGCGAGACGCCTGACGCTGGATGCCGGAAGCCAGATGCAAGAACCGTAAGCCCTTCGTCCCTCACGAGGAACGCCTACAGCAACAATAGGCGTAGGTGGGAGCTTGCATGCAAGCGATTAACATGTGTCGAGTTGCGAGAAGCGAGTTTCGAAGATCAAAACCGGAAGGGCAGACAACCCGGTTTTCGCGACGCGCTTGTCCCTAACCCCCCGATAGCGATGCGGCTGGCGCCCTATCGCGTGTAGACACGCTCCCCAGCAGGTCAACTGACAGCGCGGTCCGGCTGGCCGTAGGAGCGTGCCTGCACGCGATCTTTCTCGCCAGCAGGCCGACTCCTGAGGCCAAGTACACCGCCCACGTGTTGCCTGTTGCGTGCAGCATGTAGCGTCCCTTCCCACTAGTACTTTAGAACAATAGCCGTCTACCCAATTAACCCATACAGTTAACTGAGGGGCGCTCTGTTCGTCGCCCCAGCGTAATGTGGCAATGGATGCCGCTGCCTTTACCAAGGCCACAAGACCAATAACAACGGACCATCAGGAGCGTCCATGTATCAGATCCTGATTGCGGATGATCACCCCCTGTTTCGTGAGGCCATGGCGCGGGTGATTGACGATGGCTTTCCAGGCAGCACCTTGCTTGAAGCGGCCGATCTGGAGGCCACCCTGAAACAGGTGTCTGATAACGAGGACATCGATCTCGTGGTGCTTGATCTCAACATGCCCGGGATGCATGGATTGCAGGGGCTGGTGCAACTGCGAAACCAGTTTCCTGACACCCCGGCTGTGATCGTTTCCGCCGAAGAAGACAAGAGCACCATTCTCCAGGCGGTGACCTGTGGTGCGGTCGGTTTTATTACCAAATCATCCCCGCGCAAACAGATGATTAGCGCTCTGGAGCAGATTCTGGCCGGCTCGGTTTATCTGCCCTCGGAGATCATTCGCGCCAACACGGGTAGCGAGTCCACCCGCCCGGATAACTCCTTGCTGCCGGCAGTGCTGGAAAGCCTGACCCGTAAACAGTTGCAGGTATTCGAACGCATGACCCATGGTGAGTCCAACAAGGTCATCGCTTATGAAATGAATATTGCCGAGAGCACTGTGAAGGCCCATGTCTCTGCCATTCTGCGGAAGCTGGGCGCCAGTAACCGGGTGCAGGCGATTCTGACCGCCAGCGAGGTGGATTTCAGCGCCTATCAGAAACGGGCCGGCCAGCAATGATGGCCGTGGTGGAAGGTGGCTAGTGTGGAAGGCGGAGCCCTGCCAAGATTACCAAACCGCAACGGCAAATAGCTTCAAGCGAGCCGCCGGGATACGCACAATTTGAACTGTCGCGCGCTGAATGCCTCAGCGCCAGAATAAAAACAGAGAAGCGAGTGCCATGAATGCTGCTCCTGCCAATGCGGTGTTGACCTCGTTCAGTTCCGCCACCGATGAATACATCGCTGCTGATGAGCTGGCGAGCAGTCTGGTGCACCCCAATCTGGGCTTCGTACTTTTTTTCTGTTCCGTGGAATATGATCTGGACCGCCTGGCACAGGCGCTCCAGTCACGCTTTCAGAATGTGCCAATCTCTGGCTGTACTTCCTGTGGCGAGATAACCTCTCAGGGTTATGACCGTGGCTCCATCGTGGCCATCGGCTTTGACCGCCGCTTCTTCACCGTGGGCCAGCGCCTGATTGAGCAGCTGGAGCGATTCGATCTGGCTGATGCCCAGCAGCTCACCGACAGTCTGTTTGCCGAATGCAGCCATGGCGTGGCTGGTACCCCGAACACCAACAACACCTTTGTACTGACTCTGATGGATGGTCTTTCAGTCAGTGAAGAAATGGTGCTGGCTACCCTTAACGCTGTCCTGGGAAGCATCACATGCTTTGGTGGATCTGCTGGCGATGAATACCGGCTCAATGGTACCTACGTGTATAGCAACGGGCGATTCTGCCGCGATGCAGCCATTGTTCTGATGGTCTCCACCCAGCTCGATTTTGAAGTGCTTAGTACCCATCACCTGTCGCCACAATCCCAGAAGCTGGTGGTCACCGATTCTGATCCTGAACAACGTCGGGTGCTGTCACTTAATGCGGAGCCAGCAGCACAGGCTTATGCAAGGCTGGTCGGGGTGCCGGTGGAAGAGCTGGATGATGTGACGTTCGCCTGTTCGCCGTTGGCCGTACGTATCAACGGCCGTTATTACGCCCGCGCCATCCAGAGGGTGAACCCGGACATGAGCCTGTCGTTTTACTGTGCTGTGGAAAACGGCATTGTGCTCACCGCCATGGAGACCGGCTCCATCCTGAACGAACTGGATGAAAAGTTGGGCGCCATCGAATCCCGACTTGGCCCTGCCTGGTTGACCCTGGGCTGCGATTGCTGCCTGCGCTATACCCAGTTGGAGGCAGAAGGCCTGGTGGATGCAGCCTCCGCCTTATTACGTCGCTACGGGGTGATTGGCTTCAGCACCTATGGTGAGCATGTGGACGGCATGCACCTCAATCACACCTTCACAGGAGTGGTCATTGGACGAAAGCAACGGCTCTGACAATGCAGCGGACCCCCGCGAAGATTCCCCCTGGGAGTTGCACGAAGCCCGATTGATGGCTGAGAACTCCCGGCTCAGACGTATCTGTGATGCCCTGATCGAGCGGGTGGAATCCAGCAATATGACGCCCACCGCGCCGTATGGTGCGTTCCAGCATTCCGTGGTGCTGGCGGAACAGGTCCGCGAGCGTACCCAGGCACTTCGGGAAGTGAACCAGCAATTACTGGCGGAGATCGAAGAGCGTCGCCGGGTCGAGCAACAGCTGCGCGAGGCCCGGGAAAAAGCCGAGCAGGCCAATCTGTCCAAGACCCGCTTTGTGGCGGCCGTCAGCCATGACCTGATGCAGCCTCTCAATGCTGCACGACTTTTTACCAGTGCCCTGCAGGAAAGTAGTGATGCCAATAGTGCCTTCCAGCTCTCCCACATCAGCACCGCCTTGAGGGACCTGGAATCCCTGATCACTACACTCTCTGATGCGTCCAAACTGGATGCCGGGGTGGTCACCGCGGAGGTGGGGGTGTTCCCGCTGCGTGACCTGCTGGATGTGCTGGCTGAAGAGTTTCGTCAGCAGGCGGAACAGAAAGGACTGCGGCTGCGTTATGTGCCCAGCGAAAGGCTGGTGCGCAGCGATCCGCAACTGCTCAGCCGCATTATGCGAAACCTGCTGTCCAATGCCATTCGTTACACCCATTCGGGCAGTATCCTGCTGGGGAGTCGGCGTCATCAGGACCAAGTGGAGATCGTCGTTGCGGACACGGGTATCGGCATCCGCGAAGATCAGCTCGGCGTCATTTTTGAAGAATTCAAGCGGGGCAAGCAGGCGGCTCGTTTCCATGAACGGGGGCTGGGTTTGGGGCTCGCCATTGTTGAAAAGATCAGCCAGATCCTGGCCCACCCGTTGTCCGTTAGCTCTATCCCGGACAAGGGCTCTCGCTTCACGCTGACCCTGCCTGTTGCACAGCCCTCCGAGTATGTGGCCAGGACGCTGTCAGCTGACGAACTGGCTGGCCAATCGCTGGCGGGCCTGCGCACCTGGGTGGTGGATAACGATGAAGCTATTTGCCTGGGCATGAAGACCCTGTTGGAAGGATGGGGTTGCGAAGTGGTGGTGGCGGAATCACTGGCGGCCCTGCGCGCCAAGGTGGATACCTCCAGGGATAAGGCCGATGTGCTGCTGATGGACTACCACCTGGATCCGGACATGGATGATGGCATCACTGTGGCCCGTTTTATCAATGACGGCCGAGCGGTTCCCCTGCCGGTGCTGCTGGTGACGGCGGATCGCAGTGCCGACCTGAAGAAGCGCTGTGCCCGCAACGGGTACCGCCAGGTCTACAAACCGCTCAAGCCTCTGAAACTGAAAATGGCTCTTCAGCAGTTCGCCCATCACCGCGATAGTTGACGTTTCGTTTCCCAAAGCAAACCAATACCAAAAGCGGAGAAAATTACACCTTTAGTCGCATGCGGACCGATACCTCACAGGCCTAACCTGATCACAAGAGCTCGTCCACGAAGAGACGAGCGTGACCAGCATTGGAATGAGGATCAGGCCATGATTTACGCAAACCCGGGCAGTGACGGTTCGGTGGTATCGTTCAACGAACGTTACGACAACTACATCGGCGGCGAGTGGGTCGCGCCGGTCAAAGGGGCCTATTTCGACAATGTCAGCCCCGTGAATGGCAAGGTCTTCTGCCAGGTTGCGCGCTCCACTGCCGAAGACATCGATCTGGCCCTGGATGCGGCTCACCGTGCAGCCGCCGCCTGGGGCAAGACCTCTGTCACCGAGCGCAGCAACATCCTGCTGAAGATTGCCGATCGACTCGAGCAGAATCTGGAAATGCTGGCGGTGGCCGAGACCTGGGACAATGGCAAGGCCGTGCGTGAAACGCTCAACGCGGACATTCCCCTGGCCGTGGACCATTTCCGTTACTTTGCCGGTTGCCTGCGCGCCCAGGAAGGCACTGCTGCCGATCTGGATGCCAATACTGTGGCCTATCATTTTCATGAACCGCTGGGCGTCGTGGGTCAGATCATTCCCTGGAACTTTCCGATCCTGATGGCGGCCTGGAAACTGGGCCCGGCGCTGGCTGCGGGTAATTGTGTGGTGCTCAAGCCCGCAGAGCAGACCCCGGCCTCCATCCTCAAGGTCATGGAAGTGATTGGCGACCTGTTGCCGCCGGGCGTACTGAACATCGTGAATGGCTACGGTATTGAAGCTGGCCAGGCGCTGGCCACCAGCAAGCGTATTGCCAAGATCGCGTTCACCGGCTCCACCCCGGTGGGTTCACATATTCTCAAGTGCGCGGCGGAGAACATCATTCCGTCCACCGTGGAGCTCGGCGGCAAATCCCCAAACATTTATTTCGCCGACATCATGAATGCGGAAGAACAGTTCATCGACAAGGCCGTGGAAGGTCTGGTGCTGGCGTTCTTCAATCAGGGCGAAGTGTGTACCTGCCCCTCCCGGGCGCTGATCCAGGAAAGCATGTACGACGACTTTATTGGTCGGGTACTCAAGCGCATGAGCACCATCAAGCGTGGCAACCCACTGGATACCGATGTGCAGGTGGGCGCCCAGGCGTCTCAGGAGCAGTTCGACAAGATCATGTCCTACATGGAGATCGCCCGAGAGGAGGGGGCCACAGTACTGGCCGGTGGCGACAGTGAATCTCTGGACGGCGATTACAGCACCGGTTTCTACATCCAGCCGACCCTGCTGCAGGGTCATAACAAGATGCGTGTGTTCCAGGAAGAAATCTTTGGCCCGGTAGTGAGCGTCACTACGTTCAAGGATGAGGAGGAAGCGCTGGCCATTGCCAACGATACCGAGTTTGGTCTGGGGGCGGGTGTGTGGAGCCGCGATATGAATGTGGCCTTCCGTATGGGGCGTGGCATTCAGGCCGGCCGGGTCTGGACCAACTGCTACCACGCCTATCCGGCTCATGCGGCGTTCGGAGGCTACAAGAAATCCGGTGTGGGCCGCGAAACCCACAAGGTAGCCCTGGAGCATTACCAGCAAACCAAGAACCTGCTGGTGAGCTACGACATCAACCCGCTGGGCTTCTTCTGATTCCCGCTGATCATCTTGTTATCTGTCCTGAACGCTTACCGCCCCTCCCCGGGCGGTTTTTTTGGGGGGCCGCTCTGTGGCTTTATCACGCATCAGGCAAGGCAAACGCGCCTCCTGTGGGAACTTGCCTGCAAGCGAACCCCCTCCGCCAGCAGCAAGACACCACCGGTGCATTCCCCGTAGGAGCCCATGCTTGCATGGCGATGTCCCGCCGCAGCCCGATCGCCATGCAAGCATAGCTCCTACGAAAGCAACGCCTGGCCCAGCGCACCCCCAGGCGCGCCCTGCGCCTTGGGGTAGACTTGCACGAGAAACCCACCGCCAGCAGCAAGACACCACCGGTGCATCCCCCGTAGGAGCCCATGCTTGCATGGCGATGTCCCGCCGCCGCCAGATCGCCATGCGAGCATAGCCCCTACAAAAGCAACGCCCAGCCCAGCGCACCCCCAGGCGCGCCCTGCGCCTTGGGGTAGACTTGCACGAGAAACCCACCGCCAGCAGCAAGACACCACCGGTGCATCCCCCGTAGGAGCCCATGCTTGCATGGCGATGTCCCGCCGCCGCCAGATCGCCATGCGAGCATAGCTCCTACAAATACAACGCCCAGCCCTGTGTCTTCACCACCCAACCGAAAGCCCCGCGTAATAACCGGTGCCGGGCCCGGGCTCAAAATAGCCACGCGCCTCAACGGGGCGATCACTATTGGCGTTGATGCGCAAGTTGCTGATGTAATCCCGATCAAGCAGGTTGGTGATGCCGGTGAACAGCGTGAGAGTCTGTTGCTGACGCTGCCATTCACGGCCCAGCCTCACATTCACGATCATCTCGCTGCCCACCCGTGTGACATTGGTGTTTTCCGCATAGCGGTGGGAGCTGAACAGCCCTTCAAGTGCTGCGAAGAAACCCGTCTCGGCCTGCCATTTCGCCAGGCCATAGAGATGATGTTCAGGAAGGCCGGGCAGGCGATTACCCCTGACATCAGCATTCTGCTGGGTATCGAAAAACTCCTGGAAACGGAAATCCGACCAGGTCCAGGAGAGGGCTAGTGTGAGCCGTTCAGTGGTGGCATGTTCCAGCCCCAGCTCGATCCCGTCACGCCGGGTTTCGCCAGCATTCTGGTAAAAAGTTCGTCCGCCCAGTTCATAAGGGGTGATTTCGTCTTCCACGTCTACCCGGAACAGGGCAGCTTCATAAAACAGACGCTCTGTCAGTGTGCCACGGGCACCCAGCTCCAGATTCAATGCGGTTTGTGGGTCGAGCGCCGGGTTAAAGCCGCCTGCGCCGGAAGGGTTCGCCAGTTCGGTAAGGGTGGGGCTTTCAAACGCTGAACTGACGGTGCTGTACAGCGTATGGGCAGAGCTGGCGTGCCACGTCAGGCCTGCGCTGTAGCTGACTTCATCAAAGTCACGATGGCCGCTGTCGTCACCATCGTCGAGCAGGTGATCCTCAATGCGCATGCGTAACCGGTCCGCCCTGGTACCCACGGTCAGCATGATCTGGTCAGAGAGATGGCTGTCCAGTTGAAGAAAAAAGCCAGTGGCGGTGGCGAGCTGATCCTCGTCTGCGGTCAGCGCAGTTACGGCGCCGTCCGTGTCGACAGCCCGACGCCCCCGCGCATCCTCTTGCCTGTCCGCATCCAGCCCCACCAGTAAGCGGTGTGGTTGTGCAAAGAGGCTGAAGGGCAGCGTGTAGTCCAGCCGGGCGCCATAGAACAGCCGGTCATAATCAATCAGGCTGCTGCCGGGGAACGGGAGCTGCTGGCGGAAGTCCCGCTGGCTGACAAAGGTGCGGGCATTGAGCAAGCCGCCACCCAGGGCGGCATCCCGGTAGTGGAGCCCCAGCCGCTGCTGGTCTACCGCCTGACCGGCGTCCAGTGGTGTGGCGAACCGACTGGCCTGATCGGGATCCTCGCGCACCTGCTGCCGGGTGAGTCCGCCGGGGTCATTGGCCATAGGGGTGTCCATGGCGGTCAGCAGCAGGGTCAGGGAACGTGCTTCAGGCAGTTGCCAGCCACTCTGGGCAGTGAGCTGGTATTTACGCACTTCGCTCTGCTCGCGATAACCGTCGTATCCCAGTGCGGTGAGGCTGAACCCATGGTGGCCCTTCTGGCGTTGCCCACGGGCCTGCACATTGGCTTGCCGAAACTCGTTGCCCCCGCCAATCACCGTCGCGCTGGCCGAGTCAGTCCAGGGCGCGCTAAAGGTAGTGATGTCGACGACCCCGCCGGTGGCATTGCCATAGAACAGTGAGCTGGGCCCACGCAGCACAGCAACGCTGTCCACCGTGAACAGATCAATGCTGTCCAGCTGGGACTGGCCATCGGGCAAGGTTTCTGGAAAGCCGTCCACGTTGAGCCTCAGCCCGCGCACCCCAAACGGAGCCCGAGAGCCAAACCCCCGTGAGGACAGCCGCAGCCCTTGGGCAAAGTTATAGCGATTCTGGACAAAGAGGCCGGGCACCCGGTTCAGGCTTTCGTCCAGTTGCAGATGGGGTTGGCCCTGTTGGGCATCGTGACTGTCCACCAGCGTGAGGGCGGCAGGCGTATCCGCCAGCGGCCGTTCCATACGCGTGCTGGTCACGGTGACGGTATCCAGCGTGATGGAATCGGCGAACGCCGCGAGCGGTAAAAACAATGGCAGAGCAGTAAAACGCAAAGGCTTCATGTAAGACATCCGTGGCTACTGATGTTGTACATGACCAGACTCGTGAAGCAAATGGGGGAGGGTAGAAGTGGGTGAGGGTTGCGGGTGTCCAGAGGCAACATCTCAACCTCGCCAGCCGGATCTCCCACAACAGCAAGCCACTACCAACGCATCACCGTAGGGGCCCATGCTTGCATGGCGATCCCCGCCGCTGCCAGATCGCCATGCAAGCATAGCTCCTACAAAAGCAACGCCCTGCTCAGCGCGCCTTCAGGAGCTGCACAAGAAACCCATCTCCAGCAAGCTGTCTCCCACAACAGCAAGACACTACCAACGCATCACCGTAGGGGCCTATGCTTGCATGGCGTTCCCCCGCCGCCGCCAGATCGCCATGCAAGCATGGCTCCTACAAAAGCAACGCCCAGCCCAACGCGCCTCCAGGAGCTGCACAAGAAACCCATCTCCAGCAAGCTGTCTCCCACAGCAGCAAGCCACCACCCACGCACCCGTCGTAGGAGCCCATGTTTGCATGGCGATCCCCCGCCGTCGCCAGATCGCCATGCAAGCATAGCTCCTACAAAAGCAACGCCCAGCTCAGCGCGCCTTCAGGAGCTGCACAAGAAACCCATCTCCAGCAAGCTGTCTCCCACATCAGCAAGGCACCACCGGTGCATCCCCCGTAGGAGCCCATGTTTGCATGGCGATCCCCCGCCGTCGCCAGATCGCCATGCAAGCATAGCTCCTACAAAAGCAACGCCCAGCTCAGCGCGCCTTCAGGAGCTGCACAAGAAACCCATCTCCAGCAAGCTGTCTCCCACATCAGCAAGGCACCACCGGTGCATCCCCCGTAGGAGCCCATGCTTGCATGGCGATCACCCACGCATCGACTCACCGCCAACACGTAATCTCGTACCAGAAAGCGGGTAATTGAGACGGTTTGGATCTTTGATTTTCGAAACTCGAAACTCGAAACTCGCCATTACTCCCATAGACAAAAAGCCGCACAAGGCGGCTTTCGGTTCTGCTTTTCCTGGTGGCTAATAGCTAACCACTCGAAGCTGCTTTTCAATGCAGCTTCTTTTTCTTCTTTTGGCTTGCCTGCGCGTGCTGCTCGGTGAGCATGCCCTCGGCACCGAACAGGCGCTCGCGCCATTCATCCAGCAGCGCGTCTGTGTCGTGCTGGGACGGATGGAAGCCGGGCTTGAAGAAGTCCAGATACTGTGGCCACAGTTTGGTGAACAGACCCTGGCGACCAAACAGGAATTTCACCCCTTTCCAGTTGTTGCGAAGGTCCAGCAGCTTGCCGTCGGCGGCCAGCATCTGCGCCTGGAAAACACCAATCACGGCAAAGAAAATCACGGTGGTAGGAATCATGGTGCCGGCACGGAGCAAGTAGTTACCGCTGACTTTCTCGTATACATCATAGGCCACGGTCTTGTGCTCGTTCTCTTCCAGAGCGTGCCAAAGCCACAGTTTCAGGGTTTCCGGGTCAGCCAGTTCGCGATGGGACTCGTCCCGCAGTAGCTGCTCGGCAATGATTGCGGTGTAATGCTCCAGGCTGACTGTGGCGGACAACTGGAAAATCTTCGGGGTGTACTTCTTCACTGCCCCCAGCAGCTTGCCCAGCGTCTTGTCGAGTTTCTCGGTCGGATAACCGAATTTCTGACCCAGCTCGTTCCAGGCTTCATGCTCCTTGCTGTGCATGGCCTCCTGGCCGATGAACCCGGCGACCTGGGCTTTCAGAGTGGAGTCGGTAATGTCCTTACGGTAGTGACGTACCGCCTGAACAAAGAAATCTTCCCCTTCAGGAAACAGGGTGGAGAGGGTGATCCAGAAGGCACTCAGGAAAGGGTCATCTGCGTAGAAGTAGCGCTTGGCAGTCTTCTCGTCGAAGGAGAAGTCCAGACGACGGGGCGGGATGTTAACCGTGGCACCCAGCGGTACTTTCTCAGCCTGCTTCTCATTCTGCTTGATGGTGGTGGTAGCTGTTGTTGTCATAAATCCTCCTGGTCCGCGGTCTACGTAACCGCTCAATGCCTCAATGTGACATTATTCAATGTAAAGATAGTGTCAATTCAGGGAGGAGGGGTAATTGGCGCATTGGCTGCCCTGACAGGGCGCCAATGCCAGTAAACAAAAGGGGGTGTTTTGTCCTGAGCGGCTGTGCGCCATGGCGACGCCAGCCTCGCTGATGCCGATGCCGATGCTGATGCTGAATCGACTTCGGTCTGAGCGCGGCGATAACTGGATTTAGGTGAACGATGGCCTTTTTGCTATATTCCCCCCCCCCCAACCCTGTACAGAGTCCGACCCGCGGACGGAGTCCCACGGTAAAATGACCTCTTGCTGGCGATTTGCCCGTGTCTTGCTGCTGCTTTCGCTGATTTCCCTGCTGGCGATGCTGCAATTCTGGCCCTTGCCCGACCGTCTCCAAAACACGCCCTTTGCCACGCTGATGCTGGATCGGCAGGGCCGTATGCTGGATGCCCGCATTGCGGCAGACCAGCAATGGCGTTTTGTGCCGGTGACCACCTTGCCTGAGAAATACCGCCGGGCACTGCTGCAGTTCGAAGATCGGCGATTCCAGTGGCACCCGGGTATTGATCCACTTGCGATTGGACGGGCCGCCTGGCTGAACATGAAAGCGGGCAGGGTGGTCAGTGGTGGCTCGACTCTGACCATGCAGCTCGCGCGATTATTGCGCGATGACCCACCGCGCACCCTCAGCGAAAAAGCCCGCGAAGCCGCGCTTGCCTTGCAGCTGGAGTGGCGCTTCAGTAAGGATGAAATCCTTACCCAGTACGCCAGCCGTGCGCCTTTTGGTGGCAATACGGTGGGGCTTCGCGCTGCGTCCTGGCGTTACTTTCAGCGTGAACCCGATGCGCTTAGCTGGGCGGAAGCTGCCTTGCTGGCGGTGCTGCCCAATGCGCCGTCCTGGATCCACCCCGGTCGAAACCGGGAGCGCCTGAAGGAAAAGCGCAACCGCTTGCTGGTCAGCTTGCACGGCAATGGGCAGCTGGATGACAGGGATCTGCAGCTGGCACTGCTCGAACCCCTGCCCGCGCCACCTCAGGCCCTGCCAGCCCTGGCTCCCCACCTGATGAACACCCTGCAGAAAGCCGGGCATGGCAAATTATTGCAAACGACACTGGATGCAGACCTGCAGCAGCGCGTGCTATCTCTGGCACGGCAACATGGTGAGCGTCTCGAGAGAGAAGGTGTCCATAACCTGGCAGTGGTTGTGATCGATCATCACCAGCAGGAAACCCGCGCCTATATTGGCAATGTGACCCACGGCAATGCAGCAGAATATGGCGCGGCTGTGGATATCGCTGCCTCACCGCGCTCGACGGGCAGTATTCTCAAGCCACTGCTCTACGGTCTGATGTTGGACGATGGCCTGCTGTTACCGCAGACCCTGGTACCGGATTTGCCTACCAATTACGGCGGCTTCAGCCCGGAAAATCATGATCGCAGCTATCGCGGGGCGGTGCCCGCCCACGAGGCCTTGAGTCAGTCCCTGAATATCCCTGCTGTGCGTATGTTGCGTGCCTATGGGGGAGGACGCTTCCACAGCTCGCTTCAGCGCATGGGCATGAGCACCCTGTTCCGGCCGGCAGAGGATTACGGCCTGACCCTGATCCTGGGTGGTGCAGAGGGGCGGCTGGATGAGGTCACCGCCATCTATGCCCGGCTCATGGCCGCGGCCAGTGGCAGAGCGCCGCGTGCGGTTGCTTCACTTTCATCAACGGCAACAGGTAGCGAAGCCGCCCCATTCATGCTCAGCTCTGGTGCCGCCTGGCTTACCCAGCAGGCGTTAAGGGATGTGGCGCGGCCAGGCACAGCAAGGCAATGGCGACAATTCAGCTCCAGCCAACCCATCGCCTGGAAAACCGGTACCAGCTATGGCCTGCGCGATGCCTGGGCGGTGGGGAGCAACGGGCGATACAGTGTTGGGGTATGGGCGGGTAACGGGAACGGTGAGCCCGCCCCCAGCCTGGGCGGAGCAGCCACCGCTGCGCCTCTGATGCTGGACGTATTCAGCTTGCTGGGGCCGGCGTCGTGGCCGGAAGCGCCGTTGTCTGAACTGAAAACCGTGCAAGTGTGTGCGGACGATGGCTATCTGGCTGGTGGCCAATGCGAAACCCGGGCACAGCTGGCACCCAGGCAAAGTCACTTCCAGACGGTCACCCCCCATCATGTCAGGGTTCACCTGGATGGCAACGGCCAGCGCGTCCACAGCGGCTGTGAGCCGGTGGCGGCCATGCAACACCGCGACTGGTTTGTGCTTCCCCCTGCACAGGCCTGGTTTTATCGTCGCTATCACCCTGACTATCGCCCGTTACCGGCATGGCGAAAGGACTGCGTGGCAGGCGCTCTGGCGTTGCAAAGTGAACCGCCCATGGCACTGGTCTACCCCCATGCTGGAAGTGCTATCTATATTCCCACCGAACTCTCCGGCACCTTGGGCCGGGCGGTGTTTCGGGCGGTGCATCAAAGCCCGTCAGCCACGCTGTATTGGCATCTGGATGACCACTTTATGGGGGAGACCAGCCACTTCCATGAGAAAGCCATCGTGGCCGATCCCGGCTGGCATACCCTTACCCTGATCGACCAGCAGGGCTTCCGCCTGCGCCAACGATTCAAAGTGCTCGGACGCTAAACCCAAGAAACCAACGGCACAAACCTTTCCCCTGCAGGACCAGTGCGAAGCGAAGGAACGCACGCAGTGCGGCAGCTTGCCTGCAAGCGAAAACGATCCCTTGGTGCCAGTTTGAAACCCGGTTGGCCAATACCTTCTTCTCATACGCAGTGGGAACGCTTATCCGGAGCCAAATTGGCTCACAAACGCGTGTTTCACAGAGCAAATCAGACGGCCCATGGGCCATACAGTCTGTATCCACAGCCCGGAAACTATCCACGGGAGCTGTGGATAACACTGTTAGGGAATGCCGGATAAGCTTCTCTAGCCCTTTAAATATGCAGGGTGTGGCGGTTTGAGTGGTTTTTCATCAGATGCTTTTCACTGCAGTTAGGCGGTGGAAAAGGGTTGATCAATAAGTCATCAGAAAGCGTGCACAAATCCTGTGGATAAAAATGTTGATAAGCTGGCGACAACCGGCTGTAGCCCAGTGATAACGGCGCTTCTCGCATTTTGATCCTTTTTTGTTCGCTGAATAAAATCTCTCCATTTCAATAGGTTAGGGCTTGAAATTTGGTTCAGAAGTTGTGACGACCAGGTGACAGGAATATGACTGAGGGCAAACTGCCATTGTGCAAAACTGTCAAGCAAGTATTGCGTCTGGTGCTAAGAAAACGCCAATTTGGTTATGACGCTGTTGACAAGAAATGGTTTTCCACAGCTTCTGTGGATATCTCTGTGTATAGGTGAACGAATACAGTTAAAAAACACGGTAAATTCTGGCCCGATGACGAAGTGGTTAAAAAATAATCAATAAATAAAAGTGTTTAATATCATTGGGTTACTTTGATTTTTGTGCGTATTTCACACGCTCGTCACAATTTGAAATCATAAAAAGCCCATTGACAGATATCTGTGAACAAAATTGGGGCGCACGAGCGTTACCGAGGGTGACACTCTTTTTGGCTTGTGCATAAAGCAGGCCAACCATTGGGCTAAGCGAAGATTTTTATAGCGCCGATGACCGACAGAAGAGCAATTTTCATTAATAAGCGGTTTTATGCACAGCGCACCACGATGGACTTGGGGCAACCGGGCTTTGTCTGGTTGCCTCAGTGAGTAAAGGCAGGCACGTTCGCGTTGGCGATGTGCTTCATTGGTCTCGCTGGTGGGCCTACCGCTTAACTGAATGGCCAGGGGCAAGGCTGGAGCCATTAGCCCCGCCTCGTTGGAGACGGGCAAATGCTTCCGGCGGGATGTCCTTTCGCGCCATGAATGCGTTATTTGCCGGACTCATGCCCAGCAACATGGCATCCTCTTTGCACCTCTGGTATCAAGGTAGTTTGAATCGATAAGAGCCCGGCAGGGACGCCATCATATTCCCTGTTCGTGCTCGATGCCCCAGCAGCTGACAACGAGGTCAAGGATGAAAACCACTCATTTCCACACATGTAACCTGTGTGAGGCCATGTGCGGCATCGAGATTGAACACCGCGGCGATGAAATCATTGCTATTCGTGGAGACAAGGACGATCCGTTCAGCCGTGGACATATCTGTCCCAAGGCGGTTGCCCTGCAGGACCTGCACCAGGACCCGGACCGACTCCGCCATCCGGTAAAGCGCACGATTGATGGCTGGGTGCCGATTAGCTGGGATGAAGCGCTGGATGAAACGGCCCGTCGTCTTCACGAAGTGCAACAACGCCATGGCCGTAATTCGGTAGCAACCTATTTTGGTAATCCGACCGCACACAATCACGGTGCCTTGTTTACGCTGTTGCAATTCCAGCAGGCTCTGCATACCCGCCAACGCTATAGCGCGACGTCTGCCGACCAGTTACCTCATCAACTGGCTGCCTGGCAGTTGTTTGGCAATCAGCTGATGTTTCCCATCCCTGACATCGATCACACAGACTACTTCTTGGTGATCGGCGGGAATCCGCTGGCATCAAATGGTTCGATCATGACCGTGCCGGACGTGAAGAACCGCTTCAAGGATTTGAAGAAACGCGGCGGCAAACTGGTGGTCATTGATCCTCGCCTCACTGAAACCGCAGCGGTAGCCAGCGAGCATCACTTCATTCGCCCCGGTACCGACGTGTATCTGCTGCTGTCGATCATTCAGGTGCTCTTTAAAGAGCTGCTCGTTGCTCCCGGCAAGCTGGATAAATTGCTTGATGGCAAGTCCGATTTGCAGAAGCTCACCGAAAACTGGACGCCAGAAAAAGTCACTGAAGCAGTGGGTATCAGCCCAGAGGCAATCCGCAAGCTGGCCCGCGATATTGCGGCGGCGCCACGGGCGGCTATCTATGGCAGGGTAGGGCTGACTACCAGCCCGCACAGCACCTTAAGCGCCTGGTTGGTGTATGTGCTCAACATTATTACCGGAAACCTGGATCGCGAAGGCGGTGTCATGTTCTCCAAGCCGGCTTTCGATATCGTTGCGTTGGGCGCCCTTGGAGGAGAAGCGGGCAGCTTCGATCGTTACCGCAGCAGGGTACATGGTTACCCTGAGTTTTCCGGTGAATTCCCGGTGACGACGCTGGCGGATGAAATGCTCACCCCGGGCCAGGGGCAGGTGAAGGCGTTTGTGACCCATGCCGGCAACCCGGTGTTGTCTTGTCCTGATGGCGGCAAGCTGGATACCGCCCTTGAAGGGCTGGAATTCATGGTCAGCATTGATCTCTACATCAATGAAACCTCACGCCACGCCAATATCATCCTGCCGCCTACCGGGCAGCTGGAGCATGGCCAGTTTGATCCGATCTTTCAGGCCGTGGCGGTGCGTAACGTGGTGAAGTACACCCCGCCGGCGTTTGATAAACCGGAAGGTGCATTGCATGACTGGGAGATTCTTAACGGGCTGGCCACACGCCTGAAACGACTGAAGGCGCAAACCCGGCGAGAGCGGTTGCAGATTGCGGCGTCAGACCGCTTTATGCGGCGGATCAAAGACACAGGAATCATTGATCTTGGCCTACGGCTTGGGCCGTACGGCACCGGCGGAAAGGTGATGGCGGCGCTCAAGAAAGATGGCCTGCACACCTTGCCCCAGCAGGCCTGGAAGTTACTGCGTGGCAAGCAGAAAGGGCTCACCCTGCAGACCCTTAAAGACAACCCCCATGGGGTGGATCTGGGTCCACTGCAACCTGCGCTGCCGGAGCGTCTCTTTACCCGCGATCAACGCATTAACCTGGTGCCTGCGCTGTATTTCCGCGCGCTACAGGGCCTGCCAGTACCCAAGACGCCCAAGCCTGATGAAATGCTTATCATTGGTCGCCGTCATATCCGCAGCAACAACTCCTGGATGCACAACAGCCAGCGCCTCGTGAAAGGGAAGGGGCGGTGCAATGTGCTGATTCACTCCCAGGATGCCGAACGCCTGGGTGTTGTGGAAGGCGATGACCTGGTGCTGAGCAGTGACGCGGGTAGCATCACGCTGCCGGTATGGGTGGCCGATGACATTATGCCCGGCGTGATCAGTGTCCCTCACGGCTGGGGACATGATCGCCAGGGCGTGCAGCTGGATGTGGCCCGTCGCACTGGCGGCGCCAGCATCAACGATGTGCTGACCAGCAAGCGGGTCGAGTCAGTGACGGCCATGGCCCAGCTGAACGGTGTGCCTGTGAAAGTTGAGGCGGCGGCGAAGCCCAAGCCGAAACCCCGCAGCAAGCCGAAGAAGGCTGTCGCTGACGCCTGATACTTGATATTGGATTGCCTGCGAGCATCGCTCCTGCGATTGATATCCCTGCAGGGGCCTGTTCGCATGGCGAATCCGTATTCCTGGCTGCATTACCCCGCGCCTCAGAAAGCAACGCCTCAATATCTGGCACAGGCCTGCCTTTCGTAGGAGCTATGCTCGCATGGCGATCAACCCCGGGCATCGCCAACCCAAACGCACCCACTCAACCTGTGCGTTAAAACGTCTTCTACGGTTTTTCCCGGCGGTAAAGCATCGCCATGGCAAGCATCGGCTCCTACAAAACCCGGCCAAGGCGCTGGCGGGTTAGACAGCCGGTCAATGAGCACAGAGCGATTCAGCAACCAAACCCTATCATTCTGGCGCAGGCCTGCCCTTCGTAGGAGCCATGCTCGCATGGCGATCCCCCACGGACATCGCCAACCCAAACGGCCCTCTCAACCTGTGCGTTAAAACGTTTTCTACGGTTTTCCCGACGGTAAAGCATCGCCATGGCAAGCATCGGCTCCTACAAAATCTGGCCAAAGCTAGCGGGTTGGACATCCGGTTAATGATGCTCAGAACCATTGAGCAACCAACACTCTCAAACCTGACGCAGGCCTTTCCTTCTTCGTAGGAGCTATGCTCGCATGGCGATCCTGCCGCAGGCAGAGGGCGCAAGCCCGCTTGTTCTCAATACCGGAACCGCCCTTGAAGTTTCAGCCCGCGTGGCGGGACAACCCTCCAAGCTGCTCACCTACAGAAAACAAAGCACTTCGCTGACGTCATTTGACGCCATCACGGACGACGACTTCTGATATCGCTGATTTCTGTCCGTGACTCTGAGCCACACACTCGGATGCATGAAAACAGAACATCAAAGCCAGAACCTGCGAAAAGGGCGGGTCTCCCAGCCATATCAGGCCTACCTGGTCACCATTGCGACCCGGCACCGCTATCCCTTTTTTGAAGATCACGGTCGGGCGCGGCTGGTGGGCAGAATAATGACCGATCTTGAGTCGCTCGGTGCCTGCCATAACTGGTGCTACGTGGTCATGCCTGATCACTGCCACTGGATGTTTTCCCTGAAGCAGCGCTATTCCCTGGACCAGACCGTCCGAATGCTGAAAAGCAAAACCTCCCGGCTGGCGGGGTTATCTCTGTGGCAAAAGGGATTCCATGATCACGCCCTTCGGCAGGAGACTGACCTGCTGCCCACCGCCCGATACGTCATTGCCAACCCGCTGCGCGCAGGACTTGTCGAGCGGGTGGGGGATTACCCCTACTGGAACGCGGCGTGGTTGTGAGGTGGGTTGATCGCCATGCAAGCATAGCTCCTACGAAAGGCGTCGCACTCATTGTAGGAGCCATGCTTGCATGGCGATCCGGCCGCAGGCCGCGGGCGGTAGCCCCTTCACCCCGTCTTGTCCTGTGTAGCGCAATACTGGTGAAACTGTTGGAGCTTACTATGCGCTGGATATTGCTAATCGCGAGTCTGTTTATGTTGCAAGCCTGTCAATCTCTTCCTGAAGATCCCATTAACGTGGCGAACCCGTTCGACCTGGATCGGTTCATGGGCGATTGGTATGTGATTGCAAACATTCCCACCCTCCCTGAAAAGGGCGCTCACAATGCCATGGAAAGCTACACACGGATCGGCCCCAACAAGGTCGCCACCACCTTCACCTTCCGCAAGAACAGCTTTAATGGTGAGTTCAAGCAGATGACGCCCACCGGCTTTGTGAGTCCGGAAAACCCGGCCATCTGGGGGATGCGCTTCATCTGGCCCTTCAAGGCTGATTATCGGGTGATCTACGTGGATGACGACTACCAATACACCGTAATTGGCAGACAAAAGCGGGATTACCTGTGGATCATGGCTCGCCAGCCGCAGATCAATGTAGAAGCGCTCGAGAAGCTGAAGCGAGTGGCCAAGGATCAGGGCTACAGCCTCGAGAGCCTCCAGATGGTTCCCCAGCAATGGCCTGAGCCCAACTAGCTGAATGGCGTTGCCCCGGCATTGGCGATCACGCCGGGCAGCCTTCAGCACTTCCCGGCAGCCCCGCCAATGGCTCCTCCAAGGTCCAGTCTCGCCGTGATTTTGAGCACTGGCCCAGTGAATGATCCCCACCTTTAGGCACCTCATCCCTCACCTAGGGGATGACACGTTTCGACTCTGAATTTGTTTCAGATATTCCCGGTAAACCATTCGCATTCCCGTAAACACTCTGTAAAATGCGGCTTCTTGTCATATAGATGACAAAAATTTGCCGCCATAATGCGACCCTTCAGTCGTAACCATCAGGATAGGATGTCCTTTGTGAGAGTACCCCGTCGCGCACGCTACTGGATCGCAACCCTTTTAGGGTTGGGTGTGTCCGGCGCCCATGCGGCCAGTCCCTGGGTACCCACCGGCGATCTCACCGCCCGGCATCACATCGAAACCCTGCAAACCCAGGGCTGCCTCAACGGCCTGACCCTCACCTGGCCCATGAGCTGGGCGGCGGTAATGAAAGCGGCACGCCAGGCGCAGGCCAGGCTGCCGGAAGCCCAGGCGCAAGCCTGTGCCAGTAGCTCACACTTTCAATACCTGCAGGCTGGCCATGACGCCGCCCGCGCCAATACCCGGGGGGTATCTATCACCCTCGGTGGCGCCAATCAGGAACCGCTCTACACCAGCTTCGACAGCCAGCCGGAAGACACCTTCACCGGCCAGTTGGCCCTGTACGGCACCGGCGAACACTGGTCCGGGCGGCTGGCCGTGAGTTACGCCGATGGCGAGCGTGACGATCAGCACCTGCGCTTCGATGACTCCTACCTCGCTGCCGTCATGGGCAACTGGCAGCTGGGCGTGGGCGCGGTAGACCGCTGGTGGGGGCCGGGCTGGCAAAGCTCTCTGGCGCTCTCCAACAACGCCCGCCCGGTACCCGGCGTGTGGCTGTCCCGCCATGTGCTTGCTGCGCCGGAAAGTCCGTGGCTACGCTGGATTGGCCCCTGGGACTTGCAGGTCATCGCCGGCCAGCTGGAAGAGGATCGCGCCATCCCCGATGCCAAGTTGCTGGGAGCGCGTTTTGTCTTCAAGCCACTGGATTCCCTGCAGATTGGCCTCTCACGTCTCGCCCAATGGGGCGGGGAAGGGCGGCCACAGGACATGAAGGCCTTCTGGAATGCCTTTATAGGCAGGGATAACGGCGAAACCAGCGGCCTGGAACCGGACGAAGATCCCAGCAACCAGATTGCCGGGTTCGATTTCCGTCTCTCCATGGCGCCGGGTCACATCCCCATGGGGCTTTACGGCCAGTTCATGGGCGAAGACGAAGCCGGCAATCTGCCCTCCAAATTCGATGCCCTGGCAGGCCTCGATATGGTCACCGGCATCGGCAAGGGCACCCAGCGCTGGTTTGTCGAAGCCACCGAAACCGTGGCCGGCAGCTGGATCAGCGAGCGCCGCTATAACACCATGTACGAACACGGCACCTACCAGAGTGGTTTTCGTTACCACGGCCGTAATCTGGCCAGCACCTGGGAAGGTGACGCCCGCGCGGTGACCCTGGGTATTCAGCAGTACTTCACCAACAACCTGACCATCGCCCTGAATCTCAGCCAGGCGACGCTCAATAAGGAAGGTGTGATTCGTGCTGTGGTACCAGACGGCGGTGCCGCAATCCTGCAATCTGTCGAGGAGCAGGATGTGGCACTGGCGGAAATGCGTATTGGCCACCCCCTGCTGGGTGGAACGGCCCACTGGCTTCTCTCCGCCAGTGATGAGCCCATTGTGACTCCCTTTGAAGAACGTGAACGCTGGACTGCCGGGCTACAGTGGACCCGGGATTTTGCGTGGTAATCCATAAAGATAATGAAGACTGCAATGAACGCATTGGTTAAAGGTTTGTTGGTTTCCGGTTTCGTCCTGATGGCAGGCTGCACCCTTGTGCCCGGCTCCCACATCTCGCCAAACCAGGGCTGGTTCCAGGATGATGACGGCAGCGACGATGCCGAGCCGCTGCCCGATACGGTGAAAGTCCACGCCATCACCACCAATATCCTGCGTCAGGAACAGCAGCACAAGCCTGAGCCCGCCAGCGAGCTGCTGTCCGAACCCGAATCCTATGATTACGTGGTCGGCATCGGGGATGTACTGCAAATCACCGTTTGGGATCACCCGGAACTCACCATCCCTGCAGGCTCCATGCGCAGCCCCTCGGAATCCGGTAACTGGGTGCATAACGACGGCAACATCTTTTATCCCTATGTGGGCAAGATTCAGGTAGAAGGCCTGCGTGTTACCGAAATCCGGGATCTGATCGCCAGCCGAATTGCCGAATACATTGAAAACCCGCAGGTAGATGTCACCGTAGCAGCGTTTCGCAGCCAAAAGGTTTACGTCACTGGCGCCGTGAAACAGCCCGGTGCCTATCCTGTTACCAACGTGCCCCTGCGACTTCTGGATGCCGTGAATGCTTCCGGTGGCGTCACCGAATTTGCCGACTGGACTGATGTCACCCTCACCCGGGAAAGCAAGGAATATCGTCTGTCCCTGCGCGCCGTCTACCAGGAAGGCAACCCGGCCCACAATGTACTGCTGAAAGAAGGCGACGTAGTGCATGTGGCCAGCAACGCTGACAACAAGGTCTTTGTCATGGGCGAAGTCATGCAAGCCCAACCGGTACCCATGACCCGCAATGGCCTGAGTCTGGTGGAAGCCTTGTCTGCCAGCGGCGGCTACAACCAGGAAATCGCTGACGCCTCCGGCATCTTCGTGGTCCGTCGCGCCCCGCCAGGCAGCGAGCATCTGGTCGATCTGTATCAACTCAACGCCAAAGACGCCACCGCCCTGATTCTGGCCGACAGCTTCCCGCTGCAACGCCGCGACATCGTCTATGTCACCGCCGCGCCGCTGTCTCGCTGGAACCGGGTAGTGAAACAGATCCTGCCCACCTTCCAGACCATCTACTATGGTGCGCTGGCAACAGACCGTGTACGGGATCTGGACGAATAATGTTTAACCGTATTCTGGTGGTCTGCGATGGCAACATCTGCCGCAGCCCCACCGTGGCCTTCATGCTGCAGGTTCTCAAGCCGGAAAAGACGATTTCGTCCGCGGGGCTGATCGGCCTGGTGGGGCAGGGCATGGAGCCCACCGCCCGAGCGGTGGCAGAAGACAATGGTCTGGTATGCGGCGAGCATACCGCCCGCAAGCTGAGTAGCGAGATCTGTCGCGATAGTGACCTGATCCTGGTCATGGAAAGCCGTCAGAAAGAACGCCTGGCGCAAAGTTACCCGGAAGCGAGCGGCAAAACCTTCCTGCTGAGCCACTGGAACGGCAAGCACGATATCCCGGACCCGTACAAACGCGGCCGTGACGCCTTTGAAAGGATCTACCCAATGATGCAGGCCGCCACACAGGCCTGGTCGGAAAAACTGTAGGGCAGCTGCGAGCGACTAGCTATGAGCTGCGAGGAAAAGACAAAACCCGTAGGAGCCCACTGTGCTCGTCAGGGTATAAGAGGCGAATTGGGCGGAAGCCCAGTCTTTGCTTTTCCTCAAAGCTCGTAGCTAGTGGCTCATAGCGTGAGGCCTGCAGCTTGAAAAAATCGCCTGCAGGCATACGCCTACGGGAAAAGACTAACGGATATCGATTGAATGGCAGACAACAGCAGCATGACACAACGCCAACATCAGGCTTCCGCTATGGCAGACGAAATCGACCTTCATCGCCTGTGGGGCCTGCTGGTAGACCACCGCTGGGTGATTATCGGCACCACCGTGCTGGCCTTTGTGCTTGGTGCCGCCTATGGCCTGCTCGCCACTCCCATCTATAAAGCCGATGCCTTGCTGCAAGTCGAAGACAAGCAGGGTGGGGTGCCCGGTTTCTCGGAACTGAACGAACTGTTCACCGAAGAATCCTCGGCCGATGCGGAAATCCAGATCATCCGCTCGCGGATGGTGCTGGGCCAGGTGATCGAACAGCTGCAGATGAATATCGAGGTAAAGCCGGATCGGTTGCCCCTGATCGGCAGCCTGGGCGCCGCGGCACCCGCAGCAGAATTCCTGCCCAAACCCCTGTTTGCCGGTTACCGTGACAGCGAAACCTTTGTCACCATCACACAGTTCAGCGTGCCGGAGAGTCTGCAGGGCAGAGCCTTCACCCTGATCGCCGAAAACGGCCAGCCCGCCCTGTACTTCAATGGTCAGATGGTGGGCACCGCTCCCCTGGGTACACCGATCAAAAGCGAAGATGGCCGAATTACCCTTGAGCTGGGCGAATGGCAATACGGCAACGAGCCGCTGGTTCTGGTTCAGCAGCCGATGGCAGAAGCCGTAAACCGGTTACGTAGTCGGCTTTCCATCAGCGAGCAAGGCAAGTCCACCGGCATCATGGCCATGGCCATCACCGGTTCCCACAAGGCTCGCATCCAGAAAATTCTCGATGCCATTTCGGAAACCTACCTGCTGCAGAATATCAAGCGCATGTCGGCCGAAGCGGAAAACAGCCTGAAGTTCCTTGATAACCAGCTGCCGGAAATCAAGGGCAAGCTCACCGAAGCCGAAGAGAAGCTCAACCAGTACCGGCTGGAAAGTGAATCCGTTGATCTCACCCTGGAAACCCAGTCCGTGCTGGAGCGCCTGGTTGCCATCGAAGCCAAGCTCAACGAGCTGAAAATCAAGGAAAGCGAAATTGCCGCCCGCTTTACCCGCGAGCACCCGGCCTACCGCACCCTCATTCAGCAGCGAGGCTCCCTGGAGCAGGAAAGGCAGCAGCTCAATAACCAGATCAAGGAGCTGCCGGAAACCCAGCAGGAAGTCCTGCGCCTGATGCGCGATGTGGAAGTGAATCAGGAAATTTATGTGGGCCTGCTCAACAAGGTGCAAGAGCTGCGCATCATGAAGGCGGGCACGGTAGGTAGCGTGCGCATTATCGATCAGGCCATGGTTCAGCCTGGGGCCGTCAAGCCGAAGAAGGCGCTCATCGCCATCCTGGCCGCCATGCTGGGGGCCATGGGCTCCATCGGCATTGTTCTGCTCAAGGCGGCCTTCAATAAAGGCATTGAAACCCCGGATCAGCTCGAAGAGCAGGGTATCTCCGTCTACGCCGCCGTGCCGATATCGGAGGCCCAGTCCAAAACCGATCGCCTTGCCCTGCTGCGCCGCAAACGCAAACAGGTGCAGAAAACCATCCCGCTGCTGGCGACAACCGTCCCCGAAGATCTGGCCGTAGAAGCTTTGCGCAGCCTGCGCACCAGCCTGCATTTCGCCATGCTGGAAGCCAACAACAAAGTACTGATGATTTCCGGCCCCAGCCCGGGGGTGGGGAAATCCTTTATCGCGGCCAATCTGGGGGCTGTGCTGGCGCAAGCGGGCCAGAAGGTCGTGATTGTGGATGCGGACCTGCGCAAAGGGCACATGCATCGCTACTTTGGCGGTGGCAATGAGAAAGGCCTGTCTGATTACCTTTCCGGCCAAGTTCAGCCGCAAGACATCCTCCAGGCAACGGCTACGGCAAATTTATCGTTCATTTCCCGTGGCCAGGTGCCGCCCAATCCTTCTGAATTGCTGATGCAAGCACGATTGAAACAACTGGTGGATACCCTGAGCAGCGAATACGACCTGGTGTTGATCGATACCCCGCCCATCCTGGCTGTTACCGATGCCGCCATCGTCGGCCAGCTGGCGGGCAGCAGCCTGCTGGTTACCCGCTATGGCATCAACAGCGTGAAGGAAGTGGATATTGCGCTCACGCGTTTTGCCCAGAACAAGGTGGAAATCAAAGGCGCCATCCTCAACTGCATGGAGCGCCGCGCCACCAACGAATACGGCTATTACGCCTACGAATACGGCAAAAGCAACGATTAAGGGAAAGCAGCTGCGAGCTTTGAGCTACGAGCTGCGAGGAAAAGACAGAACCGTAGGAGCCCTCTGTGCTCGTCAGGGTATGCCTGCAGGCAAAGGTTTTATGTAGGAGCGCCGCTTGAGGCGCGAACCGCCGAGGCGGGGCCCGAAGGGCCAGGTTTTCACCCGCACCAGCGGGTAAAGCAAACCCTTCGTCCCTCACCAAGCGCAGCGAAGGAACGCACGAAGTGCGGCCCCGAAGGGGTGAGCGCAGCGAATAACCGGAACTCCTACAAAGGGAAAAAACTTCGCTATGCTTGCATGGCGATTCGGGCGAAGCCCGAGGGCGGAAGCCCTGTTTTTTGCTTTTCCTCGAAGCTCGCAGCTCATAGCTAGTAGCTAGTAGCTTCACAGGATCGCCTGCAGGCAGGCTCCTACGGCGAAATTGGCGAGACCGGCGAAATCGGTAAGCTCGGCAACACAGAACACCAAACCAGCACCATAGCCGGACAGGACAGCGAAATGGAATTGGCAAACATCAAATTGGCCATCATCGGCCTGGGTTACGTGGGGTTACCTCTCGCCGTGGAATTCGGCAAGCACCGCGCGGTGGTGGGCTTCGACATCAACCAGTCGCGCATCGATGCCCTCAACGCGGGCCACGATGCTACCCTGGAAGTGGACAACGACGAACTGGCCAGCGCCAGCCAGCTTTCCTTCAGCGCCGATCCTGCCGCCCTGAACGACTGCAACGTCTACATCGTCACGGTGCCTACTCCCATCGATGAGCACAAACGCCCGGATCTCACCCCGCTGATCAAGGCTTCCGAAACCATCGGCAAAACGCTTAAGCGCGGCGACATCGTCATCTACGAATCGACCGTTTACCCCGGCGCCACTGAAGAAGATTGTGTTCCTGTACTGGAGCGAGTCTCCGGCCTTACCTTCAACAAGGATTTTTTTGCCGGCTACAGCCCGGAGCGCATCAACCCGGGCGACAAGGAGCACCGCGTCACCACCATCACCAAGGTGACCTCCGGCTCTACGCCTGAAATTGCCGAACTGGTCGATCAACTCTACGGCTCCATCATCGCCGCCGGCACCCACAAGGCCTCCAGCATCCGTGTAGCCGAAGCCGCCAAGGTAATCGAAAATACCCAGCGCGATCTCAACATCGCGCTGATCAACGAACTGTCCATGATCTTCACTCGAATGGGCATCGATACTGAAGAAGTGCTGCAAGCCGCCGGCACCAAATGGAACTTCCTGCCGTTCCGCCCCGGCCTGGTGGGCGGCCACTGCATCGGGGTAGACCCGTACTACCTCACCCACAAGGCTCAGGCCATTGGCTACCACCCGGAAATCATTCTCTCCGGCCGCCGCATCAACGACGGCATGGGCCGTCACGTGGCCAGCGAACTGGTAAAAGCCATGCTCAACCGCTGCATCCAGGTCAACGGTGCCCGGGTATTGGTCATGGGCCTTACCTTCAAAGAGAACTGCCCGGACCTGCGCAACACCCGTGTGGTGGATGTGGTGAATGAACTGCAGGACTACAACATCCAGGTCGATGTTCACGACCCCTGGATCAACCCGGCAGAATCCGAACACGAATACGGCATCACCCCGGTAGAAAAACCGGAGCAGGGCGCTTACGACGCTATCCTTCTGGCAGTAGGCCACAGCCAGTTCAAAGCCATGGGCGCACAGGACATCAGAGGTTTCGGCAAACCCGAACACATCCTCTACGACCTGAAATACACCCTGCCAAAGGAAGAGGTAGACCTGCGGCTGTAAAAGCAGCGATGAGCTATGAGCTACGAGCCACGAGGTTCAAGCTACAAGCTACAAGGAAAAGAAAGAACCGTAGGAGCCTGCCTGCAGGCGAAGAACTAAATGTAGGAGCCTCGCTTGAGAGGCGAATATCCCGAACGGGCGAGCGAAGCGAACATATCGCTGTAGGAGCACCACTTGAGGTGCGAACCGCCGCAGGCGGGGCCCGAAGGGCCAGGACAAAGGGGCGAAGCCCAGGGCGGTACCCCGCCTTTGACTTCCCTTGTAGCTTGTAGCTTGCAGCTCATAGCTCGCAGCTCGAAGCTCACAGCTAGTAGCTCGCAGCTAGATAACGAACAAACGAATGGAACCAACATGACAACCCGCTACGAAAAAGTGCAAGCAGATTTGAAAGCCAACCCCAAAACCTGGCTCATCACAGGCGTAGCAGGTTTTATTGGCTCCAACCTGCTGGAAACCCTGCTGCAGCTGGACCAAACTGTCATCGGCCTGGACAACTTCGCTACCGGCCACCAGCACAACCTTGTCGAAGTGCAAGGCGAAGTTACCCGAGAGCAATGGACTCGCTTCACCTTCATCGAAGGCGACATCCGCAACCTCGAAGACTGTAAAAAAGCCGTCACTGGCGCAGACTACGTTCTCCACCAGGCAGCGCTGGGCTCCGTACCCCGTTCCATTGAAGACCCAATCACCACCAATCAGGCTAATATCGATGGTTTTCTGAACATGCTGGTGGCAGCCAAGGATGAAGGCGTCGAAAGCTTCACCTACGCCGCCTCCAGCTCCACCTATGGCGACCACCCAGGCCTGCCCAAAGTCGAAGACAAGATCGGCAAGCCCCTGTCACCCTATGCCGTCACCAAATACGTTAACGAACTCTATGCCGATGTCTTCGCCCGCACCTACGGCTTCAACACCATCGGCCTGCGCTACTTCAACGTGTTCGGCAAACGGCAAGACCCCAACGGCGCCTACGCCGCCGTCATCCCCAAATGGACCGCCGCCATGATCAAGGGCGAAGAGGTCTTCATCAACGGCGATGGCGAAACCAGCCGCGACTTCTGCTTTATCGAAAACGTGGTGCAGATCAATCTGCTGGCCGCTACAGCACAAGATGATGCTAAAAGCCAGGTCTATAACGTGGCGCTGGGTGATAGAACCACGCTGAACACACTATTTGATGCGTTAAAAGTGGCCTTGAACGAATGTGGGGTCCAATACGGAAAGGACCCCGCGTACCGAGACTTCCGTGCTGGCGATGTGCGTCATTCTCAGGCGGATATAAATAAGTCGAAGGAAAGATTGGGATATGAGCCTGCATATCGCATCTACGATGGCATCGGCAAGGCCATGCCTTGGTATGTAAGTGACTTGACATGATGGACCAAGCCAAGCGGCGCGTTGTGAAAAACATGTTCTCCCTACTTTCCTTAAAGGGAGTCGATGTTCTCGTGCCGCTGGTGGTAACCCCGTATCTCGTGAGGGTTGTAGGGCTTGAAAAATTCGGGCTGATAGCCTTTTCTCTTTCATTTGCCGCATATTTCGGGGCGTTAATCAATTACGGGTTCAATATTACTGCGGCAAGAGATATCGCTAGGTGCCGGGAGAGTGGCGAAGAGGTATCCAGGATATATAGCAACACCATGGCGGCGATTGGAATCTTATCGGTTTTTACGCTGCTTCTGTCGTCGATGCTGATCGCATTAATGAATGTAGATGAATGGCTTTTTTTTGGTGCCGTTTTTCTGGTGATTTTTCAGTCTTCACTGCCTGTTTGGATGTTTGTCGGCCATGAGAGAATGACGCTAGTCGCAGTGCTGGGGGCTTTTTCCAAGGTAGTGTATGTTTTCTCGTTGTTTGCCTTGGTGCAAAGCGAAGATGACTACATTTATGTTAATGCTCTTTACGCTGCGAGTGCCTTACTCACGCTGATTCTCTCCATGGTCCTGGTCAAGTTACTGCTAAAAGTGAATTTTTCCGGGGGGGGGGTGAAAGGTGTTAAGTCCAGCTTTAAATCCGGGTTCTCGGTTTTTGTTATGCAGGTGTCTCCTGTCCTATACAACAACTCCTCCACTTTTATTCTGGGTTTGGTGGCCGCCCCGGCAGCTGTGGGTGTTTATAGTGCAGCGATGAGGGTGGTTGAGGTGTGTATAACTTTGGGGCGGCTTATTGCAAATGCATTTTTGCCTTATGTAGCGGTAGATATGAGGTCTAGGCATGGCTACTTTGCAAAGCTGATGTTGTTGATTGGCGGCGTAGCTACATTAATGACTTTTGTGTTTTCTGAATTTATATCAACTCTGCTTTATTCAACGGAAGGGGCGCAGGTTGCCATTTGGCTAGAGTGGCTTTCTCCCAGTATTTTATTTGGCTTTTTTTATTTGGTTTATGGTGTGGGTTACATGCCGCTGGCGGGTCAAGAAAAGGCTGCGGCAAAAATATCATTAACTGTTTCTTTAGTAGGGCTTTTAATGCTGTTGGTTTTCGTGCCGATGTTTTATTTGATGGCGGTTGTCTTGGTTTTGGTCGGATCAAGGTTTTTGCTGGCCGTAATTTCATATTGTTATTACAGAAAGAGCTTGCTTGTATGAAGCCCAATGTTTACGTGGCAACACTGCCTAATGGTTTTTTTGGTAGCGCGGGCTCCAGTTGGAAATCCCTTTCGGCCACTGAAATAGTTGAGGATTTAATGTGTTCCGGGTATGCAGCGAAGGTTATATCTGTTGACCAGATACCTCGCTTGGATCTAAAGCCTGATGATGTTGTTTTTTATACATCATCCGACGACCCTGATATAAGAACCTATGTCAAAGATCACATTTACTTGGCATCCAAGTTTTGTAAAGTAGTTCCATCAATGGATGTGCTGATGGCGCATGAAAACAAGGGTTTTCAGCAAATTTACAGAGAGAAAATGGGGTTTGGTGGCTTGGAGGGGACATATTTCCTTCATAAAGATGAAGGCCCCAAAAAGTACCCTTTTGTATTTAAAACGTCTAATGGTGCCGGGAGTGCAGGGGTTGAGTTAATTAAACATGAGCAAGACCTGAAAAAAGTAAGAGGAAAGTTTCGCGTTGGTCTAATGAGGTTTCTTATTAATCTTGCTAGAAAAATAAAGCTGACACCTAGTGAGTACGCTATATACAGCTATCGAAATAAAGGGAAGTGTCTGAGTGTCTCTCAGCAGTTTGTTCCAGACCTTGCTGGTGACTATAAAGTCCTGGTGTTTGCCAATAAATACTTTGTCCTGAGGAGAGGGGTGAGGAAAAACAGTTTTAAAGCAAGTGGTAGCGGTATGTTTGAGTTCCCTGTTTCTGGCGATCTCCCCTGTGAAGTGCTTTCTTTTGCCGCTGATGTTTATAGAAGACTGGATTCCCCCTATGCCTCGCTTGATATCGCAATTTCATCGGGGGTTTGCTATTTGATAGAGTATCAGGCTACCAATTTTGGCCCCTATACGCTGGTTAACTCTCCAGGGTTTTATTCTATGGTGGGGGATAAGTGGGCGTATACGGAGGGAGGGAGTGATCTCCAGAAATGTTTCTCTGAAGCGATGATTGATTACTTGAGAAAGTTCGATGTTTGAAATAATAAAGTCCGATATAAAAAATAATCATAGAGCCGGGCTTTTGGCTGTGTTGCTATTGGTGAACTACAGGTTTGGTCGTTGTTTGATGTTGAAGAAAAAGACATTGCGGTTTTATTGGATTCCATACATTTGGTGCCTTTTGTTATCTCGTGGCCTGAGTTTGGTCTTTGGTTGCTCGGTCCCATTCTCCGCGCAGATTGGTAAATCCGTTGTTTTTAAACACGGTTTTTTTGGCGTTTTTATTTCGGGGTTGGCAGTTGTGGGGGATGGATGTGTGATTTTTCACCACGTTACAATTGGGTCAAATTTCGGATCAAGGAAGAATCTCGGTGCTCCTACGATTGGAGACAATGTGTTGATTGGTGCTGGCGCCAAGGTAATTGGCCCGCTTCGAGTTGATGACGAAATGGTGGTTCCTGCTGGATCTGTGGTTTTCTCCGATGTTCAGAAAAGGCATAGATAAGAGGCGGGCAAGTGATTAAAGTTCTTCATGTTATTGTTGGCCTCAATGTTGGTGGTGCTGAACTCATGCTTCAGCGGTTAATCAATAATAGCTCTGATAATGTTGAGCATATGGTTGTTTCGTTGACCACCAAGGGGAGGATAGGCGAGGAGCTTTCAGCGCGGGGAATTGTGGTTCGCTCTCTGGGGTTAAAGGGCCTGCTGACACTCCCTGGTTGTTTTTTTAATCTTCTTCGTATCGTCGCAAGTATTAAACCTGATGTGGTGCATACATGGATGTATCATGCTGACTTTCTCGGCGGATTGGCTGCTTTTTTGGTCGGCAGAAGAAATGTCGTCTGGTGTGTGAGAAGTACCAATATTGAACTTGCAGGGAATAAGGCAACGGTGTTGCTCAGGCGAGTATGTGCTTTTTTTTCACATATTATACCGCGGAAAATTATCTACGCGGCAGAGGCATCCCGGTTGGCTCATGAACGGCTTGGATACTGTGAAAAGAAATCCCTGGTAGTTCCTAATGGTTTTTTGGTTAATGATTTTTTGGGTAATGAGCACTGTAGAGATGAGGTCAGATCTGAGCTGTCAATAGAAGAAGGCGATATTTTAATTGGAACGGTCGGTCGTTATCACCCTGTAAAAGATCATGCAACTATGATTGCTGCTTTGAGTGCTTTGGTGAAAACTCGCCAGAACTTGAGGTTGGTAATGGTGGGGAGAGGGCTGGACAGCTCTAATATGGAGCTTTTGGCCTTGCTGGAACAATGGGGTGTAACCGACCAGTGTATCTTGCTTGGTCAGCGCTCAGATGTGGCCAGGCTGATGTCGGGGTTTGACATTTTTTGTCTTCACTCTATCTCTGAAGGGTTCCCTAATGTTTTGGGTGAGGCCATGCTTTCCGGGCTGCCTTGTGTTGTAACCGATGTAGGGGATGCATCATTTCTTCTTGATGATGCGAGGTTTGTTTCCAAGTCGAGAGATGTTGGCGAGTTGGTTGAGAATATGCTTTTGATGTTTTCACTTTCGGGCCATGAAAGAAAAAATATTGCTATAAGAAATAGAGACAGGATATTAAATGGTTTCTCGATTGAGAGCGTTGTGTCAGTGTATCGAGAAATTTACCAAAATATTGGATCTGATCGTAGTTGATAATGCCTATTCAGCTATATACGGAAAGTTATGAGTTGCTGTATGTGATGAATGTCGTCATGGCAGGGGCGCTTACTATTCCTCTGGTTGCTCGTTTTTTCAAAGTATCGATTTCATATGCCGCAGTTCTTTATGTTTGGCATTCCTTGTTTGCTGTGGCTTATGCGATGTTTGTTGTGGCCAATGGGGGTGACGCAAGGGAATATTACTTGCATAGCTTTAATGAACCATCTTTTTCTTTGGGTACGCATGCTGTAAGGGTCGGTGTTTCTTTTTTAAGTGTGGGTTTAGGGTACCCATTTTTAGCCTGTTCCTTAACTTTTGCATTTTTGGGCTATTTAGGAGTTGTCGCTTTTTACAGTTCTCTTAAGGAGGTGATGGCCACAGAGGGCGGGTGGTGGAGCTGGTTTATAGCAATGATTCCTCTTTTGCCATCATTGAACTTCTGGTCAGTAGGGCTTGGGAAAGATTCAGTGTCATTTTTCTCAATATGTATGATTTTGTGGGTTTCTTTTAACTTAAATAAAAGGTGGGGGTATGCAATCGTCCCGTTTTTACTGCTTTTTATTGTGCGGCCGCATATTGCCGGAATGGTTGGGGCCGCTTTTGCTGTTTCTTTTCTTTTTCGGCGTGGGATTACATGGCCTCAACGTGTCATTATTGGTGGGTTAGCGCTTCTTGTTTCTGCTTTTTTAGTCCCGTTGGCTCTTGATTATTCAGGTGTTGAAGGGGGTAGGCTTAGTGATGTTTCTGATTTCATTGAGGGAAGAGAGGGCGCCAATTTAAAGGGCGGCGGTGCTGTTGATATTTCGAATATGTCATTGCCTGAAAAAATGTTTACCTACCTGTTCCGCCCCACGCTGATTGAGGCCCGCAATCTGTTCTTTTTGGCGGCGGCGCTGGATAACACCATCTTGTTGTTCCTGTTTGTTGCCGGTACCTGGGCGTTGATCAAGAAACCGTTGCCCCCTTATTTGAGGGCTCACAACAGGATGTTCCTCTGGATTTACTCGCTGTGTGCCTGGCTGATTCTGGCGATGACGACGGCGAACCTGGGTATCGCCCTGCGACAAAAATGGATGTTTGCTCCCATGCTGATTTTTTTGCTGATTTCGGTGATTGGCCGTTCACGGTACCCAGCCGAGTCTGACGCTCCGGCTATTGAAGGGAGCAACCGATGACAAAGCCGGTTTTTTTGCTGGTGGCCAGTTTCCCGGATTCATTGATCAAGTTTCGTGGTCCGTTGATTGAGGCGCTGATTGAGACGGGATGCACGGTACATGTGGCGGTGCCAGGGCTTGATGCTGAATCCGATATTGCTGCACGCCTTTCCGGTTTGGGGGTAACGGTTCACGATATCCCGCTTGAGCGTACCGGTTTGAATCCAGTGAGGGATCTTGCTGCTGTGCAGGCATTGCGCAAACTGATGGGACGGATCCGGGCTGATTATGTACTTGGCTACACGATCAAGCCGGTCATTTACGGCACCCTGGCGGCCTGGTTGAGTGGGGTTCGCCATCGCTTTGCCCTGATTACTGGTTTGGGGTATGCCTTTACCGGTGAGGCGACAGGGCTGCGCAAGCTGTTGCGTGCTTTGATTCAGCAGTTGTATCGGTTTTCTCTGTCTCGCAATCGGTTGGTGTTCTTCCAGAACCCGGATGATGAGGCCCTGTTCAGGCAGTTGGGTCTATTGAAGCCCGCCATTCCTTCCCGTGTGGTGAATGGCTCTGGTGTCGATGTGGCGGAGTACGGGGTGTCGCCGCTGCCTGAGCCGCCGTCATTTCTTTTGATTGCCCGGCTTCTCGGTGACAAGGGCGTGCGTGAGTACGCCCAAGCCGCTGCTTTGGTAAAAGCGCAGTATCCTGATGCGGTGTTCCGGCTGGTGGGCTGGATTGATGATAATCCGGATGCGATACACCAGTCTGAGCTGGATGAGTGGGTGGCAACGGGTACGGTGGAGTTTCTTGGCAAGCTTGCAGATGTTCGCCCGGCAATTGCAGATAGCAGTGTGTACGTGTTGCCTTCTTACCGTGAAGGAACGCCACGCACCGTGCTGGAGGCCATGGCCATGGGGCGGGCTGTTATTACTACCGATGCTCCAGGATGTCGGGAAACTGTGGTTGATGGCGATAACGGATATCTTGTGCCGGTGCAGGACGTTGCAGCGCTGGCGGATGCCATGATGAAGCTGATTGAAAACCCGGATCGTGTTGTCTCAATGGGGGGACGATCACGTCAGATTGCCGAAGAGAAGTACGATGTGCATAAGGTGAATGCGGTAATGCTCAAGGAAATGGGGCTGTGATGAAACGGTTGATGGATATCGTGGGTGCCCTGTGTGGACTGCTGGTGCTTGGCCCGTTGATTTTGCTGTTGGCCTTGCTGGTCAGGGTGAAACTGGGTAGCCCGGTGCTGTTTCGGCAGGTTCGCCCCGGAATGGATGGCCGTCCCTTTGCAATGGCCAAATTTCGGACCATGACGGATGCCCGTGATGCCAGCGGTGACCTGCTGCCGGATGCGGATCGACTGACAGGCATTGGTCAGTTTCTTCGTTCCAGTAGTCTGGATGAGCTGCCTGAACTCTGGAACGTGCTGAAGGGGGATATGAGCCTTGTAGGGCCACGCCCTTTGTTGATGGAATATCTTCCTCTGTATTCAGATCGCCAGGCGCGCCGGCATGAGGTGCGCCCGGGGATTACCGGCTGGGCCCAGATTAATGGCCGCAATGCATTGAGCTGGGAAGACAAGTTCGAGCTGGATGTGTGGTATGTGGACAACCGTACTCTGTGGCTGGATGTCAAAATCCTGTTTCTTACCATGTGGAAGGTGGTAAGGCGAGATGGCATCAGCCAGGAGGGTGAGGCAACTATGTCCAGGTTTGAAGGTGAGAACTGTCGAAAAACCAATACGGATTCTTACAGGGAGAAAGCATGAAACCGGTTGTTGTCATTGGATTTGGCGGTTTCGGCCGAGAGATCGCTTGGCTTGCAAAGGAATGCGGCCGTTCAGTATTGGGTTTTCTTGATGATGGTATTGAGCCCGGCAGGAAAGGTGATTACGCGGTACTTGGGCATTCCTCTACATGGGTAGATTATCCTGACGCTGAGTTTGTAGTAGCGATTGGTAATCCGCGTGTAAGGCGCAGGGTTGTTGAAAGGCTTGACGCAGAGGGCATGGATAAATTTACGACATTAGTCCACCCCTCCGTCAAGATGGATGACAGTGTAGTAATTGGTGAAGGGGCACTTATTTGCGCGGGCTGTATGGCCACAGTCGATATTAAAATCGGTCGCCATGTGATACTCAACCTGAATGTTACTGTTGGGCACGATGATGTTATTGAAGACTTTGTAACTGTCGCTCCAATGGTTGCTCTCTCTGGAAATGTGACCTTGGAGTCTGGCGTTGAGGTTGGAACAGGCGCAGCTATCAGGCAGGGGGTCGTGATGTCTTCTGGTTCAATGCTGGGTATGGGAGGTGTCCTTACCAAGGACGCTGAGCCAAATAGGGTTTATATAGGCTCACCCGCCAAGCCATTCAAAGAACTACCTGAGTTTATCTGATTATGCTTAACGGCCCTTTCTCTCCCTGGCCTTCCTTTACCCAGGAAGAAGCCGATGCGGTGTCTCGCGTATTGCTTTCCAACAAGGTGAATTACTGGACTGGTCAGGAGGGCCGTGAATTCGAGCGCGAGTTTGCCGCCTTTGCTGGTGCCGAGTATGCCATTGCGGTGGCCAACGGCACTCTGGCGCTGGATCTGGCGTTGAAGGGGTTGGGAATTGGTGCGGGGGATGAGGTGGTGGTGACGCCGCGTACCTTTCTGGCCTCTGCCACGTCGGTAATCAATGCCGGGGCAACGCCGGTGTTTGCAGATGTGGATGCGGATAGCCAGAACATTACGCCTGAAACGGTGGCGGCGGTGATTACTCCGAAGACCAAGGCCATGATTTGTGTGCACCTGGCCGGCTGGCCCTGTGATATGGATGGCATGATGGCGCTGGCAGAACAGCATGGTCTTTATGTGATTGAGGATTGTGCCCAGGCCCATGGCGCAACGTACAAGGGCAAGCCGGTGGGTGGCCTTGGCCATGTGGGTTGTTGGTCGTTTTGCCAGGACAAGATCATGAGCACCGGCGGGGAAGGGGGCATGGTTACCTGTAATGACCGTGCACTTTGGTCGCGCATGTGGAGTTTCAAGGATCATGGCAAGAGCTGGGAGGCGGTGTATGAGCGTGAGCATGCGCCGGGTTTCCGCTGGTTGCATGAGAGTGTGGGCACTAACTGGCGGATGACGGAGATGCAGGCTGCCATTGGCCGTATTCAGTTGAAGCGCATGGCGCTATGGACGCAGCTGCGCCGGGCCAAGTGCGAGGCGATCTGGGATGCTGCGCGTTCCTGCACCGGCCTGCGGGTGCCTGAGGTGCCAGCGGAGATTGGCCATGCGGGCTACAAGTGCTATGTGTTTGTTGAGCCGGATGCGTTGTCTGCGGGTTGGGACCGTGACCGGATCATGAATGAGATTGCCGCCTGTGGGGTGCCGTGTTTTTCCGGGTCTTGCAGTGAGGTCTATCTGGAGAAGGCATTTGCGGATCTTGGCCTCGGGCCGGAGGAGCGGCTGCCGGTGGCACGGGAGCTGGGGGAGACCTCGCTGATGTTTCTGGTGCATCCTACGTTGACGGCGGATGAGATTGCTCGAACCTGTGATGTGTTGAAAAAGGTGATGGAGTTGGCGACGCTTTAGGTGATGAGAGAGCAGGCTTGCGCCTGCGGCCTTCGGCCGGATCGCCATGCAAGCATGGCTCCTGCAGCGGAGGTTTGCCGGTTTTTGTAGGAGCCTATGCTTGCATGGCGATGGAAGGGCAGCGCGCTGCGAGTGATGCTTTTACTGAGGTAAGTTTAAGGCTGCCCCAGGATGGGGTGTGTATAAAAGCATGGGCCTGTGCGCGGCTGCGAGCAGCGTGTCGCATGAAGCGGGGTTAAAAGACATGGATTGTCGTGATGCGCTCCGGGATGGGGGCTTTCCGTTTGTAGTGCACCACGGTGCGGTGCAGGGGGTGACGGGCTCTGCCCATGAGTGGGTGGTGGGTGAGTCGGCGTCTATGCTGATTGACTGTGGGTTGTTTCAGGGCCGCGATGCCGGCCCGGCTGGCGCGTCTGCGTCAGATCTTTCTATTGATTTCGATATTTCCCGGATTCAGGCGGTGGTGCTGACCCATGTGCATATTGATCACGTGGGGCGGCTGCCGTGGCTGTTTGCGGCGGGGTATGACGGCCCAGTGTATTGCAGCGAGCCTTCGGCGCGGTTGTTGCCGATTGTGCTGGAAGATGCGTTCCGGCTGGGGATCAGCCGCCAGCCGGAACAGGTAGACGCCTTTCTGCGCTTGCTGGACCAGCGGCTGGTGCCGGTGCCTTATGAAGCGTGGACCGGGTTGGCGCTGGGTGATGAAAAGGCCTTTATCCAGCTGCTGCCTGCCGGGCATATTCTGGGCTCTGCGTCGGTGTCCTGTCGGGATTCGCAGGGGCATGTGACGGTGTTTTCAGGGGATCTGGGGGCCAGGCTGGCGCCGATTCTTCGCTCGGCTCAGTCTCCCTACCGGGCGGACTGCCTGGTGATCGAGAGTACCTACGGGGATCGTTTTCATGAGGGCAGGGCGGCGCGCTCTGCCCGGCTTGAGCGTGCGCTGGTGCGCTCCATGGAGGACAAAGGCACCTTGCTGATTCCTGCGTTCAGCATTGGCCGTACGCAGGAGTTGCTGTATGAGCTGGAAGGGCTGATTCATCGTCACCGTTCAGCACCGCTGAATGAGCACCTTGATTGGGATGAGCTACCCATTGTGCTCGATTCACCGCTCGCCAGCCGGTTTACCCAGGTGTACCGGGAGCTGGATGCATTCTGGGATATGGAGGCACGGGAGCGGCTGGATGAGGGGCGTCAACCATTGAGCTTTGATCAGATGCTGACAGTGGATGATCATGATGCCCACATGCGTATGGTGAGGCATCTGGCGGACAGTGCCCGGCCTGCGGTGGTGATCGCGGCCAGCGGCATGTGTGCGGGCGGGCGGATCGTGAATTACCTGAAAGCCATGCTGGAAGATGCCCGGCACAACCTGTTGTTTGTGGGTTACCAGGCCAGGGGGACGCCGGGGCGAACCATTCAGCAGGAGGGGCAGGGGGGCGAGGTGACGCTGGATGGTGAGCGGTATGCCATTGCATTGCCTGTGACCTCCATCAGCGGTTATTCCGCCCATGGTGATCAGCGTGACCTGTTGGATTTTGTCGCGGGTATGGAAGACAAACCACGGCAAGTGCGAGTAGTGCATGGCGACCCGGAGGCCAAGGCGGGGCTGAAGAGTGCACTGGAAGAACAGTATGAGCGGTGGGGGCTGCCGGTTGAGGTGGTTTGCCCCGAAGGGTGAGCCGCCGGCCTGCGGCCGGATCGCCATGGCGAGCATAGCTCCTACAGGGGGAGGAGAGGAGTTCAACCCCCGGTGCGCGGGTGCTTCACTTGTAGGAGTCCATGCTCGCATGACGATGGTTTACGGGCTCTTGCCCGTCGGCCTGCGGCCGGATCGCCATGGCGAGCATAGCTCCTACAGGGGGAGGAGAGGAGTTCAAACCCCGGTGCGCGGGTGCTTCACTTGTAGGAGTCCATGCTCGCATGACGATGGTTTACGGGCTCTTGCCCGCCGGCCTGCGGCCGGATCGCCATGGCGAGCATAGCTCCTACAGGGGGAGGAGAGGAGTTCAACCCCCGGTGCGCGGGTGCTTCACTTGTAGGAGTCCATGCTCGCATGACGATGGTTTACGGGCTCTTGCCCGTCGGCCTGCGGCCGGATCGCCATGGCAAGCATAGCTCCTACAGGGGGAGGGGAGGAGTTCAACCCCTGGTGCGCGGGCGTCGGATATCAGAATGTAATAGAACGAAAAAAGGTCAAGATTGTGTGCTGGCCAGCACGGATTGCCGATTGAATGGCGTGTCTAATATTGCTTTCTGGATGCAGCGAATGACATTCAAATGTCACTTTTGCATTGGAATATATGGACACGCGCCTATAATGTTTCGCAATTGAGAATGTGAATTGAGTCGCATTGAGGCTCTCGCCTGGTCTGGCGGTTGCGTTGGTCACATGGATGGACCTGAATGTCGAGTAAATGGCTTTACCCTTCTGTTTATCGACTGGTGTCGATTTCGCGCTTCTTCAAGCGCTGCATCATGCTGGCGGCGGATCTGGTTGCGCTGCCGCTGTTGGTGGCTGTGGCCTACGGTTTGCGTTTGAATACCCTGGCCCCGCCGATCCATGACCTCTGGCTCTTTATCGCCGCTCCGCTTGTTGCGGTGCCGGTGCTGTACCTGACGGGCTTCTATCGTTCCATCGTTCGCTATCTGGGCGCTGAAGTTGCCTGGTCGTTGCTGACCGGGGTATTGGTGTCGGTGGCGGTGTTGGCAGGGGCGTCCTATATGGTGCCGGATGCTTCGGTTCCCCGTTCAGTGTTCCTGATCTGGGGCATGCTGGGCATTCTGTATCTTGGTGGCAGCCGTTTTCTGATGCGCCGTTTCCTGGTGAATGTGCTGGGCGGCGCGCTGAATCGTCAGCCGGTGGCGGTGTTTGGAGCAGGCCATGCCGGTGCTCAATTGGTGTCCGGTTTGCAGTCCAGTACGGAGTTCTTCCCCGCGCTGGTGGTGGATGATGACCCCAGCAAGCAAGGCACGCTGCTTGCCGGTGTGCCGGTGGTTGATCGTGCGGCGCTGGAGAAAGCCGCCCAGAGGAAGAAAATCGCTGCGGTACTCATGGCGTTGCCCTCCCTCAATCGCTCCCGCCGCATGGCGATTGTCCGCTGGCTGGAAACCCTGAACATTCGGGTGCAGACGGTACCTGGCCTGGCCGATATCGCCATGGGCAAGGCACGTCTGGAAGAAGTGCGTGATGTGGCCATTGAGGACTTGCTTGGCCGGGATTCGGTACCGCCGCGTCAGGATCTGCTGCATCGCTGTATCAGCGGCAAGGATGTGCTGGTGACCGGAGCGGGCGGCTCTATCGGCAGCGAGCTGTGTCGTCAGATTCTGGCTTTGTCTCCCAGTCGCCTTGTTCTGGTTGAGCAAAACGAATACTCGCTTTACATCATTGAGAAGGAGCTGCGTCAAACCATTGCCGCACGCAAGCTCAAGGTGGAAGTTGTGCCCGCACTGGGTTCGGTGGTGAACCGTGGCTTGATGGAGCAGCTGTGCCGGATGCACCGTATCGATACGGTTTACCATGCGGCGGCCTACAAGCATGTGCCCATGGTGGAGGCCAACCCATCCTCCGGGGTGCGCAACAATATTCTGGGTACGCTGGAAGCTGCCCAAGGCGCTGAAGCGGCAGGTGTTAAGCACTTCATTCTGGTGTCTACAGACAAGGCCGTGCGCCCTACCAATGTGATGGGGGCGACCAAGCGATTTGCTGAACTGGTGCTGCAAGCGATGGCGGCTCGCGGTTCTGATACGGTGTTCTCCATGGTGCGATTTGGCAACGTGCTGGGATCTTCCGGCTCGGTGGTGCCGCTGTTCCGTGACCAGATTCAGCGCGGTGGGCCGGTGACAGTGACCCACCCGGATGTGATTCGCTATTTTATGACGATCCCTGAAGCCTCCCAGCTGGTAATCCAGGCTGGGGCCATGGCGAAAGGTGGAGACGTGTTCGTTCTGGATATGGGCGAGCCGGTGCGGATTGTGGATCTGGCGACCACCATGGTTCATCTCATGGGGTTGTCAGTGAAGGATGAAGAAAACCCCAACGGGGATATCGCATTGTCATTTACCGGGCTGCGGCCGGGCGAGAAGCTGTATGAAGAGCTGATCATTGGTGACTGCAGTGTGCGCACCGAGCATGAAATGATCATGCAGGCTTCTGAGGATGCCTTGAGCTGGGACGAAGTGCAGTTTGCGCTTGAAGCGTTCCGCAAGGCGCTGGAGCGTAGTGACAATGACTCCATGAAAGCGCTGTTGCGCAGCTATGTGGTGGGGTATGCGCCTGGTTCGGCCGGCAGCGAGAAAACCGCGGCCATGGCCACTCGTGAGCTGCCGCGACGGGCGGTTAATGCGGTGTCGCTGCCGGATTAACCTTTCGGAGCCTTGGCTGCAGGAGCGTCGCTGGATTTATCCCTCTGCTGTTCTGTCGGAGCCCAGCTTGCCTGGGCGAACAGGTTCCTTGGTCTGAAAGCTCATTCGTTCAGCAAGCTGAACTGCCCACAAGATACTCCTCTCCCTCTGTAGACGGTGATGCTCGCATGACGCTGGTTTGCGGGCTGACGCCCGTGGGCCTGCGGCCGGATCGCCATGCGAGCATGGCTCCTACGGGGTTCGACGTGATGCTTGTGTGCTTCTCTTGTAGGAGTCCATGCTTGCATGACGATGGTTTGCGGGCTGACGCCCTTGGGCCTGCGGCCGGATCGCCATGCGAGCATGGCTCCTACGAGGTTCGACGTGATGCTCGTGTGCTGCTCTTGTAGGAGTTCATGCTTGCATGACGATGGTTTGCGGGTTGACGCCCGTGGGCCTGTGGCCGGATCGCCATGCGAGCATGGCTCCTACGGGGTTCGACGTGATGCTCGTGTGCTGCTCTTGTAGGAGTCCATGCTTGCATGACGATGGTTTGCGGGCTGACGCCCGTGGGCCTGCGGCCGGATCGCCATGCGAGCATGGCTCCTACGGGGTTCGATGTGATGCTCGTGCGCTGCTCTTGTAGGAGTCCATGCTTGCATGACGATGGTTTGTGGGCTGACGCTCGTGGGCCTGTGGCCGGATCGCCATGGCGAGCATGGCTCCTACAGGGGTAGCGTGCGGGCTTTGCCTGCGGCGCTGAAGTTTGGCTGCGTCTTTGGTTATGCCAATATCGAATTAATAACCGCTTTTTATATCCCTTTTTCGCTGTAAAATGCGCCTTTTATGATCACGCGTGCTGCGCCGGAAGGATTCGCTGAGTGAGCCTGGATATTCTGATAACCCTGCTGATTGTGGTCTCGGTGCTGGGAGCACTGGCGACCAATCGTGTGCCGGCGGACCTGACCATGATGGCGGCGCTGGTGGCGGTGCTGGTAACGGGCATCATTACGCCGGGTGAGGCGTTGGCAGGCTTTGCCAATCCCGGCTTGATGACGATTGCCGCTCTTTATGTGGTGGCTGCGGCCTTGCGGGATACCGGGGCGATTTACTGGGTGGCCCATCGGCTACTCGGCCAGCCCAAAACGGTACTTTCCAGCCAGTTCCGCCTGATTGCCCCTGCGTCTTTATTGAGCGCCTTTCTGAACAACACCACCGTTGTGGCCATGATGATTCCTGCGGTGCAGGAGTGGGCCCAGCGGCTCAAGCTGTCTGCTTCCAAGCTGCTGTTGCCGTTAAGTTATGCCGCTATTCTGGGTGGCACCTGTACCTTGATCGGCACTAGCACCAACCTGGTGGTAGATGGCCTGGTACAGGCAAAAGGCCTGCCGGCCTTCGGTATTTTCGATGTGGCCTGGGTGGGCATTCCTGTGCTGCTGGGTGGCGGATTGTTCATGCTGCTGGTGAGCCGTTACCTGTTGCCTGAGCGAGAGGGCATGGTGGAGCAGTGGGAGCATGCCCGTGAGTACCACGTGGAAATGATTGTTGCCAAGGGCAGTAACCTTGCCGGGCGAACCATTCAGGATGCCGGTTTGCGTAACTTGACCTACGGCTACCTGACCGAAATCCAGCGTGGCGAAAAGCTGTTTACCGCAGTGGGCCCGCAGATGACCCTGCAGGAAGGGGATCTGCTGGCGTTTGTGGGTGTGCCGGAGTGTGCCCGTGAGCTGCAGCGGATCAATGGCCTGCAGTCGGCCCATGGGGCGGTGCACAAGCTGGGCCTGAATAATCACCAACGCCATCTGGTCGAGGTGGTACTGAGTCCGGAATTTCCGGGCATCGGCAAGACGGTGAAAGAAACCGGGTTCCGTACCCGCTATCAGGCGGCGATCCTGAGCATCAGCCGTAATGGCCAGCGCATGGCTGGCAAGGTGGGTGAGCTGGTGCTGCGGGTGGGCGATACCCTGTTGCTGGAGACCAGTGAGCAATTTGTTGAGCAATACCGCTACCGGCGCGATTTCATGCTGGTGAGCCCGCTGAAGGATTCTACGCCGCCGGATTTCCGGCGGGCGCCCTATGCCGTGGGTGTGCTGGTGCTGATGGTGCTGGCCAATGTGCTGGGGCTTGCGTCTACGCTGGAAGCCGCTATGGTGGCCGCCGGCTTGATGCTGGCGTTGCGCTGCGTGACGGTGAACCGTTCGCGTATGAATGTCAGTGTGAACCTCCCGGTGCTGGTGGTGATCGGTGCCTCCTTTGCCCTGGGCAAGGCCATGGAAAGCAGCGGCGCAGCCGCCTGGATTGTGCAGGAAGCCTTTCCGGACAGCGGCCTGTCGCCGTTTATGGCGTTGGTAATCGTGTACCTGCTGACGGCAGCGTTCACCGAGATGATTACCAACAACGCCGCGGCTGTGCTGGTGTTCCCCATTGCCGTTGGCGTGGCCGAGCAATTGGGTGTCAGCCCCATGCCCTTCATCGTCGCCGTGATGTTCGCCGCCTCCGCGAGCTTCATGACGCCGCTGGGCTACCAAACCAACCTGATGGTGATGGGCCCCGGCGGCTATACTTTCCGAGATTATGTGCGGATCGGGTTGCCGATGAGTGTGGTGGTGGGGGTGATTAGTCTTGCTGTGATTCCGATGGTGTGGGGGTTCTAAAAAGCAGTAACGAGGTTCGAGTATCGAGTTTCGAAAGGCAAAAAATCAATACGGGACAAGGATGTCTTTGTACGAAAGGAGCAAAGCAAGGATGCGATTTGAAGAAATGGAAGTGTGGCGCCGTTCTGTGGCGTTAAGCGTAGAAATGTTTCGGCACTTCAGGGAGTGCAGGGATTATGGATTTAAGGACCAGATTACGCGGTCAGCCTTATCGGTACCCAGCAACATTGCAGAGGGCTTCGAGAGGGTTTCTCTCAAGGATAGAGGAAGGTTTTGGAGCTATGCGAAAGGCTCGGTTGGCGAGCTCCGAACTCAGGTACATATTGGAAGCGAAATCGACTACATCGATGACACTGTAGCCGGGAAATGGCTTTCGGAAACCGACCAACTTTCCAGAATGCTTGGTGCTCTGATTTATGGCATCAGGCGGGAATTGAATGAGTGTTGAAGTTGCTTTTCGTAACTCGCAACTCGTGACTCGCAACTTTGAACTGAAGGAATTACGCATGTCTGACAAGTCTCCGTACCAGGAAAAAGCCAACGAATCCAAAGCCCACGTCGTGTGGCACGAGTCCAACATTTCCAAGGCGGACCGCGCCAAGGTCAAAGATCAGAAGCCCAAGTGTATCTGGCTGACGGGTCTGTCCGGTTCTGGTAAATCCACTCTGGCCAATGCTCTGGAAGTGGCGCTGACTGAGCAGGGTAAGCATACGTACCTGTTGGATGGCGATAATGTTCGTCATGGCCTGAACAAGAACCTGGGCATGAGCGACGAGGATCGTACCGAGAATATTCGTCGTGTGTCCGAAGTGGCGAAGCTGATGGTGGATGCCGGTCTGATCGTGGTCACCGCCTTCATTAGCCCGTTCCGCGCTGACCGCGATGCCGCCCGCGCGCTGTTTGAAGACGGCGAGTTTGTGGAAGTGTTTGTGGATGCGCCACTGGAAGAGTGCGAGAAGCGTGATCCCAAAGGCCTGTATCAGAAGGCTCGCCAGGGCATCATCAAGGAGTTCACCGGTATCGACAGCCCCTATGAGGCGCCTGATAAGCCGGAAGTGGTGATCAACACCGCCGAGAACGATATCGAAGCCTGTGTGAAGCAGCTGATCGCCGCTATTGTTGATTAAGCCTCAAAAGGCCTGTCTCAGTAGATAAAGAGCCACCTTTTAGGTGGCTCTTGTCGTTTTAGAAGCTCCTCCTTAGGAGGGTATACTACCGGCTCCCAGTGAAGACACTCCGAGGTGTGTAAAGTTGAATAGTCGACCTCCGTCAAGACGTTGCGAGTCAATGAGCGTATGGATTCGACGACAACTGCTGCTAGCGCAGTTCCTGCTCGTCTCTCTTGTTTTCATTGTAGGGGCGTTGCTCCCTGGGCCGTTTCGTGAGCATGTAAGGGACGTTATGATGCTCTCTAGGGTTGATGGCTATGCTCACCTGTTTTTCATTGGTTTGATGTCTTTCCTTTTGGCCCGAATGGGACTGCGCTGGTATCTTACACTTTTGTTGATGCTGGCTTTCGGCGCCATGATCGAAGTGGTTCAGATCTGGGTCCCTGGTAGATCTCCATCCTGGCAGGATTTTTTTGATGACGGAATCGGTGCGTTAATTGGCATTTTTATTGCGCTTCTGATTCCCGGAACCAGTCGAAGAGTTGTAAATGGTTAGAAAAGCGGTTTTACCGGTGGCGGGTTTCGGTTCGAGAATGTTGCCGGCGTCCAAGTCGATTCCGAAGGAGATGCTGCCTATCGTTGATCGCCCCGCCATTGAGTACGTGGTGAAAGAGGCGGTGCGGGCCGGGATCAAGGAAATCATCCTGGTGTCTCATTCTGCGAAAACGGCGATCGAGGATTACTTCGATACCCAATTTGAGCTTGAGCAGCAGTTGGCTGAGAAAGGCAAGAATGACTTGTTGGCCGAGGTACAGAATATCCTGCCCGCCGATGTCAGCGTGATTTCGGTGCGTCAGCATCGTGCGCTGGGGCTTGGCCATGCGGTGGCGTGTGCGGCGCCAGTCGTCGGCAACGAGCCCTTTGCTGTATTGCTGCCAGATGTGCTGGTGGACTGCGAAGGCATGGCTGAGGATTTGACCATGATGGTCGAGAACTATCTGAGCAGTGGCGCAGCCCAGATCATGGTCGAGGAAGTCCCCGCAGAACGCGTGGACCAGTATGGCATTGTCGCTTTGCAGGGGACGGTGCCTGCACCTGGGCAGTCGGCAGCGATGACGGCAGTTGTCGAGAAACCGGCCGTGGAGGAAGCGCCTTCTCGTCTGTCTGTGGTCGGGCGATACGTTCTGCCTGGTGAGATCATGGAAATCCTGGCCAGGACGGCCCCTGGCGCGGGCAACGAAATTCAGCTCACCGATGCCATTGCCACTTTGCTTGAACATGCACCTGTAGAGGCCTATGCCATGCAGGGTCGTACTTTTGACTGCGGGAACAAGGCTGGGTATCTCCAGGCAATTTTCCATTTTGCAGCGCGGCATCCCGAGCTGGGTGAACAGGTGCGGGCGATGATGGCGGCGGAGCTGGGGTAATGCAGATAACGGTTTATGGCGACACACTTTGCGCTCAGGTGACGGCAACTGCCATGGCACAGACCGGGCATCAGGTGCACTGGTGTGTGGTGGAGCCGGCCTCCCGTGACCGTCTTAAGGATGGTACCCCATTGTTTCGGGAGCAAGGGCTGGACCGGCTGTGTGTTGACCAGCTAAAAAGCGGTCGCCTGACGACTGGCTTCTGGGATGATGCACCGCTCACCACTCCCGATGCCGTTTTTCTGGCCTTGCTGCCGGGGCAGGAGGCCGTAGCGGAGCAGCTTGTTGCCAGGCTGGCTGCCTCAACAGGCTGTGGTGTCATCGTAAACCAGACCGTTGGCCCGGTGGGAAAGGCGGAGCAGTTGCGCGCCATCGCCAAACAAGTCGACCCCCGCTCTGCCCTGGTCGCGCTGCCAGATCTGATTCAGGAAGGGAATGCGTTTCAGACGTTTACCCGCCCGGACAGCATTCTGCTGGGGTGTGAGGAAGGGGAGGGTGAAGCGCTGGTGCGGGAGCTGCTGCGCCCGTTCAATCGCCGCAAGGATGTGATTCAGGTGATGAGCCTGCGCGAGGCTGAGTTCTCGAAGCTGGCAATCAGTGGCATTCTGGCTACGCGGATCAGTTACATGAACGACATGGCCAGTTTGTCTGAATCCCTGGGTGTCGACATTGATGTGGTGCGAGTTGCCATGGGTGCAGATCCTCGCATTGGCGAATCGTATCTCTATCCTGGCTGTGGCTTTGGTGGCCCCGGCCTCAGCCGAAACGTTTTGGCACTGGTGGAAGCCCTGAATGAGCGAGCGGCTGAGCCAGGCCTGCTCGAGCAAGTCCTGCAAACCAATGAGCGTCAGAAGGAAGTACTGTTTCGCAAGTTCTGGCAGTTCAATCAAGGGAATGTGGCTGGCAAGAAAGTGGCACTCTGGGGAGTGGCATTTAAACCAGGCACGCACCGTGTGGATAACGCGCCAGCACTCAAAGTGATTGAAGCCCTGTGGGCTCAGGGGGTGGCTGTGGCAGCCCATGATCCCAAAGCCCTGGCGGACCTTGAAGCCTGGGCCGATGGGCGAGGTGAGTTGACTCTCTGCGATGACCCTTATGACGCGGCTGAGGGTGCTGATGCCTTGATGCTGATTACGGAGTGGAAACCTTACTGGAGCCCCGATTGGCAGCGACTTAAACGGGCCATGCGCGAGCCCCTGATCCTGGATGGCAGAAACATTTATGAGCCGACCTTTGTCAGGGAGCAGGGGCTGGTGTATAGAGGGATTGGGCGTTAATCATGGTTCCGGAACAGGACTTTCTCACTATCAGTACGATCTGGTCACAGCTGGCACAACGTGCCGAGCAAGATAAATCCCTTCACCTGGCAGACTTGTTTGCGGCGGATAAGACCCGTTTTGATAGGTTCAGCCTGGAGTGCTCGGGGTTGTTGGCTGACTTTAGCAAGCAAAGACTTACTGATGAAGGCTGCGATTTGCTGGTGAAACTTGCGGATGAGCGCAATTTGGCAAGCTGGATAAATGCCTTGTTCAGTGGTGAAGTGGTGAACTCCACCGAGGACCGCTCGGCAAAGCATTGGTTTTTGCGAGAGCCTGCGGATAAAGCCCCATTGGTTCATGAGCAACTTGGCTCTATGGCCGCTATGGTGAACCGTATCCTTCATGGGCACTGGCGTGGTGTGCTGGGCGATGCCATAACGGATGTGGTGAATGTGGGGGTGGGAGGCTCTGACCTCGGGCCTCTGATGGCTGCTTTTGCGCTTCAGTCGAGCCTGCCTCCGGAGGGTTTAACCCGGCCTCGTGTTCATTTTGCATCCTCCATGGACGGCAGCCAGGTGTCTCAGGTGCTGCAGGAGCTCAATCCAAGGACGACCCTGTTTCTGGTGTCCTCCAAATCCTTTACTACCGTAGACACCCTGCACAATGCCAATACCGCTCGCCGATGGCTGGCGCGTGGTCTGGGGTTGAGTCCGGATGACGATTCCCTGTTGCGGTGCCATTTTATCGGTATTTCAGCCAGCCCTGAGCGAATGACAGACTGGGGCATTGTGTCCGAGAACCAGCTGCTGTTCTGGGACTGGGTGGGTGGCCGTTACTCACTGTGGTCCGCCATTGGCATGCCTATCGCACTGACGGTGGGTATGGAGGGGTTCCGAGAGATGCTGGCGGGTGCTCATGAGATGGATCAGCACTGCCGCTCTCAGCCCTGGGAGCAGAATATTCCGGTAATGCTGGCACTGGTGGACGTGTGGAATATCAACTTTCTTGATATCCGGGCCCGGGCGGTATTGCCTTACGATGGTCGGCTGAAACACTTGCCCGCTTATCTGGAACAGTTGGAGATGGAATCCAATGGCAAGAGTGTTTCCCGCGCTGGTGACCCTGTCGATTATGACACTTGCCCTGTGATCTGGGGGGAAGTCGGACCCAACGCCCAGCACGCGTTCTTCCAGCTGCTGCATCAGGGTACCCAGGCTATTGCCTGTGAGTTTCTGATGACGGCGAGGCGCTATACAGAAGACGTCCACTCAGAGTCCCTTGCTGAGCTTGAAGGTCAACATGCGCTTTCCAATGCCAACTGCCTGGCCCAGTCCCGGCTTCTGGCGCTGGGGGAGAGGGCGCTGGACCCTTCTCTGGCGCTGCCTTCTTACAAGCGATATCACGGTAATCAACCCAGCACCACGCTGGTGCTGGACGAACTCTCCCCGCGAGTGCTGGGCTCCTTGTTAGCAATGTATGAGCACAAGGTGTTTGTCCAGGCCGTGATTTGGGGAATCAATCCCTTTGATCAGTGGGGGGTGGAGATGGGCAAGGTCATTGCCACTGATATGCTGGAGGTGCTCACAGATCCGGATTCCGCCGCTGGCCTGGATTCCTCCTCGATGGCGCTGGCGCAACATATCGCAAACAAGCAGGGGAAACGCTGCGGCTAGAGGCTAGCCCGGTTCGTTTGGCCATGCCCCCAACTGGCCCAGCTGCAGCGTTTCGATTCACATATCATCGCCGACCAAGACCATGGCAAACATCAGGACTGATTCACTATGATTCCTCCCGTTCCCGCCTCCATTTTTCGAGCTTATGACATCCGCGGTATTTATGGCGAAACGCTTTCTGATGAGATTGCTTGGCAGATTGGACGTGCCATCGGCTCCGAGGTTCTTGCGCAGGGGCAACAGACCATTGCCGTTGCCCGCGACGGCAGGCTCTCTGGTCCCGCGCTGGTCAAGGCGTTGAGCGACGGTATCCGTGCCACCGGCTGCAATGTGGTGGATGTGGGCATGGTGCCGACGCCGGCGCTGTACTTTGCGACGTATCATCTTGATGGCCTGAACTCAGGCGTCATGCTGACGGGGAGCCATAACCCCGGAAATTACAACGGCTTCAAGATTGTCATTAATGGCACCACCCTGTCCGGTGACCGGATCCTGGCATTGCGTCAGCGCATCGTTGAGGGTGATCTTGCGGAAGCTGAAGCGCCGGGGGGGCGTGAAGAGTGCGATGTGCTTCAGCCCTATCTGGATGCCTTCTTGAAAGTGCATTCTCTGGCTCGACCCATGAAGGTTGTTGTGGATTGTGGCAACGGCATTGCGGGTGCTCAGGCTCCGGAGGCACTCAAGGCACTGGGTTGTGACGTTGTGCCGCTCTTCAGTGACGTGGATGGCACTTTCCCGAACCATCATCCGGATCCGGGTGACATGAATAATCTTGTGGACCTGATTGCCTGTGTAAAAGAAGAGCAGGCGGATCTGGGGCTGGCCTTTGACGGCGACGGTGACCGTGTTGGTGTTGTGACCCCGTCGGGAGAGGTGGTGTTTCCCGATATCCTGCTGATGGCGTTAGCGGAAGATATGGTGAGCCGTAACCCGGGCGCGAAAGTCATTTTTGATGTGAAGTGTACAGGGGCTTTGTTCGATGTGATTCGTGCTGCGGGCGGCGAGCCGGAGATGTGGCAGACCGGTCACTCGCTGATCAAGGCTCGGATGAAGGAAACCGGGGCGCTTCTGGCGGGAGAAATGAGCGGACACATCTTCTTTGCAGAGGACTGGTATGGTTTTGATGACGCTCTGGTGGCTTCTGCCCGGATTCTCGGGATCATCAGTCGCTCAGAGGGTGACGCGGATGCCTTTTTTGCGCGCTATCCGGTGTTGTGTACTACGCCTGAAATCAATATCGATGTCACTGAAGAAAACAAGTTCGCCATTGTGAATTACCTGCAAACTCAAGCCGAGTTTGGTGAAGGAGAGCGTCGTACCATCGATGGCATTCGTATGGATTATGCGGATGGCTGGGGCTTGTGTCGGGCCTCCAATACTTCTCCCAAACTGGTGCTTCGGTTCGAGGCAGATACTTCTGAGGCTCTCGCACGTATCCGTGATCTATTCTCGGCGAATGTTAAGAAAGCAATGGACGCTGTTGGTTAACAAAGAAGGGTAGCTGAATGAAGTCCGTATTGGTTACAGGTGGTGCAGGTTACATAGGTTCCCACACCGTACTGCGATTACTGGAAGAAGGTGTATCTGTCATTGTGCTTGATAACCTTTCGAACAGTACTCCAGAGGCGCTACATCGAGTTGAGGCTCTTACGGGGAAATCTGTGCGCCTCGTGCAAGGCGATATCCGGGATCGTGAACTTCTGGATCGGATTTTTACTGAACATCACATAGAATCCGTCATCCATTTTGCGGGGCTGAAGGCAGTGGGAGAATCGGTAGCGAAACCGTTGCAATACTACGATTGCAATGTGGTTGGCTCCCTTCGTTTGCTGGAGGCGATGAGCCGCGCAGGTGTGAAGAATTTGGTGTTTAGCTCATCCGCGACTGTATATGGCGATCCCGAGAGTGTGCCAATACGTGAAGATTTTCCGCTTGGCTCGACCAACCCTTATGGGGCGACGAAGCTGCATGTTGAAGACATGTTAAGAGATGTGCATGTTTCCGATCCTGAATGGAATATCGCTCTGTTGCGTTATTTTAACCCCGTAGGAGCTCATGAGAGTGGGCAGATTGGTGAGGACCCCACTGGCACGCCTAACAATCTAATGCCTTATATTGCCCAAGTAGCGGTGGGTAAACGCGAAAAGCTGAGTGTCTTCGGTGGTGACTATCCTACTGCCGACGGGACGGGGGTGCGTGATTATATTCATGTGATGGATCTGGCGCAGGGACACTTGGCCGCACTGGATGCATTACAGCGCGATGAAGGTCTGTTGACGGTCAACTTAGGGACTGGCCGCGGTTATTCTGTCTTGGAGATGATTGAGGCGTTTGTCGCAGCTTCTGGGCGGGATGTGCCTTATAGCATCACTGATCGACGCTCAGGTGACGTGGCGGCTTGTTATGCTGATCCCGCTCATGCGGAGGCAGTTCTGGGGTGGTGTGCAGAGAAGGGAATTGATGAAATGTGTCGTGACCACTGGCGATGGCAGGAAGCAAATCCCAGTGGTTACGCGACAGAATAATGGCGGTGCCGTCTATCTGGCGCCAAAGCCAGTCAAGACGGTACGGATGGTCTTTAGAATGATCAGCATGTCCATGGAAAACGAGAGATGCTTGATGTAGTAAAAGTCATGCATCAGCTTCTCCTGCGTTTCTTCGAGTTCACAAGCGTAACCTTGCTGCACTTGTGCCCAGCCCGTGATGCCGGGTTTGATCATATGGCGATAGCTGTAAAGAGGTAGCGCTTTTTCAAACTCCTCGACAAACCCCGGCTGTTCTGGGCGGGGGCCCACCAGACTCATGTTGCCCATAAGCACGTTCAATAGTTGAGGAAGCTCATCAATTCGGGTTTTACGGATGAGTGCCCCAACACGTGTAATTCTGTGTGTTTCTTCATTGGCAAAGCGATGTTCGGTGGTATCTGTAGGGGCCATTGAGCGAAACTTGTAGATCCTGAATGGCTTGTTCCCTTTGCCAATACGCATTTGGGTAAATAGCGCCGGGCCAGGGGAATCGATACGGATAATAAACGCCATCAGCAGGCAGAAAGGCGCAATGATCGGGGCAGCCAGGAGTACAGCGAAAATGTCTATTGCTCTTTTCAACAATCCGTAGAGGGGAGAGTATTGTAGATCATTGATGTCATTGACGGTCAGCGAGTTGAGGTCAACCTTGCCACGAATAAGTTCTGATATGTGAAGCGCATCAATGACTGGGATTCCCTGGATGTTGGCGTGACTTATGAAGCGCACCCACTCATCACTCAGAGTCTCCTTGAGGTCAACAATGATTCCGTCGAATCTACTGTCCTCAAATGAGGTGCTCGTCAGTGCTCGCCATTCAACATTCTTATGGGCTGGCAAGGTAGCAGGATCACAGCCGGGAACCACAGCAAACTTGTGGCGGCGGAAGCGTTGTGAAAAGCCGTAAGCCACAAACCTCAAAGTGAAGAAAAGTGACAGCCCTATAAAGAGCGAGGTTCTCGCGTATTCCGTGCGGGTGATGACCAGAAGCGCCAGAGTGATCCCGATAACCACAACGGTGAGCCCGAGTGTGTAGGTTGGCGAGCGCCCTCCGGGGAACTTTGAGATCTGAAACGTCAGGAGGCTGTTGGTAATGTACATGGCTGCCAGAATCAGCAGCGTTGACGTTTGAGCCGAGTCTTGAGGGAGCCCCTGGTAGCTAATCAACTGCGTAGCACAAAGGAGGGTCACTAGACCGATCAAATGGCCGGTAAAATTGTTCAGCAGTATCTTCTCGTACCACTTGTTGTATCTGGAGGGAGGGGCGAGAAGCAGGGTCTGTCGTTCCATAGGGAGAATTCTTTGGGGATTCGGCTATCAATTTGAAAAGAGCAGTATACCAGACATCTGGTGACGTGCCTGCGTTTGCTATTGCTGCTGCCTTTCGAGTTCGGACAGCCAATCAGCAATGCCACTTCGCTTAATGCAGCGAGTCCACTCATGTTCTGAAACGTCCGGAATCTGAAATGGAAAGCCTGCGAGGGTATCAGCGGTGAGATTCCTCAGCTCAGTGCCGGTGTCGTCGATGTACATAAATCGGGCTGAGTGGTTGTGCTCAAAGGATCTGGTCCAGCTGTGTTGGTTTGTGATTACCGGAAGCCCAAGCGCACAGTATTCCAGGGTTTTGGTTGAATCCTGCAAGTGAAAAGGGTGGTGATTTGGAGTCAGACTGAGCCCATATCGGGCTCGCCTAATGACCGGGGGCAGCTCATCGTGATTCACTCTCCCAGTGAAGGTGATGTTGCCGGCATCCCGGTGTTCTTCGTAGATGCTCTGTTCTGGCTCCCCGATCATCAAGACGCGGAGAGAGGATGCGCGCAAATTAGCAAGAAGTCGGTCAATCCCTCTGTTGGGGGAAATCGTGCCGCAGTAAACGAGGTCGTAATCTGTTGATATGGCTTGGGTTTTGCCTGCTTCGAGAAAGAGATTGCTGATGCCCATCGGTCGGATGAATGCCGGAATAATGTCGTTGAAGCCCAGCGCTGTCTGAACAGAGGTGTTAAGGAATACCCTGGCTGTCGGTTTGCGGTTTATACTGCGTTTCAGCAGGTCTTTGATTTTCGGAAGCGGTGGAATCGACAGTGAACCGTATTCATGGATGTTAAATCTGGCCTGTGGTTTCGTAAACCAAGGGTCCGTCCCCATAAAGTGCCACGCAACATCAGTATCAATCGCCATACCGGGCGCCAATTGCTTACACTCTATCCCCTCAATTGATGAAAAAAAGCGCATATACGCATCTGCCTCAGGCAGATAGACGCCTTCTGGTCGAATCAGTGATATACCCAACATCAATTGAAGCCTGCCCAGATCTGTGATCAGAACGCGAGAGTTTACGTCTTGCTCATCAGCCATGCCACGGATCGCGGAAAAATTTGGCAAACAATAGAAAATTGAGCTTCGGGGTGAAACACATCCTGCGTTGTCATGTAGAATCGACCCTTTTGCAGCTATGCCATAGTCGTGCCAGTCACCCTACTGGCGATTATTTGTTAAGCTATTGATTTATAAGTTTTTTGGCGGTTTAAATGAAGGTACTAGTCACCGGCGGTGCCGGCTTTATCGGTTCAGCAGTCATCAGACACCTTATCAACGAAACAGAGGTGCAGGTTGTCAATGTGGACAAGCTGACCTATGCAGGGAACCTTGAGTCGCTGGATTCGGTTGCTCAAGATGACAGATATCGTTTTGAGAAGGTCGATATCTGCGATTCTGCGTCTTTGGAGCGGGTATTTGAACTGCATCGGCCCACCGTTGTAATGCATCTGGCAGCGGAGAGTCATGTAGACCGCTCTATTGACGGACCTTCGGATTTTATCCAGACCAATATCGTGGGAACCTATACTTTGCTTGAGGTAGCCAGAAAATACTATCTTTCGTTAAGTCAGCATGAGAAAGCCTGTTTCCGTTTGCATCATGTCTCGACGGATGAGGTATACGGTGACCTTGAGTTTGAAGGGGATTTCTTTACCGAAAACACGCCTTATGCTCCAAGCTCCCCCTATTCAGCGAGTAAGGCAAGTTCCGATCATCTTGTTCGAGCCTGGTATCGTACTTTTGGACTGCCGGTAGTGGTAACAAATTGCTCCAATAATTACGGTCCATATCATTTTCCAGAAAAGCTTGTCCCATTGATGATTTTGAATGCACTGGAAGGTAAGGCGCTGCCAGTCTATGGGGACGGAACACAGGTTCGCGATTGGTTATATGTTGAAGATCATGCCAGGGCGTTATATGAGGTGCTGACATGTGGTGAGATTGGTGAGACATACAACATTGGTGGAAATAACGAAAAGCAAAATATCGATGTTGTTAAAAAAATCTGTGAGCTGTTGTCTGAGCTAAGGCCTGAGGCTGCACCTGAACAGGGGTATGAATCACTCATTCAGTATGTATCAGACCGCCCTGGGCACGATCATCGATATGCGATTGATGCCAGCAAGATCCAGCAGTCACTGGGATGGTTTCCCGTCGAGTCCTTTGAATCTGGCCTGAGAAAAACTGTTGAATGGTATTTAAATAATCATGAATGGTGCTCTCACGTTCAGGATGGCAGCTATCAAAGAGAACGATTAGGAGAAAAAGCATGAAGGGGATAATTCTTGCTGGTGGAAGTGGTACACGCCTTTACCCAGTCACCAAGGGCACATCTAAGCAACTTTTGCCGATCTATGATAAGCCGATGGTTTATTACCCCTTATCTGTTCTCATGCTGGCAGGGATTCGGGAGATCCTTTTGATTAGCACACCGAAGGATATTGAGGGTTACCGCCGTGTATTGGGCGATGGCAGTGACTTTGGTGTAATGCTTAAGTACGCAGAGCAACCTAGCCCTGATGGTTTGGCTCAAGCTTTTATTATTGGTGAGTCTTTTATTGGTGATGATTCAGTATGCCTTGTTTTGGGCGATAACATCTTCCATGGGCAGGGTTTAACACCAAAGTTGAGAGATGCTGCCGGTCGTGCTTCAGGCGCGACAGTGTTTGGTTATCAGGTAAAAGACCCTGAACGCTTTGGTGTAGTTGAGTTTGATGCTGACAATCGGGCGATCTCGATTGAAGAAAAGCCTGAGAATCCTAAGTCGAATTTCGCAGTAACGGGACTTTACTTTTACGATAACGATGTTGTGGGTATCGCAAAAACGGTTAAACCTTCTGATCGTGGTGAACTGGAAATTACTTGTGTTAACCGAGCCTATCTTGAGCGTGGAGATCTAAATGTAGAGCAGTTGGGAAGAGGCTTTGCGTGGCTGGATACCGGGACGCATGAAAGCCTTCTCGAAGCTGCTCAGTTTGTTGAAACGATCGAAAAGCGACAGGGCTATAAAATTGCCTGCTTAGAAGAAATTGGTTACAGGAATGGCTGGCTTACAAAAGAGCAGATTCTCAAGGCGGGAAAAGCTCTGAGCAAGAATAGTTATGGACAATACCTGATTGATTTGGTCGAGAAGCAATAATGAGTTTAGCCAGGTGGCATGACTTGCCCTACTTGGGGGATGGCAGGGGAGGGTTGGTAGCTGTCGAGGGGCTGAGCGATGTGCCATTCGAGATTCGGCGGGTCTATTATATTTTTGATACTGAGCGTGGTGTTTCCCGTGGGTTTCATGCTCACAAAGAGTTAAAGCAACTCATGGTTTGTGTTTCAGGCCGGTGTGAGATTTCGCTTGATGATGGCAAGGTAAAGGAAAACGTTACGCTTGATTCGCCTAAACGAGGCATCATCGTAGAAAGTATGATGTGGCGAGAGATGCATAATTTCAGTGAAAACTGTGTGTTACTGGTTATGGCAAGTGATCCTTATGATGAAAGTGATTACATTCGGGATTATCGCGAATTCCTGGAGGCCACAAATGTCTAGTATTCACCCTTTGGCAGACGTTAAGAGTCAACACATCGGTGATGGTACGCGGGTATGGCAGTTCAGTGTAATTTTTGAAGGCGCAATGATTGGCAAGAACTGCAATATTTGCGCTCATACTTTGATCGAATCGAATGTCGTTGTTGGTGATAACGTTACGGTGAAATCAGGTGTTTACCTTTGGGATGGTGTGCGCATTGAGGATGACGTGTTTATCGGGCCGAACGCCACTTTTACCAATGACTTGTATCCAAGATCCAAGGTCTACCCTGAAAAATTCATAGGGTGCCTTATCAAGAAGGGGGCAAGTGTTGGCGCGAATGCCACTATCTTGCCGGGTATTGTAATTGGTGAGCGAGCAGTAATCGGTGCCGGGGCAGTGGTAACGAAAGATGTACCTGCCGACGTGATCGTTACCGGCAACCCTGCAGTTGTAATAAGGCATGTTGATAAATGATACCTTTTCTTGATCTTAAAAAAGTTAATCAGCAGTACAGGAGTGAGTTGATAGAGGCGTGTACTCGAGTAATTGACTCTGGCTGGTACATAAAAGGCAGGGAGGTTGAAGCCTTCGAAAGTGCCTTTTCAGAATACTGCGGAGTTAAACACTGCGTGGGCGTGGCCAATGGGCTTGATGCGTTGACATTGGTTTTGCGGGCCTGGAAAGAGCAGGGCAAGCTTGTAGACGGTGATGAAGTCATCGTTTCCGCTAACACTTACATTGCCAGCATTCTTGCGATTACTGAGAATAACTTGATTCCCGTTTTGGTTGAGCCGGACCCCCAAACCTTCAATGTTTCGGTAGATGAAATAGCAAAGTCCTTAACACAAAAAACCAGGGTGATTATGCCTGTTCACCTGTATGGGCGAATGGTGGATATGCCATCGATAATGGCTCTGGCAAATAAGCATGACCTATTGGTTATTGAGGATGCGGCCCAGGCGCATGGTGCGTCTATTAATGGGGTTAAGGCTGGAGCATGGGGTCATGCGGCTGGGTTCAGCTTTTACCCTGGCAAAAACCTAGGAGCCTTGGGTGACGCGGGTGCCGTAACAACTAACGATTCAGAGCTAGCGAAATTGGTCGCCACGCTCGGTAATTATGGCAGTTTGAAAAAATATGTGAATGACTACGTAGGCGTTAATAGTAGGCTTGATGAAATTCAGGCTGCTATTTTAAGTGTGAAACTAAAGTATCTGGATTCTGAAATTGAAACTCGTCGCACTGTTGCTTCCTTATACTGCTCTTCTATTGAAAACGAGCTGCTTGTATTACCGTACGAAGACTCTGAGAGTGTCCTTGGGGATAAAAGCCATGTTTGGCATTTGTTTGTTGTAAAGAGTGAAAAAAGAGACGATCTGGCTCGTTACATGAGGGATGGAGGGGTTTCTACACTAATCCATTACCCTATCCCACCACACAAACAGCAGGCTTTTTCAACCATGAATGCTATCTGCTACCCTGTTACTGAAGCTATCCACTCTCAGGTTCTGAGTCTGCCAACAGGTCCAGTTTCAGAGGCAGACGAGCTTGACCGTGTGATTGATCTTTGCAATAGCTTCAAGTGAATCATGAATATTAGCTCCTCAGGCAGCCTGATAGGCGCATTCAAGCGTTATGCTTCGAACTCCATGTGGATGGTGTCTGAGCAAATATTGAGGCTTGTTTCCGGGGTTGTTGTAGGGATCTATGTCGCAAGATATTTGGGGCCCGAGCGGTTTGGCTTACTAAGTTATGTATTGGCAATTTCCGCTTTTCTGATAGCGATTGCACGCATGGGCATGGATGCGCTTATCATTAGAGAGGCCATCAAACATCCTGAGGAACGACATCGTATCGTTTCTACTGCTTTCTGGATGATGCAGGTGGCTGCTGCAGGGATATATGCCTTGATGGTTTTATCTTTAGTGTTTATTGATGAGACCGATGAAATAAAAGTCTTTTTTTTGATCGCATGCTCTGTTGTTTTTTTAACTCCTTTTCTATCGGTTGATTACTATTATCAGTCGCAAGTTAAATCAAGGTTCTCGGTTGCGTGTAAGATCTTTACATTGGTTGTGACCTCTATCGCTAAAGTAACGATGGTACTAGTGGAGGCTGATCTTGTCTGGTTTGTTGCTGTCATAGTAGCCGAGCAAATTATCCTTTCTCTGCTATTTCTGTTTGTTTATCGCGCGACGGAAAGGAAGCTGCTTTTTTCCAGCCCGGTGTTGGATTTTGTACGCCCTCTTCTTAAAGGGGCATGGCCAATGATAATGACGTCGGTCGCTGTTCTGGTGTATATGCGAATTGACCAGGTGATGATCAGAGCGTTGCTGGGTGATGATGAACTGGGAATCTATTCCGCAGCTGTAAGGATCTATGACGCGTGGGTGGTCTTTCCGTACATCATAACGGTTTCATTGCTGCCGTACATGGCAAACCTGAAGAAGGGTGATCATGACGTTTATGTCAAACGAATGACGCAGATATTCTCAGCAGTTATTTGGGTCGGGGTTATTGCTTTCACAGGTTCCCTTATTGTTTCAGATTTGGCCTTTCCATTAATGTTTGGTGCATCATTTAGTGAATCATCCTCTGTCTTTAAAATAATGATGGCTTCTTCTGTTTTTGTATCGATAGGGTCCGTTTCTGCGCGATATTTCGCTGTTGAACACATGGAAAAGAAAATCGCATTTAGAACGCTTGTTGCTGCAGTAATAAATGTGGCGATGAATGCGGTGCTGATCCCCAGGTATGGGATTGCTGGAGCGGCGTATTCAACTCTATGCTGTACTTTTGTGGCAAATTATCTTTTTGACTGGGTTGATCCAGAACTAAAAGAATTGCTTGGTATGAAAAACCAAGCCGTTCTTTCAAACCCTTTTAAGTGAGCAAATTGTGATTGATAACCAAGAAATACTGCTTGATTGTACTTTGAGAGACGGAGGGTACTACAACTCCTGGGACTTCCCAGTTGATGTTGTAATTACCTATGCGGAAGCAATGTGTGCAGCTGGTGTTGACTACGTGGAGCTTGGCCTTCGCTCCCTTTCAAATAACGGATACAAGGGCCCATTCGCATTTACAACAGATTCTTACCTTCGCTCCTTATCGTTACCTGAAGGGGTGAATTACGGAGTGATGGTGAATGCGGGTGAGATACTTAAAGGGGCAGGGCTTGAGGAAAGCTTGAAATTGCTTTTCCCGGAGAGCCAAGACTCCTCCCCTGTCAGCCTTGTACGGGTCGCCTGTCATATTCATGAGTTTGAGGCCGCATTACCTGCAGCGCAATGGTTAAAAGATAAAGGCTATACAGTCGGATTCAATCTGATGCAAATTGCTTCATGTTCTGATGATCGAATCAGGGAGCTAGGCAGTAAAGCGAAATCTTATCCTATTGATGTTCTTTATTTTGCGGACTCACTGGGCGGGATGGGGCCCGAGGACGTGGAGCGTGTTATCGCAGCTTTGAGGGTGGGCTGGAGCGGAGATTTGGGGATTCATACTCATGATAATATGCGCATGGCGCTTCAGAATACCCTGACCGCAAGTAAAAACGGTGTTGTATGGTTGGACTCTACTGTAACCGGTATGGGAAGAGGGCCTGGGAATGCCAGAACGGAAGAGTTACTCATAGAGAAAAGGTATGGGTTAGATCATGGCGTTGACATGATGCCCCTTTTGAGAATTATTGATAGTTTCTTTAAGCCCCTTCAAGAGCAATGCGGGTGGGGGAGCAACCCTTATTATTTTTTATCTGGAAAGTATGGGATTCACCCAACATATGTCCAGGAGATGCTGACTGATTCTCGCTATAGCGAAGAAGATATCATCGCAGTTTTGGACTATCTTAAGACCGCTGGTGGCGCTGGTTTCTCCAGCGATAAGCTGGAAGCAGCTCGACACTTTTACAGTGGCGTGCCATATGGAGCTTGGTCCCCAGAGTCCGTGCTGAAAGGTAGAGACCTACTCTTGCTAGGTACCGGCCCTGGCGTAGAAAAGCACAAAGTTGCGATTGAGCAATACATAAAAGTGAATAAACCAGTTGTCATAGCGCTGAATGCACAAAGTATCATCGCTAGTGAGCTGATTGATTTTAGAGCTGCTTGTCACCCTGCTCGTCTGCTAGCTGATATTGATTTACATGTAAACCTTCCTCAGCCATTGATTACTCCAGCATCAATGCTTCCTGGCAAGATCAAGAGCGCATTGTCTGGTAAGACTTTATACGATTTTGGTGTAGGTATTGAATCAAACACATTTGAGTTTGGCCGTAACTATTGCGTTCTCCCTTCCTCATTAGTTGTCGCATATGCTCTGGCCCTTGCTGCTAGTGGAAAGGCTGAGAGAGTATACATGGCCGGGTTCGATGGGTATTCCGGAGAAGATCCTCGCAACCAAGAAATGAATGCGCTTATTCGTCAGTATGAAAAGCAGGCTGGTTCAATCCAGCTTTATGCGGTCACGCCTACCCGTTACGATCTTGAGGCAAAAAGCATTTATGGAGCAGGTTTATGAATGATTCTGTAGTATGTTTTTTGCCATGTCGCAAGGGTAGCCAAAGGGTACCCAAAAAGAATATACGGCCTTTCTCAAATAGAGAGTATGGCTTGTTAAGTATCAAGATAGAGCAGATTCTCTCCGCAGAACATATAAAATCACTGGTCCTTTCTACAAATGACGAAGAGATCATCTCATATGCTCAATCGGTTGGTGATGACAGAATTGTCATCCATCGTCGCGCAGAGTTACTGTCCGGGAGCCAGACGAGTACGGACGAGCTGGTTCCTCATGTCGCTGATTTGATAAAGGATGAGCACATCCTCTGGACTCATGTGACCTCTCCGTTCGTTACGTCAAAAGTTTATGACGAAATGATTGTTTCATACTTTGAAGCGTTGCCTTTAGGTTTTGATTCATTAATGAGCGTCAATAAGTTGAAGGGATTTGTCTGGGATGATGATGGTCCTGTTAATTATGACCGATCTGTTGAGAAGTGGCCTAGGACCCAGACGCTCGCGCCATTAAATGAAATTAACAGTGCTGCATTTATTGCATCATCAGACATTTATATTGAATGCGGAGACCGAATTGGTCAAAAAACTTATCTTTATGAAACGCCAGGGTTTACTGGGTTTGATATCGATTGGGAGGAGGATTTTTTGATAGCGGAGTGTCTTTTGGAGAAAAAACTGGTTTCACTATGATTCAGAGAATTATAAATAACTCAGCCACAATCGTTTTCGACTGCGATGGTGTCGTTCTGGATTCTAATAAGGTGAAAACCCAGGCTTTCTATAATGCAGCCATCCCTTATGGGGAAGAGGCCGCCTATGCCCTCGTAGACTACCATGTTAAGCATGGTGGGGTTTCACGTTATCAGAAATTTCAATATTTCATTGATGAAATTGTTGGTGAGAAATTGGCCGGCTTTGGTTTTGAGGTCCTGCTTGACCGCTATGCTGAGTTTGTAATGCAGGGGCTTCATGAGTGCAAAATGGCTGATTCTCTAGTGGATCTCCGTGCTGCAACTCCAAATCAATCTTGGGTATTGGTGTCTGGTGGGGATCAGAGGGAGCTGAGGTCAGTTTTCAAAGCACGAGGAATAGAGCACCTTTTCGATGGTGGTATTTTCGGGAGTCCAGATAACAAAATCGATATTTTCACTCGTGAGATAGGTGGCAACATTAAGCTGCCGGCGGTCTATATTGGCGACAGCAAATATGATTATTATTCTTCGGCTGCCTTGGGATTGGATTTCATTTTTCTTGCTGGCTGGTCTGAGGTATATAATTGGGAGGCTTGGGTCGAGGCGGAGTCATTGTCCTGGTGCAATGATATATCTGAAATTTTGAGGTTGTTATGATTGAAAACTTTAAAAGGCAGGCCTCCTGCCTGAAGTTTTTCGCAAAGTTTTTTATCGTTGATTTGTGGGGTTTTATAAAGGCTCATCGTGCTGGTGCCCGCAGGATCGATCCAGCCATTTTTTCTGGTATTGCTAACAAAGCTGTTGTCCTCGGTAATGGGCCGAGCATAAAGAGTGATCGCGAAGAAATTAAATCTAGAGAGTCGGGCTGTGATTTTTGGTGCGTTAATAATTTTTGTGATGATCCACTATACGAAACCTTAAAGCCGAGGTTTTATCTGTTTTTTGATGAGTATTTCTTTAGCGATTCTGCTCATCATGATTTTGTTGAAAGAAGGAATAAGACGTTCGATAAAATCAATAGTGCGACAAGTTGGGGGCTGACAGTTATTGTTCCTTATCATGCGGATCTTGATATTATTCGTGCCCGAGTGACCAATCCTCTTATCTCATTCAAGAAAATTAATGTCAGGAACTATGAGGAAAAGGATTTTTCTGCGCTTGGAAATGTTCTTTTTTCATCCGGTTACTATAGCCCTCCACAGATTAATGTTCTGATTCTGGCCTGTTTTTTGTCAGTCTGGGCGGGGTATGAGGTAATTGAAATATTTGGCGCAGATATGAGCTTTCATAATGATGTTGATGTTGATCAGGTAACTAATGAGCTCGTAATTACTCATCGGCACTTTAATCTTCCTGATGAAAAGGAAGTGCTCCGGAAAAACCCTGAAAAAGTTGAGAAATGGCGAATGTCTGAGCTTTTGGATATTAGTGCGCGCACTTTTTATGCTCATCAGATGATAAATGAGTTTTCAAAACGGCGAAGTTGTTCTCTCATTAACCGCTCCTCTTATTCGCTGATTGATAGCTATTCCAGAAAATGACTAAAAAGAAATTCGAGCCTCTCGTTTCTATAATCGTTCCTCTGTATAACCACGAAGGTTATATACTTGATACTATTAACAGTATAATTGAGCAGACTTATAGAATGGTTGAGCTAATCATTATTGATGATGGTTCAACTGATTTTTCAGTAAATGCCGTGGAGTCAATCCGTGGTCTTTGCCAGGAAAGATTTTCTCGTTTTGAATTCCGTTCTCGTCCAAATAAAGGATTATGTGCGACGATTAATGAGGCTTTGGAGTGGTGCAAAGGAGAGTATGTTTCCATTATTGCGTCTGATGACTTGATGTGCCGAGACAAGACAGCACTGCAAGTAAATTTTCTTGAAGCCAATCCACAGAGTGCAGCTGTATTTTCGGGGGTTGAAATTATTCATGCTGATGGCAAGCATGAAGCTACAATGCCTACCCCGCGTCGTGTGTATGGGTTCGGCGACATTTTTTTGCATCGCCACTTCCTTCCTGCTGCCACTCAGATGGCAAGACTTAAGGCTCTCAAGGAAACGGGAGGATATCTCGATGGCATTATCCTTGAAGACTGGTACATGTTGCTCAAGCTTGCAGAGACAGGAAAAACGCTTGATTCGATTGAGGGTGTTGCCTGTCTGTATCGAAAGCACGGAACCAACATTTCTTCAAATATTACCAAGATGAATGAGGGAAGGGCGCAGGTTCTTGATTTGTACAGAAACCACCCACTATACCAGCGTGCATGCTCCAATGCATTTTTGGCAGCTTCGTCTGAGGCTGGACCTGATTCACTCCGAAGTGGTCTCAATTATTTGTGGAAGGCTTTCGTTACTTACCCTTTGGTTGTCCTTCAGCCGCGTTTTGTAAGGCAGGCTGTCAGATTGTTCTTTCCGGTTTTCTTTAAAGGCTATTGATCACTGGCTTGGTTTAAATATAGGTCAAGATAGTTCTGGGTTTTCTCCCGGATATCATACTTCTTGGCTTGTCTTCGTGCTTCCATGCTGAATCGAGAATAATCATTGATAATGGTGATTATTTTCTTTGAAATCTCCTCAGCGCTGTTTGGGGTTGTCAGCCCGTTAGTTGTGACTAGTTCAGGGCAGCCGCCCACTTCACTTAGCAGAACAGGGGTGCCGTTGGCGCATGCCTCTAGCGCTGACATAGGGAGACCTTCAGAGTCTGAAATTAGACAAAAGATGTGGTAACTGCCGAAGTCACTAAAGCCCTTGATTTCCCCAAGCCATTTTATTCGCTGATTATTTTCTGTGATTAGCAGGCTATTTTGTGGCCCATCCCCGACTATGGTTAGCTCTACCTCTACGCTGCTCAGGAGCTTTACCGCTTCAATGAGGAGGTCAGGTCTTTTGGGGCTTGCCAAACGACCTACAAAAAGTATTTTCCAGGGTGAGCGTGGAAGTGCCTGACTGATTTCCTTTTGTTCTGGAAAAATGGCATTCGTAATCAGTGTGCATTTTTCTGGAGCAATTCTGATTCTGTTCATGGCCCGCTCCAAATCAGATTCGGAGACGCACAAGACTTTGTGTGTCATTCGAGCTAGAAGGCGTTCTAACGAGGTGTAGACGGTTTCCAGCTTCCCCCCATTGTAGATGGACGACCAACCATGAGACACATAGACCACATATAGCCTGGGTAGGATTATTCTGACTAATCGGGCATAGATACCGGCGTTTGCGGAGCTTGCAACCAGGCTTGATACATTATTTTGCTTGAGTATACGAGAGAGGCGCCAGAGGCCTCCGGGGGTTGGTGGTCGACGTAGTAATGCTGGTTCGATGAAGACTTGAGCTTTCTGGATGGATTCACTCAGCCAACCTCGTTCACCTGTAATCACGATGCATTTTACATGCTGTTCAAGCAGCTTGATTTGATCCAGGACCCATCGCTGGGCTCCGCCCACTTCGCTTTTAGTGATAATGAAGGCAATACAGGGGGTAGGACTGCTTGGCATGCGGCACTCTGTACTCAATTATTTTGGATGGAATCTGAAACAAACTAACTTCAGGGTTGTGGTGGGGTGTTAAGTACGCCTTGCACTGATGAGCGCTGTTTGGCAGCTACATGATAAGGGATAACGTGCGGAGTTTCAGGTTGCGCTACTCCCCAGCCTGACTGAGCCTGTAGTGTCGTATCAGCTATTGATCGCTGTTATAAGAGAGCGGGGCTTGAGAATGGCTATGGAAACTTCTGTCTCAGTGAGAGGATTTGGCCTATCTGCATGGCTTAGCCGACAGGGTTGGTAATTTAGCACAACCCAGGGATGGGTTGTCGACCTCAGGGCGGCCAGTCATTGGGCAAAGAAAAAGGCCAGTACCTTTCGATACTGGCCTTTCCTGTTTGGCTCCGCCTGCTGGGCTCGAACTAGGTGAATTCAATTGAATTCACCAATGATTAACAGTCGACCGCAGGGCGAGCAATCATTGGACAAAGAAAAAGGCCGGTATCTTTCGATACCGGCCTTTTCTATTTGGCTCCGCCTGCTGGGCTCGAACCAGCGACCCAATGATTAACAGTCATTTGCTCTACCAACTGAGCTAAGGCGGAATGTCTTGAGGCGCGTATATTAGTGATGCCCCCCGGGGTCGTCAACACCCCGGGAGATCGTTTGCTGATTATTTAGCCAGAGCCTGCTCAATTCGGCGAATTGCTTCCTTGAGAGTGTCCATGCCAACGGCAAAAGACAGGCGCATGCAGCCCGGCGCGCCGAAGGCGGAGCCCGGTACCAGCGCCACTTCGGCGGTTTCCAGCAGCAGCGCGGCCAGGTCGGTATCAGATTCGACGCCGTCCATGTTGGCAATGGCTTCGGAGAAGTCCGGGAAGGCATAGAAGGTGCCGTCACCCTGGGCGCATTTCACGCCTGGCAAGGCATCCAGCGCCGCGGTCAGGTAGTCGTGACGCTCCTTGAAGTGCTTGACCATCTCGTCCACACAGCCCTGATCGCCGTTGAGGGCGGCTTCAGCCGCCGCTTGGCTGATGGAGGCCGGGTTGGAGGTGGACTGGGATTGCACCTTCTTCATGGCGCCGATCAGCTTTTGCGGGCCTGCAGCGTAACCAATCCGCCAGCCCGTCATGGAGTAGGCCTTGGAGACGCCATTCATGACCACGGTGCGGTCGTACAGCTCCGGGGTGGCGTTGAGGATGTTCACGAACGGCTTGCCGGTCCACAGAATGTGCTCGTACATGTCGTCGGTGGCGACGATGATGTTCGGGTGCTTCTTCAGTACCTCGCCGATGGCGGCCAGTTCTTCGACGGAGTAGGCCATGCCGGAGGGGTTGGACGGGCTGTTGATCACGAACAGACGGGTTTTTGGCGTGATCGCGGCTTCCAGCTGCTCAGCCGTGATCTTGAAGCGGCTGTTCACGTCGGTTTCGATGATCACGGGGACACCGCCAGCGACCAGTACCATGTCCGGATAGCTTACCCAGTAGGGGGCCGGAATGATGGCTTCGTCACCGTCGTTCAGCAGGGCCAGCGCCATGTTGAAGAAGGACTGCTTGCCACCGCTGGATACCAGGATCTGGTTCGCTTCGTAGTCCAGGCCGTTATCGCGCTTGTACTTGTCGATAATGGCTTTTTTCAGACCAGGAGTGCCGTCGACCGGGGTGTACTTGGTCTTCCCAGCGTTGATTGCTTCGATGGCGGCTTGCTTGATGTGTTCCGGGGTATCGAAATCCGGCTCACCTGCGCCCAGCCCAATAATGTCTTTGCCCTGCGCGCGAAGTTCACCGGCTTTGGCGGTGATGGCCAGGGTAGGAGACGGTTTGATGCGTTGTACGCGGTCGGAAAGGCTGATATCGGACATGCACTCCTCGTTCGTCTTAAAGAGTCGTATGGCTGCGCTTTTGGCGCAGAAAGGGGCCGGCATTTTACCGGATCTATACCCCAATGTCCCGTATTTCCTGTGGAGGCGGAGGGCGCCCGCTCTTTCGCAGGAGAGCCAACAGGTTGGCCGAAAGGGGCATGCTGGAAGGGGATTGGCCTTGGCCTATCTGGCAGCAGGGCGGCCAGCAGCGCCGATTTCCTCGCTGACGCTCGGTTCGCTCAACAAGTTGAGTCTCCTACAGGGGGCTTCGGCGAAGGGCTTTTCCGGTATTCATGGGGGCACCACTTATTCACGTGCGCTCTGCTACACTACGTGCCGATTTTGAATCGTTCGATTTTGCTGCCTGCCCGACAGGGTCGGCGGATATCAGGGTGTGTCCATGTCTGAAAGCCTGTTCAAGCTCCATTCCGATTACCAGCCTGCTGGTGACCAGCCTACGGCCATTGCCCAGCTGATCGAGGGGATCAACGATGGCCTTGGTCATCAGACCCTGTTGGGTGTAACCGGGTCGGGCAAGACCTTCACCATGGCCAATGTGATCCAGCAGACCGGGCGGCCCACCATCATCATGGCACCCAACAAGACGCTGGCGGCCCAGCTTTACGGCGAGTTCAAGGAGTTCTTCCCGGAAAATGCGGTGGAGTATTTCGTCTCCTACTACGATTACTACCAGCCTGAAGCCTACGTACCCAGCTCGGACACCTTTATCGAGAAAGATGCCTCGGTGAACGAGCAGATTGAGCAGATGCGATTATCAGCCACCAAGGCGATTCTGGAGCGGCCGGATACCATCATCGTGGCCACGGTGTCGGCGATCTACGGTCTCGGAGATCCGGCCAGCTACCATGCCATGGTGCTGCACCTGGTGCGGGGCGACAGTATCGACCAACGGGATTTGCTGCGCCGTCTGGCAGAGCTTCAGTACACCCGCAACGAAATGGACTTCCGCCGTGCCACCTACCGGGTGCGCGGGGATGTGATCGATATTTTCCCGGCTGAAGAAGAGAAAGAAGCGGTTCGCATTGAGTTGTTCGATGACGAAGTGGAATCCATCAGCATTTTCGATCCGCTTACCGGTGAGGTGATCAAGCGGGTGAGCCGCATCACTGTCTACCCCAAGAGTCACTATGTGACGCCCCGTGAGGTGGTGTTGAAAGCCATCGACATGATCAAGGAAGAGCTGGACGAGCGCCTCAAGGAATTGAAGGAGCAGAACAAGCTGGTGGAAGCCCAGCGGCTGGAGCAGCGTACCCGTTTCGATATCGAGATGCTGCAGGAGCTGGGTTACTGCAACGGGGTGGAGAACTATTCCCGGCTGTTTTCCGGCCGCGCGCCTGGTGAAGCACCGCCGACCCTGTTCGATTATCTCCCCGAGAATGCGCTGCTGATTGCGGATGAGTCACACGTGACCATTCCCCAGCTGGGCGCCATGTACAAGGGGGACCGCTCGCGCAAGGAAACCCTGGTGAACTTTGGTTTCCGGTTGCCTTCAGCCATGGATAACCGGCCGCTCAAGTTTGAAGAGTGGGAGCGCCTGGCACCGCAGATGGTGTTCGTGTCGGCCACGCCCGGCCCCTACGAAGAGAAATATGCTGGCCAGGTGGTGGAGCAGGTGGTGCGTCCTACCGGGCTGGTGGATCCGCAAATCGAGATTCGTCCGGCCTCCACCCAGGTGGATGACTTGCTGGGTGAGGCGAAGGAGGCCATCGAGAAGGGCGAGCGGGTGCTGGTGACCACGCTGACCAAGCGCATGGCCGAGGATCTGACTGAATATCTGGGCGAGCACGGTATTGCGGTGCGCTACCTGCACTCGGACATCGATACCGTGGAGCGGGTGGAGATCATTCGAGATCTGCGGCTGGGCAAGTTCGATGTGCTGGTGGGTATCAACCTGTTGCGTGAAGGCCTGGATATGCCGGAAGTGGCGGTGGTGGCAATCCTGGATGCGGACAAGGAAGGTTTCCTGCGTTCAGACCGTTCCTTGATCCAGACCATCGGCCGGGCGGCCCGGAACGTGAATGGTCGGGCGATTCTCTATGCCGACAAGATGACCGGCTCCATGGAGCGGGCCATCGGCGAGACGGACCGGCGCCGTGAGAAACAGGAGGCCTTTAACAGGGAGCACGGCATTACCCCGCAGGCCCTCAACAAGAAAGTCCGCGACATCATGGACGACAGTGGCGGCAGCCAGTTCGACCGCAAGGCAGGCAAGGGCAGGCACAAGAAAGTGGCGGAAGAAGCGTCACCCTACGAATCCATGTCCCCGGCCCAGCTGGCCAAGGAAATCGAAAAGCTGGAAGCGAAGATGATGGAGCATGCCAAGAACCTGGAGTTCGAGGAAGCTGCGGCGACGCGGGACAAGATTCATCAGCTGCGTGAATTGGGCTTTATGCGGTAGGTAGAGAGCAATTAATAGTTAATAATGAATAATTAATAACGTCGCGAGACAGGTTTTTCCTGTTCTGAAACGCATGAGGCCGCGCCCAGAGTTTGAGCGCGGCCTCATTGCTTTAAGATCAAGCCAAACGCTGCTCGCGCAGCTATTCATTATTAACTATTAATTCAGCGCTGAGCTGTTCCACCCAGATCAGCGTTCCCGCGATCACCGCCACTGGCATGATGAACAGGTTCACCAGCGGGATCATGGTCAGGGCCATGACGATGGCCCCGAAGGTGAGGACCAGCCAGCGTTTTTTCTGCAGCCGCTGCAGCATGACTTCGAAGGGCACCTGGCGGTTATCGGCGCCAAAGTCGATATATTGCATGCCCAGCAGCCAGCCGGACCACAGGAACCAGATGGCGGAAGCGAACACGTTGATTACTGGAATAAAGTAGATCACCCCTACCACAAGTAGCACCAGCAGGGCTCGCCACAGCCAGTACCAAGTCTTGCGCAGTTCGCGCTTGAAGGTGCGCACGATCATGGCCGGGATGGATTCTTCTGGCATGGGGTGGCCGGTCACCTGAAAGTCCACTTTCTCGGCCAGGAAACCCATGAAGGGGGCGGCAATCAGTTGGACGCCGATGGAGAAGATGCTGGCGAACAGGGCCAGCAGCAGAATCCAGACCAGGATGATGGCCGCGTCGAGCACGAACTCCAGGGCGCCGTTGAGGAAGCTCCAGAAGCCTGAGAAGGCCCAGTCCGCCGTGGACGCGGCGATCCAGCCACTGATCCAGCTGCCGCTGGTCCAGTAAAGCCCCCCGAAGACCACGATATTGAAAATCAGCGGGATGACCACATAGGGCCGCAGTTCCTTACTGCGGGCCAGAGTCAGGCTGCGTTTCAGGTAGTCGATGGCATCGGCGATCTGGGACACGGGCAATCCTTGTTAAAAAAACGCTGCACGCAACAACGCGGTTGAAGGGTTGTGCCGAATGGTACCTGTGAAGCTCCGCGCTGCACAGGGTGGGGGAAAAGCTGCAAGCTACAAGCCTCAAGCTGTAAGGAAAAGCGCAAGACAGGGGAGGAGCGCTGTGGGAGGGCCAACTTGTTGGCCGAATCAGGCATCAGAAGCGAGAGACGAGTTTCGAAAAGCAGCCATCAGACCGCGACGGGTTGTGGCCTCTCGTAACTCGCTTCTCGGCACTCGAAACTCCGGGGTTCGGCCAACAAGTGGCTCTCCTACAGAGAGAGGGGCGCCCTGAAATCGTCAAATCCGGTAAAACCATCACGGGTTTTTGGCATGTTGCGTGCTGCGTGAAGCCTGTAGCGGCCCTAATCGGTATTGTGCCTGATGAATTCGACTGCGGTTGTCGCTAGACTTACTCCTTTTAATGCCCGCGGTGCGTGATCATCGTTTCGGGGGGCGGCGAAAGTCGTTGATTTCGCCCAATTTTTGGCCTGCTGGCCCGAGTTTAAGCAAACACTATGCGACTGAAATCCATAAAACTGGCCGGGTTCAAATCCTTTGTGGACCCTACCACCACCAATTTCCCGGAGAACCTCACCGCGGTAGTGGGGCCCAACGGGTGTGGGAAGTCCAACATCATTGATGCGGTGCGTTGGGTAATGGGCGAATCCTCCGCCAAGCACCTGCGTGGTGAGTCCATGGCGGACGTGATCTTCAATGGCTCCAATGCCCGCAAACCGGTGGCTCAGGCCTCCATCGAGCTGATCTTCGATAACTCCGATGCCACCCTGGCGGGTGAGTACGGCAAGTTCAACGAGATTTCCGTCAAGCGCCTGGTTACCCGGGACGGCCAGTCCAACTACTTCCTGAACGGTACCAAGTGTCGCCGCAAGGACATCTCCGACATCTTTCTTGGCACCGGCCTTGGCCCGCGCAGCTACGCGATTATCGAGCAGGGCATGATTTCCCGCCTGATCGAGGCCAAGCCCGAAGAGTTGCGGGTTTATATTGAGGAAGCGGCGGGGATCTCCAAGTACAAGGCGCGTCGTCGCGAGACGGAGAACCGTATTCGCCGCACCCGCGAAAACCTGGAGCGACTGACCGATATTCGTGACGAACTGGGCCGCCAGCTCGAGCGTTTGAGCCGCCAGGCCAGTGCCGCCGAAAAGTACAAGCAGCTGAAGGAAGAGGAGCGCCTGAAAGGGGCGCAGCTCAAGGCCCTGCGCTGGAAGGGGCTGGATAACCAGGTGAAGCAGCTGGATCACGTGATCGGCGAACTGGATGTCTCCATGGAAGCGAAGGTGGCCGAGCAGCGCCATGTGGATGCCGAGGTGGAGCGCCTGCGCGAGAAGCACCATGAGGTGCAGGAGCGCTTCAACGAGGTGCAACAGCATTTCTATGCCCTTGGGGCAGAGGTGGCGCGTCTGGAGCAGAACATCCAGAACCAGCGCGAGCGCAAGCAGCAGCTTTACGAGGAGCTGGATCAGATCAACGCCAGCTTCCGCGAATCTGACGAGCATTTGAAGATGGACACCGAGAAGGTGGCCGAGCTGGATGCGATTCTGGCCGAGCGTGAGCCGGAACTGGAGATGATCAGCGAACAGCAGGAAGCCTCCAATGAGGCGCTGGCGCTGGCGGAAGAGACCATGCAGGCGTGGCAGCAGGAATGGGAAGAGTTTAACGGCCGGTCCGGTGAGTCTCGCCGGCAGGCTGAAGTAGAGCAATCCCGTATCCAGCACCTGGAGAAATCCCAGGAGCGACTGAATGATCGTATCGAGCGTCTCAAGAAAGAGCAGGAATCGTTGGATGCGGGTCCGCTGGCCCAGGAAATGCGTCAGCTGGAAGAGCAGGTGGAGCAGTTCCAGGCCCAGCGCGAGGAAAGCGAGCTGCGCAGCGAATCCCTGCAGGAAGAAATCAACCAGATGCGCCGCGAGAACGGCGATCGTGGCCGTCAGCTGGAAGACGCCCGCGAGAAGCTGCAGGCCCTGAAGGGCCGCCGGACTTCACTGGAAGCCCTGCAGAAGGCGGCCATGGGAGACGATGGCGCGGTTAGTGACTGGCTGAATCGTCATGAGCTGGATGATGAGCCCCGTCTGGCTGATCAGGTACAGGTGGCAGAAGGCTGGGAAAAGGCGCTGGAAGCGGTGCTGGGCGATGCCCTGCAGGCCGTCGCCATCAGTGGCCTGGATCAGGTCAGCGACTGGCTGGGCGATCTGGATCACGGGCGTTTGGCGCTGATTGGTCCTGCCTCCGTAAAGGGTGAGGGCAGTCTCGCTACATTGTTGCGCGACAAGGTAGAAGGGCAGGTGCCGGAGGGGCTGCTGGCAGGGGTTTATGTGGCAGACAATCTGGATGCGGCACTGACCCTGCGTGGCCAGCTGGCGGCTCATGAGTCTGTGGTGACCCGCGACGGCATCTGGCTGGGGCCGGACTGGCTGAAGGTGGCCAAGGAAGAAGATCAGGAGGCCGGTATTCTCGAGCGCCGCCGTGAGCTCGAAGGCCTGGTGGATGAGATTGAGACCCTGCAGGTCACCGTGGATGAGCTCAAGGAGCAACTGGAAAGCACCCGCGAGCAGATCGGTGAGCTGGAGGAAGAGCGCGAGGACGTGCAACGTCAGGCGGCCCGACTGAATCGGGATCTCGGTGAGATCAATGCCCAGGTCAGTGCCCGTCAGGTGCGCCTTGAGCAGATCACCATGCGCCGTGAGCGTCTGGGTCGGGAAATGCAGGAGACTCAGGAGCAGCTCGAGCAAGAACAGGAACAGATGAAAGAAGCCCGTGCGGTGCTGGCGGAAGCGCTGGACCTCATGGAAGCTGACAGCGGCCAGCGTGAGGCGCTGTTGTCTCGCCGTGACGAGCTGCGTCTGCGGCTGGATGAGTCTCGCCAGAAGGCTCGTCACGATCGTGACCATTCACACCAGATCGCCATGGAAGTGCAGGGTGCAAAGACCCAGGCGGACTCACTGCGCCAGAACCTGTCTCGTCTGGAAGCCCAGGTGCAGGCCATGGCTGAGCGCAAGGCGCTGCTGGAAGAGCAGACCCGCGAAGGCGACGAGCCCGGTGCAGAGCTGCAAATGCAGTTGGAAGAGAAACTGGAAGTGCGTCTGGAAGCGGAGCACAAGCTCATTGAGGCTCGCCGGGAACTGGAAACGGTGGACCACGAGATGCGTAATCTTGAAGGACAGCGTGGCCAGTTTGAGCGTCAGGCCCAGGAAATTCGCAGCACCATGGATCAGAAGCGGATGCACTGGCAGGACCTGAGCACCCGTCGCCAGACGGTGGCAGAACAACTGTCCGAGCAGAATTTCGATCTCAAGACGGTGCTGGATAACCTCCCAGAGGAGGCCAACGAGCAGGAGTGGGGTCAGGAAATGGACCTGATCGGCCAGCGGATTTCCCGCCTTGGCCAGATCAACCTGGCTGCCATCGATGAATACGAGCAGCAGTCGGAACGCAAGACCTATCTGGATAGTCAGAACGAGGATCTGGAAGACGCCCTGAAAACGCTGGAAAACGCGATCCGCAAGATCGACCGCGAAACCCGCGCGCGCTTCAAGGAATACTTCGACCGCATCAACCGTGGTTTGCAGGAACTGTTCCCGAAAGTGTTTGGTGGTGGGCACGCTTACCTGGAACTGACCGGGGAGGATCTGCTGGATACCGGGGTGGCGATCATGGCGCGGCCACCGGGTAAACGAAACAGCACCATCCATTTGCTGTCAGGTGGTGAAAAGGCGCTGACGGCGCTGTCGCTGGTGTTCAGTATCTTCCAGCTCAATCCGGCGCCGTTCTGTCTGCTGGATGAGGTGGACGCACCGCTGGATGACGCCAACGTGGGGCGCTTCTGTAACCTGGTATCGGAAATGTCTGCAAAAGTGCAGTTCATCTACATCACACATAACAAGATTGCGATGGAGATGGCTGCTACCCTGATGGGGGTCACCATGCACGAGCCGGGCGTGTCCCGTCTGGTCGCCGTGGATGTGGAAGAGGCTGCCGAAATGGCAGCCATGTAATACGATTTAAAGCGGAAATAATGGGGGGCTGCCGTTGTGCGGCCTGTCAGCGCAAGCAAGGAAGAAGAGGCAATGGGCCTGAACCTGGAAACACTGATTGGCATTCTGGTCATCCTGATTCTGCTGATTCTGGCAGATGGATTGCGGCGGATGTTCCGCGAGAGACAGGGGCGGTTGCGCATGCGTATCGATCCCCGCTTCCGTGATGCCCCGGACGAAGAGGAACCGGAAGCCTACAACCCGGAAGTGATCGGTTCCGCCCGGGTGGTTCGACGTGGCGACATACCGGTGTACCAGAAAGCGCCAGAGGCTGCCGAGCCGGATGTATTGCCGCCCACCATGATGGAGCCGGATGAAGCGGTGAGCGAGGCCCGTGCGGTTGAGCAGCAGAGCCTGTTTGCCGGTGACGAGCCCGAGGACGTGCCTGAAGCCGAGCCGCAGGTTCGAGTAGAAGCAGAGCCTGTGCCAGAGCCTGAACCCGTGCCTGAGCCGGCTCCTCGTGTTGAACAGCAACCTGCCGTTCGCCAGACTGAGCGCCCCCGTGAGCCTCAGCCGGTGCTGGAAGTGATTGTGGTACACCTGATCGCGCGACGTGGCGAGCCGTTCGCCGGTGGCGAGCTGCTGCGCATGTTGCTGGAATCCGGTCTTCGCTATGGCCAGATGAACATTTTCCACCGTCATGTGAAGGTGGATGGCAAGGACCAGCTGCAATTCTCCATGGCTAATGCTGTGGAACCCGGCACCTTCGATCTGGATACCATGGAAGACAAGACCTTTGCGGGTGTCACCTTCTTCATGAAGTTGCCGGGGCCAAGCGATGCCATTGGTTCCCTCGACAAGATGCTGTCCATTTGCAAGCGTCTTGCCAGCGAGCTGAATGGCGAACTGAAAGATGAGCAGCACAGCGTGCTGACCCCGCAGATGATGGAGCACCTGCGCCAGCGGGTTCAGGAATTCGAGCGCCGGCAGCGGGTGCCGAGCGCGTAACAAGCCGCAGCATGCATCACGCGGCACGCACCACGCGTAAACCCACGCGCGGGCCGATGTTTTTGTAGGAGCCCATGCTTGCATGGCGATCAAGGTGCGAGTAACGAGTTTCGAAAGGCAAAAAACCAAGCCGACGCCCGCTTTGGTTTTAAGGTTTTCGCAACTCGAAACTCGTACCTCGCAAATGCCTTAGATCGGCCTTTGTCTTTCGCTGTTAACTATTCACTATTAACTGTTCACCGCCCCCAAACGTGACCAATAACAACGACCTCTCCCAGAAAGCCCAATCCCTTCGCGACCAGCTCAATGACTGGTCCTACCGCTACTATGTGCTTGATGATCCTGCGGTTCCTGATGCGGAGTATGACCGCCTTTATCGGGAGCTGAAGGCATTGGAGGAAGCGAACCCCGAGCTGGTGACGGCGGATTCGCCGACGCAGCGGGTGGGGGATGTGCCACTGGATGCGTTTGATCAGGTGCAGCATGAAGTACCCATGCTCAGCCTCGACAATGTGTTCGAGGATGACGAGCTGCGTGCCTTTGACAAGCGTATTCATGAGCGTCTGGATGTGGCGGGCGATATCGCCTATGTGGCGGAGCCGAAGCTGGATGGGCTGGCGATTTCCCTGCTGTATGAAAACGGTGAGCTGGTGCGTGCCGCCACCCGTGGCGATGGGCAGACCGGCGAGAATATCACCACCAATGCGCGCACTATCCGCTCGGTTCCGCTGATGTTGCGTGGTGACACGATTCCTGCCCGTCTTGAAGTGCGTGGCGAAGTGGTCATGCCCCATGCCGGGTTTGCCAAGCTGAATGAGCGCCAGGAAGCGGCGGGACAGAAGGTATTCGCCAACCCGCGCAATGCCGCGGCAGGCAGCCTGCGTCAGCTGGATTCCCGGATTACAGCTGAGCGCCCATTAGAGTTTTATGCCTATTCCATGGCACAGCTGGAAGGCGTTGAAGAACCGGAGACGCACTCTGGCATGTTGGAAATGCTGCGTCAGTGGGGCCTGCGGGTGAACCCGGAGGTGCGTGTCTGCAGCGGCGTGGATGAGTTGTTGGTCTTCTACCACGGCATCCTCGACAAGCGAGACAAGCTGGACTATGACATTGACGGAGTGGTCTACAAGGTAGACAGCTTCGACTGGCAGCGTGATCTCGGCTTTGTCAGCCGTGCGCCACGCTGGGCTACGGCTCACAAGTTCCCGGCCCAGGAAGAACTCACTGTCCTCAACGGGGTGGACTGGCAGGTGGGTCGTACCGGTGCGCTGACCCCGGTGGCGCGGCTGGAGCCGGTCTCCGTGGGCGGGGTGACGGTCAGCAACGCAACCCTGCACAACATTGATGAGATCCAGCGTCTGGACATCCGCGTCGGCGATACTGTGGTGGTGTACCGCGCCGGGGATGTGATTCCCAAGGTAGTGCGAACCATCCCGGAGCGTCGCCCTGCGGATGCCGAGACCATTTCCCTGCCGGCCAATTGCCCGGTGTGTGGCAGCGATATATTGCGCGGCGACGGCGAGGTGGTGGCGCGGTGTACCGGCGGCCTGATCTGTGGTGCCCAGCAACGAGAAGCGATCAAGCACTTTGCGTCCCGTCGGGCCATGGATATTGATGGTCTCGGTGACAAGCTGGTGGATGCTTTGGTGGACCAGGAGCTGATTGCCACCATCGCTGACCTGTACCGCCTGAAAGCCGAACAGGTGGCTGGCCTGGAGCGGATGGGCGAGAAATCGGCGGATAACCTGATTGCGGCGCTGGAAGACTCAAAAAAAGTGAGCCTTGGCCGTTTCCTGTTCGCCCTCGGTATCCTGCAGATCGGAGAGGAAACAGCCAAGAATCTGGCGGACTGTTTCGGGGATCTGGACACCATTCGTCGTGCGCCTCCGATCCTGTTGCTGGCAGTGCCAGATGTGGGCATGGAAGTGGCCAAGGCTATCGGTGCCTTCTTTGCCGAGGCGGATAACGAGGCGGTGATTGATGGCCTGCTGGCGGAACGCGTGTCGCCCCAGTCGGATGGCCAGCCGTCTGCAGGCTTCGTCAGTACCCTGACGCTGGCGCATATGCTGAAGTCCGCCAAGCGACTGGGCATGAATCTGGAGGGGATTGGCGACAAGTCCCTGGAGACGCTGGCCAGCCATTACAAGACCGTAGCGGAGCTGGTTGCTGGTGCCGCAGAAGGTGCCGGTGCTGAGCCGAAAGGGGTGCGGTCCGGAGTGATGCTGCAGCTTCGCAAGGCGCTGGCTGAGGATAACTGGCAGGCTCGGTTGGAACAGGCAGAAGCCATGGCCGCTGAGCTTCAGGCTCGGGCACCGGAGCAGGCGGAGAGCAAGCCTCTGGAAGGACAGACCTGGGTGCTGACCGGCACGCTGGAGCAATTCACCCGTGATCAGGCCAAAAAGGGCCTGCAGCAGTTGGGTGCGAAGGTGGCCGGCTCGGTATCAAAGAACACCTCCATGGTCGCTGCGGGAGCCTCAGCAGGTTCGAAACTGGCCAAAGCGGAAGCGCTGGGGGTTGAGGTCTGTGACGAGGCCGCGCTACTGTCGTTATTTAACGAGCACGGTATCGATCCGGGAGCATTATGAAAATCAGGCTGGTCCTCTTGCTGATGGCAGGGATACTGAGCGGCTGTGCCAGTACGCCCACCAACACCGACAATGTCTGTTCGGTGTTTGATCAGCGGGGCGGCTGGTTCAACAACTGGTACAAGTACGCCAAGAACACGGAAAAGGAATATGGTGTGCCGGTCCCGGTGCTGATGGCGACCATCTACAAGGAATCCGGCTTCAACGCCAAGGCCAAGCCACCGCGTACCAAGTTGCTTGGATTTATTCCCTGGAAGCGCCCGTCATCCGCCTATGGTTACCCTCAAGCGCTGGATTCCACCTGGGATGGGTATAAAAAAGCGACTGGCCGACGCGGCGCGGATCGTGATGATTTCAAGGATGCGGTGCAATTTGTGGGCTGGTATCACTACCAGAGCTACAAGAAGAACGGTGTTCCCCGTAACGATACGTACAACCTCTATCTCAATTACTACGCCGGTCACGGTGGCTATGCCCGTGGCACCTGGAAGAATAACCAGTGGATGAAAGGCGCGGCTCAGCGCACGGCGCAGATGGCCAACCAGTATCAGCAGCAGATGCGCGGATGCGGCAGGGGCTAGCGGTTAGCTACGAGCTATGCTCGGATCGCCATGCTTGCATGGCGATCAGACCACGGCGAAGAAGGAGGTGCAGGAGTCGCGAGAAGCGAGTTTCGAACCCCTAAAACCCTTTTAACTCGCACTGTTTTTCCTTTCGCAACTCGAAACTCGTGACTCGCTTCTGGGGCCCTGACTTTGCCATGATCAGAACCTCTCCCTTCGGTCGCCTCGCTTCGCTCGGATCGTCATGCAAGCATGGACTCCTACAAGGGAGAGGGCTGGATGTTTGCGGGGGGTGGAGATTGCGTGAGAGGATTTTGCCAAACAAACCGGTGAATCGTGGCGCTAAACTTGCTAGGTTAGGCAAAACCTTTATCGCGTTGCACCTTGCAACCTGAAACTAGCTCCTGCAGTAGGGTGTTTTTTGGATAACGAATCCATCGTTTACGGCTGTATCAAGCATTTGCCTTTTGGGTCACTTCAGGAGCGCAAGGCCAGCTGTTTCCATAACCGCCGGGCCATCCGCCAGCTACCTCAGGCAGATGAGTGGCCGTTTCTATGCCGGGAGATGTTTTCCGTTCCGGGTGACGACCTCATGGGCGGCACTTTCCAGACCCAGGTGATCCATTTCGGCATGTCCTATCGTGCTGTGGAATACGAGTGGGAACATTGGGTTGCCAAGTTCGAATCCCTGCTCAAGAACATGTATTGGGTGAATGCGGTGGTGCACCTGGAAACCGAGCTCTCTGGTTTTCATACCTTCGTCTGGGATAGCGCAGAGGTCTACCATGAGCCTTCCGACATGCCACTGCGCGTCAGATGTGAGTGGGCTCGGGAAGGAGCGATTTCGTAGGTAATTAATAGTTAATAATGAATAATTAATAACGTCGCGAGACGGCTTTTAACGTTTTGAAGCGCATGAGGCCGCGCCCAGTGTCTGAGCGCGGCCTCATTGCTTTAAGATGACGGAAATCGCTGCTCGCGCAGCTATTAATTATTCATTATTAACTATTAATTGCCTCCCCCGCCTGCTCTTTCCCCATCACCGACACGCTTTCCGTCACCTCATCAAACACGACAAAGGCATCGCCTTTCTTTAGCTGGGAGCGAACCTGCTCCACCTTCGTGGTGGTGGCAATTTCGGTGTCGCCGTAGTCGGTGCCGTCACGGGTAACGAATTCCTCGATGAGGTTGTCGAGGGTATCGGCGGGGATGTCTTTCCAGGGAACGATGAGAGGCATAAAGACCAGTTAATAGTGAACAGTGAATAGTTAATAGCGAAAAAACAGTTTTGAGCTGCGAGGCGCGGAACAGGCGATCGAGCTTCCAGTAGTAAGCTTCAAGCTGCAAGCTACAACGCGGTGGGAGTTTGGGGTTACTTCATAGTTCGTACCCGCGCTTCGCTTTGGCGCGGGCACTGAGTATCAGAAAATCAAAACTCGGCTCGCGCCTTGTAGCTTGAGGCTTGCAGCTTGTAGCTAGATCACCAACAACTGCACTCCGGCCGCGAGGATCACCAGCCAGCTGGTCACGACACCGATCTGGCGGGGCAGGTTGGCGCTGGGTTTGGGGAACAGCATGCCATAGCCGTAGAGGGCGCGGCCGGCGACGAGGGTGATGCCATAGATGTGCAGTGCCGTGTCGCTGGCACCGTTGAGTTCCAGCAGGGCCATGAGGATCAAGGCCAGTGGAACATACTCCACGGTGTTGCCGTGGGCACGGATGGCACGGGTGACGTCCTTGTGGCCACCGTCACCCAGTGACACATGTTTGCTGAGGCGATAGCGCACCACGTTGGCAGCCAGGGCGATGACGAGGAAGGCGCTGAGCGCGGCGTAAATGGCAGTAATCGGCAAGCTGACTAGATTCATGGTTTCCACTCGGGTTGTTTTCGTCGTTTGCGAACAATAAACCGATCCGGGGCGAGGGCGTCAACCAGTTGTTGGTCTACGGGCAGCGGACAGCCGCAGATCAGGTCGGCAATCAGGTCCGCGCAGAGCGGGGTACCCGTGATGCCTCGGCTGCCATGGGCCAGATTAAGATACAGACCACGGGCAGGTCGGTGGGGATTTTCGCTGGCGACGGGCATGGGGCCGCAGAGCGGCAGAAAATCGATGCTCTGACAGCGGAACGCAACACGCCGCTCGACGATATCGATATCACTACCTCCCAGTTCCTGCCAGCGCGCTGGCAGATAGGTTTTCAGTTGTGCCAGGTTTTCGTCGTCGTCTTCGTCCGTGGGACGAGGGTCCGGGTTGTGCAGGTTGAATGTGGCGCCAACGCAATGGCGGTCATTGACGGCAGGCGTCAGGTAGCCACCATGGCAGCGTGCCTGCTGCCATTGCCGGGAGGCTTCTGTGGCGCGGCAGTAACTGACCTGGCCACGGATATGTTTGAGCGGTAGCCAGCTTAATCCCGGCAGTTGGGCGGTGCTGCCAGCTGTGCACAGCACGATGGCATCCGCGTCAATGACGCTGCCATCGGTGAATACCGCGCGAGACTGTTCACCCTCATGCATTTGCGCCAGTTCACGTTGAATCAGGGTGATAGCGGGGTGGTCGAGCAGGTGCTGGCACCAGGCCGCTGGCTGAAGGTATCCCCCTCCCACCAGTTCGGCAGCCTCTTCACCTGCAGGACGCAGGAGTTCCTCCGGCCAGGCGCCGCTTGCCATGGCCTGGATCAGTTTGTCCTTCTGTTTGTCATCCACGAAATGCTGGATGACACCATTCAGGCGGCCCTGTTGGGGGCTGGATGGAAAGCCGTGGCGCTGTAACCAGCGCAGGGCGTGACCGTAGCTTTGCTGGTAAAAGCGATTTTGTGGGGTCAGGTGTGCGCTCGGAGTGCTGTATACCACGCCGGCAAGATTGCCTGACGCCTGTGTGGCTACCCCGGCCGGATCGGCCACGATGACCTTGCATCCACGTTCGGCCAGCGCTCTGGCGGTGGTGGCGCCTGCGAGCCCGGCGCCGACGACCACTACAGTGGGCAAGGCTTGTTGTCTTGCCGGGCTGGCGCTAGACCGGGTGCCGGTCAGCATATGCCGCTTGTGACCGAAGCCTTTGCGCTTCTCTATCTTGAAGCCTGCCTCTTGCAGCCCTCGGCGCACAAAGCCTGCAGCGGTGAAGGTGGCCAGAGTAGTGCCAGGGTGACTGAGACGCGCCAGCTGTCCGAACAGGGCTGGCTGCCACATGTCTGGATTGCAGGCAGGGGCAAAACCATCGAGAAACCAGGCATCAACGGGGTGATTGAATAGCGGCCAAAGCTGCTCGGCGTCACCATAAAGTAGCGTCAGACTGATGCGAGGGTGCAGCTGGAGGCGATGAAGGCCTGGCGTCGGAGCCGGGTACTCATTCAGTAACGTCTCTGCGAGCGCTACAAGCGCCGGCCAGTGGGAGAGCGCGTTCTGCAAATCGTCTCGGCGCAGCGGATGCTTTTCCACCGATACCAGATGCAGGCGGGCGCTCTGCGGTGCCTGCTGGAGAAAACGCTGTGCTGCCAGCAGACAGTTAAGGCCGGTACCAAAACCGGTTTCCCCGATAACAAAATATTGATCAGGTCCCATGGCCTGGAAGCGTTCTGTGAGCTGATTGCCATCCAGAAACACATACTGACTTTCCGCCATGCCATCCTGTCGCGAGAAATACGGATCATCGTAGTCTGAGGCGACGGGGGTGTTGTCCTGCCACTCGATATTGGCGGGTCGGATGGGGGAAAAGGTGGGGAGTGTCATGGTGATTAATAGCTACCAGCGTCGAGTTGCGAGTCGTGAGGGGCAGGCTTCAAGTCTCAAGCAGCAACGCGGTTCCGGGGGTTGTCGGGTATGGAACGCCTGGGCTGCGACGAAAGAGCAATCGCTACGTTCGGGTAAAGACGGAATATACAGGCCATGGGCGTTGGCTGCGAGCTACAAACTTGGACCGGCCCGGGGGCTGTTTTTCGCCATGTGGGTACAACACAGAGCGAGCGTGGCTCGTGTGGCACCGGCATCACTTCGTGTTATCGCTTGCTGTTATTCCTGTGCCGCCTTGATTTCGGCCAGGCTGCGCTTGGCCTGTTGCAGAAGCCAGCGAGTATTCTGTTGGTAGCTGGCGTTACTGATACGGATAAAGCTGCCATCTATCAGGGTAATGAGTACAGACTGGTTCTGGATCGGGTGATTGGGTTCGATCCAACGCATCTGGGCCTGGGCTGCAGGCTCGCCTTCCAGATCCATCAGGTTCTCGCTGAGGATGGACAGGGCGTTGGCCGGGTTGCTCAGCGCTTTTTGTACACGTCTCTGACGGGCTTCGCCGTAATAGCTGGCAACGGCACGCTTAGGGTCCATGGTATCCCAGCCTGCAGGCAGGTTGCTGAGGATGACCTGCAAGCTTTCCCGGCGAGACTCGCTCACGTAGCGGAAGGTCCGCGCGTTGTCAGAGCTGATTTCGCCATCGAGTTTGAGCCCGGCCAGGGTTGGCGGCATGTGGAAGCGTGACAGATCCGTGCGGGTAGCGGGCAAGGAATAGGGTACGGCCTTGACATTGGCGCGGTCTGCCTCGAGGGCTGGTAACTTGTGGGCATTGATCGTATTACCGCCATTCTCGTCTTTTTGTCGGGCACTTTCGCAGCCTGAAAGCGTCAAACTGGCTGTAATAAGCAATAAATAGCAAACTTTTACAGTTTTAAGCTGCTGTCTGGTGCAAGGTATTGTTGTCATTGGGAACGCAGTGTTGTGATGTTGCGACGAATAACCAGTGGCATGATAAGAGCATAGCCGTTTTCGGGACTGGCCGATGGAAAGACCATCACATAATGGATTGCATACGGGGACGGCCATGGCAATGTTGTTTGCCATTGTGACGGTCCCGTTTTTGATCGCCATGCTGCTGATCATCCAGCACCGAATCCAGATACTGGATGCCAATGCCGCCATGCGCAAGGATTTGGCGCTGTTCGAGAGTGGCCTGGCCGCCATGCGGCCCTTGCAGGACATGCGTGATTTCGCGCCGGTGGCCATTCACACCCAGGATCCGGAGATCGTTTCCCGCTACGAGCTGAGCCGCGCCCGCACGGCCAGTCGTCTGCATGCTTTTCTGGAATCCATACGAGACCGTAATTTACCCGCCCTGAACGACCAGTCGGGCCTGATCAGTGAGAGCTGGGCAGGGCTGACCGTGAAAACAGGCATTCCCATCGAGGATGTGTCTGGCCCCTACGATAACGTCAATCAGGTTGCCGACAGAGTGGCCAATACCCTGTCGACGATTCTCTATATTTCCGATATGTCCATCGGCCCGGGGCTGCAGCCGAATGAGGTGCTGTCCCTGCCGCTGACCTCGTTCCGAAAATGCGAAGAGAATATTGGCTTGATCAGGGCGCTAGCCTTGTATGTGAGCCTGCGTGGCGGTTACTTGGGCGATAATGATGCCCGCCGTATGGAAAGCGCCTGGCAGGAATTGAATCGCGAGCTGACCATCATTGATGGAGAGATCAAGGCGCTGGCGGCACGTACCGGTGCAGTGCAGTTGCAGCAGCAATGGCGTCTGGTCCGCCAGGAGCTGGAGAGCTTTCTGGAGTGGAGCGAGAGCGAGCTGATTCTTGCTCCTCAGGTGACGCTTGACTGGGAGCAGGCCTATGATCGCAGCCGCCATGCGATTCAGTCGCTGGATGGCTTGTCGGACATGCTGGTAGAGCTGTCCACTAACCTGCTGGTGGCGTCTCGTCAGGACCGTATTAACGAAAGCATCCTGCTGATTGTCGGCGTGGTGACGCTTTATCTGATGGTGTTGGGGCTCGGTATGATGGTTTACCGAAGTAACTCCCGTGCCATTAGTGCCCGGGCGGAAAGCCAGGCCAAGGATTTGTTTCTGGCTCGAATGAGCCATGAAATTCGTACCCCTCTGAATGGTGTGATTGGCCTGGCGGAATTGCTGCGGGAGACGGATCCGTCCCCCCGGCAGCGCGAGTACATCACCCTGATCGACAGCGCCGGGCGTACCCTCAGTGCGCTGATCAATGATGTGCTGGATTTCGCCAAGATCGAGGCCGGCAAGCTGGAGCTGGTCAACGAATCCTTTGAACTCCCGGAGTTACTGGTGGAGTGCACTCAGATGTTCCAGTTGTCTGCCAGTGACAATGGCGTGCTGGTACTGCTGGATGTGGACTCCGATACGCCTTCCTCGGTGGTGGGTGATCAGGTGAGGCTGCGTCAGGTGCTGATTAACTTGCTCGGTAATGCGGTCAAGTTCACTCGTGGGGGCAGGGTGGTGCTGTCGCTGAATTGCCGTTACGCCCACGGAGAGGATCCTCTGCTTACCTTTGCCGTGACCGATACCGGGATCGGTTTGAGCCAGGAGGAACAGGCCCGTTTATTCCAGCGTTTCTCCCAGGCATCGCCGGATACCTCGCGCAATTACGGCGGAACTGGCCTGGGACTTTCTATCAGTCATGAGCTGGTAGGGTTAATGGGAGGCGATATCCATGTGGATAGCTCTCCCGGAAAAGGGGCCAGGTTCAGCTTCAGTATTCAGTTGCCGGTGGATGAGCCGGCGTTCCCGATGGCGGAAATCACCGCGCCTCTGTCACTTCTGTGGGATGTTCAGGGGAACCTGGCTGATTGGTTGGGGCGAGACTCCCGTTTCCGGCGGGTGCACTGCCTGCGTGAGCTGGAGCAGCTGAACCGGGTACCTGATGACCATGGTCACCACCTGCTGATTAACGGTTTGCCACCCCGGCCCGAGCTGGATGAGATGCTTGCCTGGCTCAACGAGCACAGTCCCGACACCTCCATCATCCTGTTGTTGGGGATGCGCTGTGATATCCCCGGATGGTTGCCTCCGGAAGTTCGCTTGCTGCGTCGTTCTGTATTGACGGTGCACGAGTTGTTGCATCTGTTCACCGGCGGTATTCCTGTGGGGGGCGTGCCGGTTCGCCAGGAGCTGGTGGCGTCCATCGACCAGCTTAATGTGCTGGTCGCGGAGGATAACCCTATTAACCAGCTGGTGACACGTGGGTATCTGGAGAAGCTGGGGGTGGAGCAGGTGGTGATGACGACCAATGGTCAGCAGGCGCTTGAAGCTTTCCGTGACAGCGAGAACCCTTTTGATCTGGTGCTCATGGACCTGGATATGCCAGTCATGAACGGCTTTGCCAGTGCTGCGGCCATGCGAGATCTTGAAGATCAGCAAGGAAGGGCGCCGAGTCTGATTCTCGCTTTGAGTGCGCATGCCGTTGATGAGCAAGCCAGTGCGATTCGACGCGCCGGGATGGATGGGCAGATCATCAAACCCCTCTCCCTCGCTGCCATGTCCAGGGTGCTGTCCGATTACCTGGGCATCCGGGCCTAGGGCATCAGGTATTCGAGATAATCCTGCGCTGCAGCCGGTAGCAGTGGGCTGCTGAAGAGCAGTGCTCCCAGCCCCAGTAGCAGACTGCCATCGGCGGCCCAGGCTAGATTCCTTCGCAGCAGATGAATCAGAAGCCCCAATGTGGCCAACAATGCACCAGAATAGACGCAGGTCAGGCTAATCAGCTGAAGAGACCAGCGAATTTCAAGTGTGGCAATCAGCAGACCAGTGAGGGTTAGGGTGGCTGCCGTCAGGGTCAGCGGACTGAATGCCGCGGTACGTGTGCCGGGCAGACGGGTAAGTCGTTGGGTCTGGGTGGAGATTACAGCCATGGTGAGACGCTTCCTCTATATCCAGCCTCCCTGCTGGAGGTGTGATCATTTCTGGCAAGTCTGTTTGCGGTGAGTCACCAGCAGCAAATTACATGCCGGCCTTTGATATTTCATGACATTTTCAGCCTGTTCGTCGGCAAGTCTCTGATTTTTCAGCTAACGCTAAGCTTGTTGTATGGCAAAGATATGAATTTGGCCCGAATTTCGCATTGCGATATGTCATAAAAGTTCAATGTTTTTGCATCAGAGTGGTTACGCTAGGTAATTATTTGTTCGTATAATTGCCTCCCGTACCGATACGTTGGCTAATCAGAGGCAGAGGGAAAGGGTATGCGGATTCTTGCAGGTACTATTTTGCTGGCTTGTGCTTCGATATCACAGGCTCAGGTCGACCAGACTGTGGCGGAAAAATTGTGTCTGGCGGCGGCTGAAGACAGCGCCTTTGGTGTGCTGGTGGATGACTTGATCGAGCGTGACCAGTTGGCACTTTCCCGGGGCGAAGAGTTGTTGTCTCTGGAATGTGGGCAAGGCCAGACCGTGCTCTCACGTATGGTGCTGTCTCGCCAGGCGGAGAACCTGGAGTACGCTGTGATTGATATGGGTCTTAACCTGTCCTCGTCACAAGTGGAGCTCAACGGCAAGACCTGGCTACTGTCTGACGCAATGAAGGCACTGGCTGCGGCGGCTGATTCAGAAACCCAGGAATTTGTAGAGTCCTATCTGTCAGATCTGGCTGATGAAGAGTTCAACCCGAACCTGATGTTGAGTCTCAAGTAAGCCAGCCCCCTCTGCTAAAGCCTTTCAGGCTCTGGCCTGAAGGGCTGGTGCTGCTCTGCTGCACCTATTCCGGCACTTTCTCAGCCTGATCCCTACATCCCGGTCGCTGCCATCGCTATAATCACGCCGCATATGGCCAACCGGGATAGTCATGTCTGATCATCAGGACAAAATTTACGCCACTGCCCATCAACAGGTGGGGCGCTTCTCCTTTGACGAGACGGTGGTTCGTGTCTTTCCTGACATGATCCGGCGCTCCGTGCCTGGTTACCCCACCATCATCGACATGATCGGGGTGCTGGCGGCTCGCTATGCTCAGCCGGATACCTGTTTGTATGATCTTGGCTGTTCTCTGGGGGCCGCCACTACGGCCATGACGGCACTGACGCAAGAGCAGGGGAACCGGGTTGTTGCGGTCGATAACTCGCCGGCCATGATTCGTCAGGCCGATACCCTTCTGGCTCACGCAGGTCTCAGTGAGCGGGTGACATTGGTAGAAGGTGATGTGGCCGACATGGATTTTGATTCCTGTTCGATGGCGGTGCTCAACTTTACCTTGCAGTTCATTGCGCCCGAGCGACGTGATGCCTTTATCGAGCGGCTGGCTGCAGCCACGGTGCCCGGAGGGATCCTTGTCCTGTCCGAGAAAATACGGTTTGAGGATGATGCCGAGAACACCCTGCAAACGGAGCTGCATCATGCCTTCAAGCGCAATAATGGCTATTCGGATCTGGAAATCAGTCAGAAGCGCACGGCGTTGGAAAACGTGCTGATTCCCGAAACCCTGGCTGCTCACGAGGCGCGCCTGCGTAAAGCCGGGTACCGACATATTCATGTGTGGTTTCGCTGTTTCAATTTCATGTCGTTGCTGGCGGTACGTTGATGCTGGAAAAGTATTTACTGGATTGCGATGCGGCGCTGGCGGACACCTATGCCGATGCTCCTCGGCAAGCCCTGCTGGCCCTGGCGCGTGAGCGGTTGATTGATCGCCCCCATGGGGATTTGCCTCGCTGGATGGCGGCGCTGGCAGCGCTTCCTCAGGGGCCGGTGGATTGTGACCTGGGCGCGAATGCCCTGCGTATTGGGCTGCATGGGCAGCACGACATCGAGGCAGTCAAGGCTGCTCTGGAAGGGCTGATCCCCTGGCGCAAGGGGCCGTTTGATTTCTTTGGTGTGGAAGTCGACACCGAGTGGCGCTCGGATTGGAAGTGGCAGCGTGTGGCGCCGCACCTTTCCCCGCTGGCTGGCCGCAAAGTGCTGGATGTCGGCTGTGGCAGCGGTTATCACTGCTGGCGCATGGCGGCGGCGGGTGCCGCTCAGGTAGTGGGTATTGATCCGACTATCCTGTTCCTGGTCCAGTACCTGGCGGTAAAGCGTTTTGCTGCGGACGCCCCTGTGTGGTTCCTGCCGGTACGCATGGAAGAGCTGCCCGCAGAGCAGCAGAACTTCGATACGGTGTTGTCGATGGGCGTGCTCTATCACCGCCGCTCGCCCCTGGATCATATTCTTGAGCTTAAGGGCGCATTGGTCAGCGGTGGTGAACTGGTACTGGAGACGCTGGTAGTAGAGGGCGATGCACAAACGGTATTGATGCCGGAAGACCGCTACGCGGTCATGCGCAACGTCTTTTTCCTGCCATCCGTCGCGATGCTCAAAACCTGGCTTCAACGATGCGGCTTTGTCGATATCCGGTGCGTGGATGAATCCACCACGACGGTTGGTGAACAGCGCTCTACCGACTGGATGCGCTTCCAGTCATTGCCTGATTTTCTTGACCCTGAGGATCCGTCTTTAACACGGGAAGGGTACCCTGCACCACGCCGCGCAGTGTTAGTGGCGCGCAAGCCCTGAGTCCAGCCGGGTCGACAGATCCAGTAGATGATCCACCAGTTTCATCCTTTCGCTTTCCGGTAAACGAGACAAGGCGGGTTTGAGTGTATCCAGCAGGCCGCTATCGCCCTTGCGGCGTACCTTGGCCAGGAGGCCGGCGGCAAGGGTGTCTGTTGAATGGGGGTGGGGACGTGCCATGGCCTGTCGGGCGCTTTCGGACATCACCAGAGACTCCTCCGGATTCGTATTGTCCAGCAGGGCCAAAGTGGCATTGATTAATGGGGACGGATCAGCGTCCTCGAGTGTTTCGTAGCCATGTAGAGCAATACGGAGCGACACCTCGATCTGGAATTCATCCAGTTGGATGACATCTTCGTCAAAGCGGGCAAGAAGACGCCGAGCCAGTTGGTGCCCGCCCTGAACATCGGTCGCAGGCAAGATCACCAGCATGCGGTGACTGTCCGGGTTAATGATGAGGAGGTCTTCGCACCGTTTGAATTGCTGTAAGTGTTCTGCCATCACACTCACCAGGCTTTCCATGCGGGCTTCGCCAATATCGGCCCGCAAGTTTTCGAACTCGGCCACATCCAGTGCAAGCAGGGTAACCGGGTGCTGGTGGCGCAGACACAGTGAGAGGGCCTGCTCGATGGCGAGCTGATTGTGACTTTCAGCACGACTTTTGGATGTCACGGCAGTCATTGGCAATGGGATCCAGAACGGTAAGATGCTGTCCCTGCGTGATAGTGGCGTCCTGCCATCTTCTATTCTAGTCGGTTCCCTGGACTCAGGAAGTCGGTGCATACTTTATTTAACAACAATGTCCGGGTTTGTAACGCTGAATGGCCTGCTTTCAGGCTGCTCGGTAACAGGTGCGGTCTTAGACGAGGGGTTTCATGAATATCTACGCGATTGTCGCCAGTGCAGTGTTGAGCTCCCTGTTCACGCTGATTGTTGTCGCAGCCTGGGGGCACTTCTACTTCCAGCCCCGCCTACGGGACACTCTTCAGCGCGAGTTGGACGAACAGGTGGAGTCTGCGGCGCAAGTCATTTCCGAGCGTGTTGAAGAAGGCGTTCGCCGCGGACTGGTGGAGGGGGTGCGCAACCTCCCGTCCCGTGAAGTGCTGGAAGGTGCCAGTCGCAGTCTTGCGCGCTCCGGGGCGGAGCTGGTGAGTGAGCGCCTGGGGCAGATTTTTGGCGGGCCACGCAAGGACCGCAAGGAGTAATCGGTAAGGGCTGTGATGCCGAATACCTGAAGGTGAGCAGCCTCGCGGTCTAGTTTCTTGCCGGAAGCAGCCTGGCGACCAGGCAGGCAATGCCGAGGCTGAGCATGGCCAGTGACAGGATATCCTGTTGCAGGGCGTGCCAGGTCACATTCCAGAGATTGGCAGCCTTGAGTACGGATAGCAGCACCAGAAGGGTGCCTGTGAGCGAGAAGAAGAGATCCAGTTTGCGGTTGCGGCGCAGCTCACTTCGAAGCTGTTTCAACTCGTCGAGAATGTCTTCCTGCAGCAGTTGCTGGTGGGCTACCTGTTCCGCCAGCTGACCCATCTGTTCCGGCAGGGTGGCCAGTTTTTCCAGCCAGACAGGGTCTTCGCGACGCAGGATCGTCAGCAACTCCTTGAGTCGAACATGGTCGTCCAGCCAGTTACGGATCAGGGGCCAAAGACTGAATTGTTCGATCAGGGCGGTAAGCTGACGAATCTGTTCTTCGTGGCCGGTAACGCGAAGCTCTTCCTGATCTTCCAGCGCGCTGCTGGAAAACAGCCAATGCAGCATGCCACCAAGCGGACCGCGGATACGGACATCCACGTTGCCTTCATATTCCGGCAGTAGCTCGATGCCATCTTCGTAGATCAGCACATACAGCACCCACAAGGGGCGCTCCGCGCGAATCCGCACAACGGTACCGTGCAAATCCGCAAGATGCTGCCGTCCTGAGGGCGTGGCAGTGAGCGCCTGATTGAGTGCACTTTCAAGTCCACCAAGCACAATCAATTGTGGAAAGCTACCGGTTTGAGGCATGGGTAATGACAGTTCCTGTGCTAAATACGGCCGGATTGTTTAGTTAGGTCGGCTTTTGGTTGCCAAAAATTACGTTATCTTGCTTATATTTGGAAACCCGGCTCCCTATACTATGCATTTTTATAAGAAGACAACATTGGCTTATTTGACCTGGATGGGTGAACACGCAATCTGTTTACATTCTGTTGCGCCTGTTACTGTGCGGCAGCCCTTGGAGGGGAGTAGTTTTTAATGCTGGAATCATTGCTTGCGTACCCTGACTTCTGGAAGTACGTCAGTATTCCTTTTATTGCTGGTGCTGTTGGCTGGACCACCAATTGGATGGCGGTGCAGATGACTTTTTATCCCCTGGAGTTTATGGGGGTACGCCCCTTCTTCGGCTGGCAGGGCATCATTCCCTCCAAAGTTGAGAAGATGGCGGGGATCGTGGTCGACAAGGCGCTCTCGAAGCTGGGGAGCCTGGATGAATTTTTCAGGGAGATGGAGCCGGAGAAAATTGCGGCTTTTTTGACCAAGAATATTCAGTCCCGCGTTGAAGAATACACTGATGAAGTGATGACTGAGCGTAACGCTGTGCTGTGGGAAAACCTCCCTCTGCTGGTGCGCAAGCGCGTGTACAGTCGCGCTCGTCGCGCTATTCCGTCAGTCATGGATAGTGTGGTGGACGATATCAGCCGCAATCTGGACAGCCTGGTGGACATGAAGCACATGGTCATCACGCAAATGTCGGAAGACAAGCAGTTGATGGTGCAAATGTTCCGCGAAGTGGGTGATCCGGAATTTCGCTTTGTGACCAACTCCGGTCTCTACTTTGGTTTCCTGTTTGGCCTGATCCAGGTTCCGGTCTTCATCCTGATGCCCGAAAACTGGGTGCTTCCGTTTTTCGGCTTCATTGTCGGTGTGGCAACCAACTGGTTGGCGCTGAATCTGATTTTTCGTCCGCTTAATCCTGTAAAGGTGGGCCCTTTTCGTGTCCAGGGTTTGTTCCTGAAGCGTCAGAAAGATGTTGCTGAGACGTTTGCCCGCTTGTCCACGGAAGAAGTAATCACCCTGCGCAATATCATGTACCAGGTGGTGAACGGGCCCCGTGGCGATCGCACCAAGGCGCTGATCAAGCGTCACCTGAAACCATTGCTCAATGGCGGTGTGGTGCGAACCGCAGCTCAGCTTACCGTTGGCCCGGAAGGCTATGCCGATCTCAAGAAAGCAGTAGAAGAGAAGGCTGTGGATCTGGCTGTCGAGCCTTTTGAAGATCAGGGCTTCAACCGTGAGCGGGGAGTTCTGGTAGAGAAGATCATGTCTGACAGGATGCAGGCACTGAGTTCCGAAGAGTTTCAGGACCTGTTACGCCCTGCGTTCCAGGAAGACGAGTGGATACTGATTGTCGTCGGTGGCTTCCTCGGTGCCATGGCAGGTGTCTTCCAGCTGATCTTCATGTTTGGCGCAGCCTGATGGAAACGCTGCAGATCGACATTGCCACCCTGGGGTGGCTGTTGTTTGCGGCGGCAGGTGCATCGTCTCTGTTTACCCTCATTCTTGTCGCTATCCTTGGTCACTATGTGGTTGGACCGCGTGTGGAACGCAAGATTGATGTCCGGCTGGAGCAAGGGGCTCAGCGCCTTGAGGAGAATCTGCGAAAGCGCTTTGTGGATCTGCTCACTGGTCGTTCCCGGGAAGTAATCCGCGATCGCGCCAGGGATCTGGCGAGGGGGATGGGGCTCATCGGAGGGGCGCGACGCTCCTCGCTGGATGACCCTGAAGATGACCAGGATCGCTAAACAGATGAGAAATTGATCGCATAAACAAAATGTGACGGATTGTTCGACAAGTCTTTGACCGTCAGTTTCTACCCTTTCCTATAATTCACTCCACGCGTTGATGATGTTGTGTGTTGTTCCCGCTGCATTCGCTCGTGGAATTGCCTTCGGGAGTTTGGACCATGTCCGATGAAAATCAGAACGATAAAGATGGGCGCGTTAGCCCGCTGAAAGCACTAACAGGTGCTTCCAGAGATATTCGCAAGTATACCCACCAGATCTGGCTGGCCGGTCTGGGCGCTTTCGCTCGCGCTGAAGAAGAGGGAAGCGGCTTTTTCGACGCCCTTGTAGAGGCAGGGCGTGAGGTGGAAAAGCAGACCAAGGACAAGACAGAGTCCCGGGTTGAAGAGATCAAGGAACGGGTTCGCCACCATACCGGCGAGACCATGGAGAAAATGGAGCGGGCTTTTGATGACCGTTTGAACAAGGCGTTGTCCCGTCTGGGCTTGCCGAACAAGCGTGAAGTCGAAGAGCTTGAAAAACGGGTGCAGGAGCTGACTCAGGCCCTGGATAGCGCAGAGCAGAAAGCGCCCCCGGTGAAGAAGTCGCGCAAGAAAAGCGACTGATCCAAACAGTGTTGTAGCGCACACCGCTAACCCCTTAGTGGTGTCTTTTGACGGGTACCCGCCTTGGGTACCCGTTTTTTTTTTGCTTTGAAAATGGAAATTGGCGGTACTGCTTCTCTCTCCTGCTGTGTGTAAGATGCTATGAAATTACTAGTATAAATCGTTAGGTGGATAGGAATGAGAAGTGCAAGGGATGCGTGCGGAGCTGAAGTCCATATCTGGCAATTTTTGTCCATGGCAGTGTGCATGTTTCTGTCAGTGATCCCATCCTCAGGTTTTGCAGCAGCAGGCGATCTTGATATCACGTTCGCGCAAGATGGCGTTGATCTGACGTCCGTTGGTGATGCGCTGGATGGTGATGACGTGGCATTTTCAGCTGTGCACCTACCTGACGGTGGATATGTTGTTGCCGGCTACACGAGTAACGGAAGAAATACTGACTTTGCACTGGTTCGTTACGATGAATCTGGTCATCTCGACACCAGCTTTGGCGGTGGGGATGGCATTGTCACAACTGCAGTAGGAAGCGGTCATGATCAGGCCTATTCAGTCATTCTAGATGCCCAGGGAAAACTGGTCGTCGCCGGCTACAGCTCTAACGGTGCTGATGATGATTTTGCTTTGGTGCGTTACACCAGTGATGGAAAGCTTGACCCCAGTTTTGGAGGCGGGGACGGCATTGTGGTTACCGCGGTAGGCAGCGCCGGTGATCAAGCGTTTTCCCTAATCGAAGATAGCAGTGGCAATCTGGTTGTGGCGGGAACGAGCTTCAATGGTAACGATTATGATGTCGCGCTGGTTCGCTATGACAGCAATGGTCTTCTGGATAATGGATTTGGCGGTGGGGATGGGATTGTCACCACAACAGTAAGCAGCGCGAGAGACGCTGCCAATGCGGTGATTGAAGACAGTAGTGGCAATCTGGTCATTGCGGGCTTCGCGGGTGTGGGAGGGACTTACGACTTCTTGCTGATGCGTTATGACAGCACCGGGGCCCTGGACACCACATTTGGTGGTGGGGATGGTGTTGTCACGACGGATCTAGGTACCAATTACGATCAGTCCTATTCGGTGGTGGAAGATAGCAGCGGGAATTTGGTGGTGGCAGGCAGAAGCACTGGTGGCGGGAGTGCCAGCTGGAAGCTTGTCAGGTATCAGAGCTCTGGCGCGATAGACCTCTCGTTCGGAGGTGGAGATGGCATCGTGTCTACCCCCGCACTTGCGGATGCCGCCTTGTCAGTTCTTGAAGACAGTACAGGAAAGTTGGTGATGGCCGGGGCTGCCACCGTCGGATCCTCTGTATACGGAAGTTCCTATGCGATTGTGGTCGCGCGCTATGAGACGTCTGGTCTGCTTGATGCTTCTTTTGGGAGTGATGGCGTGGTCATCACTCCGGTGGGCTCTGGTTACAACACCGCCAGGGCTATTTCAGAGGACAATAGTGGCTCACTGATTGTTGCTGGTTATGCAGATACCGGAGGATACGATGATTTTGTACTTATTCGTTACAACAGCTCTGGGGGGCTGGATACCTCTTTTGGTGATGGGAACGGTATCGCAACAACATCCTTGGGTAGTTCTTACGACAATGCATCCTCATTAATCCAGGATGGGGACGGCAATCTGGTTGTTGTGGGTTCGACCGCTACGAACAACTCTTTTGGTTATATTCACGATTTTGCGATTGCTCGCTATACCAATCTCGGGGGGCTGGATTCTTCCTTTGGCAATGGCACTGGAATTATCACCACCGGTATTGGCGCTGAGGATGATCAGGCGCATGCAGTCATCGAGGACAGCCTTGGGAATCTGGTTGTGGCAGGAACGACCAAGAACGGGTTCTATTATGACTTTGCTCTGGTCCGTTTCGACAGCAAGGGTGATCGGGACACCACCTTTGGTGCCAATGGCATTGTTACTACGTCACTCAGTTCAGGTAATGATCAACTATATTCATTGGTGGAGGATGTTGATGGCGGCTTGATTGCGGTTGGTTATAGCGATAACGGTAGCAATGATGACCTTGCTGTGGTGCGGTATGACAGCTTGGGTGTGCTCGACACATCTTTTGGTGGTGGTGACGGTTTCGTAACCACAGATATTGCAGCAGGAGATGATAAAGCCTACAGCGTGATCATAGATGGTAACGGCAGATTGGTGGTCGCAGGGACCACCAATAGTGGTGATAGTAATTTTCTGGTATTGGCTCGATATTTGAGCTCTGGCGAGCTTGACTCTTCTTTTGGTGATGGTGACGGGATTGTGACCACTCCGATAATCGGGTCAAAGCACACCACAAGTGCTGTTATCGAGGACAGTGCAGGCCGATTAGTGGCAACTGGATACTATTCGACCCAGGCGGAGAATGATGCGCTTGCCTTGGTCCGCTACGACAGCAGTGGGGTACTTGATTCAACATTTGGTGGTAGTGATGGTATCCAGATTTCGGAAGTTAGTGGTTATTCGCAGAGTTATGGTCAATCTGTTATCGAAGACACAGGTGGGCGGCTCCTGGTTACTGGTTATGCTGCCAATGGTGCCGACAACGATGTTGTATTGCTCCGTTACGAGGCTGACGGTATCCCGGATTCCAGCTTTGGCGGTGGTGACGGAGTAGCCCTCCTTGATACCGGTCTTAATGAGTTTGGAAAGGCGCTAATACAGGACAAAATGGGTGGTTATGTGATCGCTGGCTCTTCTGAAGGCCCGGACCACTTCCTTGTTGCACGATTCAAAGGTGACCCTGACAGTGATGGGGATGGAATTTTTGATGCTCAGGATAGTTTCCCTGACGACCCTGCTGCATCGCTGGATGGTGATGCAGATGGGCTGCCTGATGCCTGGAATGCTGGTTGTGATGTCGACTGCCAATCCGGCTCGGGACTGACTGTCGATCCTTTCCTCGATGACACTGACAACGATGGTGTAATCAATGAGGATGATGCCTTCCCTGAAGACCCGGCTGAGTCAGAGGATTCGGATAAAGACTCGGTAGGTGATAACGCGGATGCCTTCCCATATGACCCTGAGGAGTGGGCAGACTCGGATGGTGACGGGATTGGAGATAATGCGGATGAAGACGATACCCGAGATAATAACCCTCCCGTGGTCACTGCTCCTGCTGACTTGGTGCTAAATGCTTCAGGGAACCTCACCGCTGTCGAGTTGGGGATAGCAGTCGCCTACGATGCTTTGGATGGAAGTCTTCAGGCAACGGCTGATAAGCCGGGGCCCTATACTTCAGGGGTTCAGGAAATTGTTTGGTCGGCAACCGATGAGGCAGGGAATACGGGGTATGCCTACCAGCAATTAACTATTTATCCGCAGGTCGGTTTTGAAATCGAAGAGTCGCTGGTGGCAGAAGGCGCCTCCGCCGCAGTGAAGGTCATTCTCAGTGGGCCTTCTCCTGCGTACCCAATACAGATCCCAGTATTTGTGGACCCGGCCGGTTCGGCCACCTTTGGTGGGGATCATAATGCAACAAATGTCATTCTGACCGTCGAGCAGGGTGACGATCCGGAGAATGAGGCAATGTTTGCCTTTGATGCTCTGGATGATGGGCTAACTGGTGAAACCGACGAAAGCGTGTTGCTAACCCTGGACGGTGTGGTTGACAAGCCATATGTCGGTGCCTCAGGGGCCCCTGTTTACTACTTGCCGTTGGCTGATACCGCGACAACTCGTGTTGTAATTACAGAGTTGAACCTGCCGCCAGAAGCATCTTTGAAGATTACCGAGAATGGAGAGGTGGTCAGCTCGGTTTTTGAAGGCGCCAGCGCAGTAAATGTGGAAGTGGTGATCAGTGATCCTAACCCAAACGATACTCATACCCTGGATTGGTATATAGACGACGTCCTGTTGCCTGAATATCTCAATCTCAGCAAGGGGACAATTCCTTCCGAGTTCCTGACGGTGGGCGAGCATAGACTTCGAATCGAAATCTCTGACAGTGCAGCATTACCAAAGACCGTTACCGTTGAGGGCGTCATTACCGTGAATGCAAAACCTGCTGGCCAACAGCGACAGGATCCTGGCGGTGGTGGCGGTGGTGGATCATTGTCGGTCTTTATGTGGCTGACTATCTTGCTGCTTGGAATGCGCTCTCAAGTCGTGTGAAACTGGCCTAATTGCCTCTGGGTGTTCGGTTTATGTGGCTATTTTGCAGAATCGATGAACAGTTGTTGTCACTTTGCTAGTATCGGCAGCGATCTAAGCCCATTGGAGTCGTTGTGTCTGATTGCGTGTTGTTTTCCGAGATTTCCACCGCCTGTGGCCGTGTCATTGCCCGGGCCACCTTAAACGCCCCCAAGGCGCTGAATGCCCTTGGCCTGGATATGATCCAGGCGCTGGATCGTCAGCTGGATGAGTGGGAACAGCGTGATGACATTGTGGCGCTGTGGCTGGACGGGGCCGGTGACAAGGCGTTCTGTGCGGGTGGTGACATTGTTCAGATGCACAAATCCATGGTGAAACATGCCGGTGAAGGACGAAACCCGTTCACTGAGCAATATTTCGCGGAAGAATACGCGCTGGACTATCGGCTCCATCGTTTACCTGTTCCGGTCGTGGTGTTCGGTGACGGCATTGTCATGGGCGGCGGCATGGGTTTGCTTCAGGGGGCGGATTACCGCCTTGTCACCCCGCGTTCGCGAATGGCCATGCCAGAAATCACTATTGGCCTCTTTCCGGATGTAGGGGGCAGCTGGTTCCTTAATCGCTTGCCAGGCAAAGTGGGGCTGTTTCTCGGCCTGACCGGGGTCCACATTAACGGCCGCGAGGCGGTGGAAGTGGGGCTGGCTGACCGGATGGTGGATGGTGATGCTGAAGGCTTGTTGGCGTTGCTTGCCGAACAGCGTTTCTCGCTTGAACCGCGTGATAATCGGGCTGTGTTGTATCGCCTTTTCAAAGAGCAGGCTGCGGACATGACAGCGCTGCCTCATCCTCTGATAGATCATCTGCCTTTAATTAATTCCCTCTGTGATGGGGAAGATCTTCAGACGGTGGTGTCGCAGCTGTTGTCGGCGAAAGACCGTGATAGCTGGCTGGATCGTGCGTTGGGCACACTGGAGAAAGGGTGTCCGCAGACGGCGCACCTGGTGTGGGAGCAGCTTGAGCGGTCAACCTACCTTTCTCTGGCGGAAGTGTTCCGCATGGAATGGTGTCTGGCCGTGCAGTGCTCGATTCGGGGTGACTTCCGTGAGGGAGTAAGGGCGTTATTGATCGACAAGGACGGCAAACCGGCATTTCGTCACCGTAGCATCGCTGATGTGCCGCGTGATTATATCGATGGGTTCTTTTGCTGCCCGGCGCCTGCTCATCCACTGGCATCATTGGGCGCCAGCTAACAAAAACAGGTTCAATCGTGCTGTAAAAAAGGCGCCTCTGGCGCCTTTTTTATTGGCCTTCCAGGCGGTCACCTGCTTTCAAAACAATATAAAGCCTTGTTTTGGTACGGAGGATATTCAGGCGTGCTGATTGCGACTCCGATTCGCAGGAGCGAAAACTTCATACCAAAGAATGATTTTCAGCAATAAGTCTTGTTTTGCATATCTCATTACTAAAAAATCCCGTGCGGGATTTGTGGGTTTTAATAATGAGGGGAAAGCATGTCTGAAGGATTCAGATCCGCAGCGGTGTCTATCGCTGCAGCCGTATTGCTGTCTGCCTGTGGGGGAGAGGGCAGCAGTGACGACAACCGAAATGGGGCCGAGTCACTGACGCTGGACCAGAAAGTGTCGGCCGTTGCCAAGATCAATGGCATCACCGGTGATCCGACCACGGGTCGAACACTGCCTTCCATTACTGATCCGAAAGCCCGCCTGGGGATGCAGTTGTTCTTCAGCAAGGCGTTAGGCGGAGATTTGGATTCTGCATGTGTGTCTTGTCACCACCCGCTGCTGGGAGGCGGGGACAACCTGTCTTTGTCTATTGGTGTGGAGGCGGTGCTGCCCGACCTGCTGGGGCCGGGGCGTGAGCATCGTATGGATGGGCATGAATATGATGGCGGTCCAACGGTGCCCCGAAATGCGCCATCTACGTTCAATATCGTTTTTTACGATGAAGTGCTGTTCCATGACGGTCGTGTGGAAAGTCTCGGCAAGGCGAACCCCAATGGCGAAGGGGATGCGATTCGTACGCCGGACTCCGCTTTTGGCGTAGCGGACGTGAATGCCGGCGCCAATCTGTCAGCGGCTCAGGCCCGTTTCCCCGTGACCTCTCCGGAAGAAATGCGAGGCCATACTTTCCAGGCTGGCACCACCACAGCGGCGCTGCGCACGGCGCTTGAGGAACGCCTGAAAGGGGAAGACATGGAAATGGCTCTGGCGGCCATGAACGACTGGCTGTCTGCATTTCAGACAGGATTTGCGGATCCAATGGGTGTCGCTGATGATTTGATTACCTATGATCATATCGCCGATGCGCTCGCCGCCTACCAGAACTCCCAGGTGCTGGTGGACAACCCCTGGAAGGACTATCTGGCTGGCGACACCAAGGCTATCAGTGATGATGCCAAACGTGGCGCCCTGCTATTCTACACTCCGGTTGCGAAAGGCGGGGCAGGTTGTAGCGGATGCCACAGCGGTGATTTCTTCACTGACGAGCAGTTCCATGTCGTAGGCATGCCACAGGTTGGCCGGGGCAAGGGAGACGGTGTTGTTGAGCCCCATGACAATGACTATGGCCGTTTCCGTGAGACGAAGGAGGACGATGACAAGTTCGCCTTCCGTACTCCTCACTTGCTGAATGTTGCCAAAACCGGACCTTGGGGCCATGCAGGTGCGTACACTTCCCTGGAGGCGGTTGTGCGGCACCACCTCAACCCGCAATTGGCGTTTGATAATTATGACTTGAGTCAGTTGGCGCCATTTGTTCAGACGCAGACGGACAACATTGTGCTCAACACCCAGCAAGCACTGGATCAGCTGGCCGCGTTGCGTCTGGCGGGCAAATCGAAACTGGTGAATGCAGATCTGACGGATGTCCAGGTGTCTCAACTCCTGGCATTTCTGAATGCGCTCACCGATCCCTGCCTGGACGATCGCGATTGCATGGCCAAATGGATCCCAGGTGATGATGTACCGGATCCTGACGGCCTCCGTGTGAAAGCCCTTGGAACTCTGTGATTGAGAAGAGTTGAGAAAGGCGCCTTTTGAGGCGCCTTTTTTTGCTCATCTATTCTCGATTGGAAAACCTGAAGAGTTCACGTCTGTTGGTGCTTTGGGCGACAGCGAGGATGATATTGAATCGAACGGCTCCCATTCCGACAATCGCTTGCAGGCATACCCTGACGAGCACCGAGAGCTACTACAGCGGTTTGACCCCGGGCATCAGGCGCTCATTCACTCCTTCCAGGGCAGAGGGTAGGGCAGCGTGCCCAACTGGCTGTTCAGTGGGGTTTCCTCCTGGAACAGGATCCCGTCAGTATCGCGGCGCAGTACAATGAGTGCGGCGGAGCCGTTGGCGGTGTTGGCGCTGATGACGACCTCACCAGCCGCTTTACCGGCGCCATCGCGGAGTACTTCGCCCGGCTGCAGCGCTATGTTGGCAGTGAAATCGATACGTTGCATGCGCTGCTTGAGCTTGCCTTTGAAGTGCATACGGGCGACGACTTCCTGGCCGGTGTAACAGCCTTTCTTGAAGTTCACGCCACCAGTGACATCGTAATTGAGGACCTGAGGCAGAAAGAGGTCTTCTGCTCCCGGGTAGATCATGCCCACGCCGGCTTCAATGTCTGCCAGAGTGGCGCTGTTGGCGCTGGCGGGGGTGTGTTGGCTGGCCAGTTGGCTCCAGATCACCTCTGCCTGTTCTGATGAAGCCAACAGCAGGGCGTGCTCCGTGTGTGGGTAGCGCAGCCACAACCCCTGATCATTACGCAGTGCCTGACCCGGTCCGGGAAGGGTGTCTGGCAGATTGCCGGCGAGCAATATAACCGCTAGCTCCTCAGCCAGGGTGAACTCGACCTTGGCGCGCAAGCGATACTTCATTAAAGCCTTGATTAGCGGCTCTTCCTGACCTGATGGGGTCAGGAGCAGGTAGTCGGCACCATCGCGAACGACGCGCACACTGACCAGGCCTCGGCCTTTCAGGCTCAGGTGCATGCCCGTGAGGTGGGCCCCTTGGTCGACCTCGCGCAGGTCGCAGGAAAGCTGGCCTTGCAGATAATGGCCCGCTTCTTCCCCGCTGGCGCGAACCACTGCGAGGTGGGTAGCCGGGGCAAGGTAGGGGGTAGCGGCAACCGGAGGAAGAGATTGCTTGCTGAGGAATGCGGACCAGCTCATGGGACTCCTTTAGGAACCTGTGATGGGCGAAGAAGTGTCGAGAATTCAGCGGGCATGATAGATAATGCGCGCGCAGTCTGAAAGTCATCAGCTACCGAGCAGGGTCTGGATGCAATGAGTAATGAAGAGCTGAAACGGAAATACCGCTGGCAGTGCCGGCGCGGGGCTTCCGAAGTAGAGATGGTGCTGTACGCCTACCTGGATGATCATTTCGACGCTGACAGCGCTGAGCATCAGGCGCGCTTCGAACGTTTGCTGGCCTGCCAGGATGCGGACATGTTCGAGTGGTTCACGTATCGCAGTGAGCCGCAGGATGAAGAAATGCGTGAGTATGTAAAGCATGTCCTCGAACTGGTCGCCCACGGCAAGGGTTGAGCTGGGAGCATCACGTTATCCCGCTCGACTGCTGTGGCTGTCGGGGCTGAGTCTGGTCCCGGTGGTGTGGCTGGTGATGTGGCCCATTTGGGCAAAGGGGCTGTTGGTGCTGGCCATCATTCTGCTGCTGCGAGGGTGGCGAGTACCGACCCTGACCGAGTTGAGGTTGCGCGAGGGCGCGCTGACGCTGGTGGGCGACCGGGTACAGATTCTGGAAACACCGGGGCGCGTCATTCGGCTCGGGCCGTGGCTGGCAATGCAGACTCCGCAAGGGTGGGTGCACCTGTTCGAGGATCAGGCTTCCCGGTCACAGCTCCAGCCTGTCTATCAATGGCTTTGGGTGAATCGGGTTAAATAGCGGTCAGCTACGAGCTACGCTCGATTGGATAGGCAAACCCCAAAAGGTTTCCTGGTTTTATAGACGAACGGAAAACCTTCCAGCTCGTTCAGTTCGGCGATTAGCAGGATCTGATGCCCCTGTAGGAGGGCCAACCTGTTGGCCGAAGGGCTGTCGGTTGGTACTGCCTCTGCAGAATGGTCCATGTCCTATTCGGCCAACAAGTTGGCTCTCCCACAGGTAAAATCGCCGTACGAGCTATGCTCCTGCGGAAGAATTCCCTGCTAGAAGCTCCCCGGCACCAGCACGGTATCCACCGGATTGTCTACGCTATCCGGGTAATCGCGCATGAAATGCAGGCCACGGCTTTCCTTTCGGGACAGTGCAGAGCGGATGATCAATTCCGCGATGACCACCAGGTTGCGCAGCTCCAGCAGATCGTTGCTGATGTGGTAATTACTGTAGTACTCGGTAATTTCGCTCTTCAGCAACTCTGCGCGATGCAGCGCTCGCTGCAGGCGTTTTTCTGTCCGGACGATGCCAACGTAATCCCACATGAAGCGTCGCAGCTCATCCCAGTTATGGCTGATCACCACGTCTTCGTCGGAGTCGGTCACCTGGGATTCATCCCATTCTTCGTCGTCGCGGGGCAGAGGGGTCTCGTTCAGGTTGGCGCTGATGTGGTCGGCGCTGGCCTTGCCATAAACGAAGCACTCCAACAGTGAGTTGCTGGCCATGCGATTGGCGCCGTGCAGACCTGTGAAGCTGGTCTCGCCGATGGCGTAAAGACCGGGTACGTCGGTTTGGCCGTGTTCGTCGATAATCACACCGCCGCAGGTGTAGTGGGCGGCGGGTACAACCGGCATGGGGTCGCGGGTGATATCGAGCCCTAGCTGCAGACATTTGGCGTACACAGTGGGGAAGTGCTCGATGATGAAGTCGGCGGGCTTGTGGCTGATGTCCAGATAGAGGCAGTCCGCGCCCAGGCGCTTCATTTCATGGTCGATGGCTCGGGCTACCACGTCCCGCGGTGCCAGCTCGCCGCGATCATCGAAGCGATGCATGAAGCGGGTGCCATCCGGTAGTAGCAGGTGGCCACCTTCCCCTCGGATGGCCTCGGTGACCAGAAAGCTTTTTGCCTTGGGGTGGTACAGGCAGGTGGGGTGGAACTGCATGAATTCCATGTTGGCCACCCGGCAACCGGCACGCCATGCCATGGCGATGCCGTCGCCTGTGGCCACATCCGGATTGGAGGTATAGAGATAGACCTTGGAGGCGCCGCCGGTGGCCAGGACCACAGCCCGGGCCAGAATGACGTCAGTCTCCCCGGTCTTGATGTTGTGGATGTAGGCACCGCAGCAGCGCTTTTGTCCGTCATGTTCCTGCAGAATCAGATCCACCGCTACACGGTGTTCGAACAGGGTTACATTGTTCCGGTTCTTGACCTGGCCTATCAGGGTGCTGGAGATGGCTTTGCCGGTGGCATCGGCGGCATGGATGATGCGGCGGTGGCTATGTCCGCCTTCACGGGTCAAGTGGTAGGGCAGGGTGCTGGCGTCGTCACCGCTGTCCAGACGGGTGAAATCCACCCCCAGATCAATCAGCCAGCGAATGGCATCAGGGCCATTTTCAACGGTAAACCGCACGGCGTCATCATGACAGAGGCCGGCTCCGGCCACATGGGTATCGGCGACATGGCTGTCCAGAGAGTCCTGTTGATCGAGGACCGCCGCCACGCCTCCCTGGGCGTAGTAGGTGCTGGCGCTGGTTAACTCTCCCTTGGAGAGCAGGGCAACCTGACACTCATCGGGCAGCCGCAGTGCGGCAGTGAGCCCGGCAGCGCCGGAGCCAATGATGAGTACATCGTGTCGATAGGTAGCCATGGCGTGTCCTGTGTAGAGGGCCAGAAAACGGCGCCAGTATAGCGGTGAACCGGGTGACGACTAAATGACGAAATAGCGCTCTGGGAGATTATCTGCCCGTTACAGAGGAACTCTCATGCACCGGCAAGGTCAGAAAAGTTCAACAATGATGCAGGCAATGTGAAAAGCTTGCTAAATCAACGGCCTCCGTAGCCTGAAAAGTGGCCGTTGGAATAACACCTGCTACAATGGCGTGTTTTAAGGGGGCCACTAAGATGGCTGGCCACAGACTCACGCACTTCGCGAAGGATCCGGGGGATCGGTGTCAGACGAACAACTGGTGAAAAAAGCCAAAGCTGGCGACCAGCGCGCCTTTGAGGTGTTGGTGCGCAAGTATCAGCAGCGAATTTTCGCGTTGATAAGCCGTTACGTACGCGACCCGGATGAAGTGCAGGATGTGGCGCAGGAAGCCTTTATCAAAGCCTGGCGTGCGCTACCCCGTTTTCGTGGGGATAGCGCCTTTTACACCTGGCTTTATCGCATCGCTGTGAATACCGCCAAGAACTATCTGGTGGCCGCTGGTCGGCGCCCACCACGGTCCGATCTGGATGCCGCCGAGGCGGAGCAATATGCCGGGGCAGAAATGCTGCACGAGATTGGAACCCCGGAGTCCCTGGTGTTGTCTGAAGAATTGGAGGCAGTCATTCACTCGGCTATCGAGGCGCTGCCACAGGAACTGAAAACTGCTGTGACCCTGCGAGAATTCGAGGGGCTCAGTTACGAGGACATCGCGGAAGTGATGGACTGTCCGGTTGGCACGGTGCGTTCGCGCATCTTCCGGGCTCGGGAAGCGATTGATACAGCTGTTCGGCCCTTGTTGGGCACGCAGCGAGGCGATAAAGGGTGAGTCTATGAACAGGGATTTGGAAACGTTGTCCGCATTCCTTGACGGGGAAACCAGCGAGCTGGAAACCCGTCGAGTCATGCGTGATATTGACGATGCAGAACTGGAAACACTGTCGCGTTGGCAGCTGGCTCAGGATGTGATGCACGGTCAACCTTCCATGGTCGTGCCAACGGATTTCAACGCCCGGTTGTCTGCGGCGCTGACTGCAGAAGGTGCGCCTGCCAAACGGCCTGCGTGGCTGGGCAGTATGGCCCGTCTGGCGGTGGCTGCCTCTGTGGCTGCGGCTACCGTTATAGGGTGGCAGACCTGGGAAGGTAATTTCACCGGTACAGGTGATGCTGCGCCTGCGCTGGCGGCCGCCCAGGATTCCCGTTTCAGCCGACCCTTCGCTGAAGCGTCTCTGGTCTCCCAGTCTTTTGGTGCCAGTAACACGACGGTAGCGCCGGTATCCGCTTCGCCACGCGTTAACGAGATGCTGTTGCGCCATAGTGACTTTGCCGCACGCAATAGTGGTCAGGGAATGATGCCACTGGCACGCCTGGTCAGTATGGATGCGCGTAGCGGGGCCAAATAGCGGATGAAGTTGCGTGCCCTTGCTCTTTCCCTGACCCTTTTCGCTCCTGTAGCTGCGCTTGCGGAAGATTCGCAGGCGCATGCCCACCTTCAGGCCATGTCTCAGGCCAATCGTTCTCTTGACTACAGTGGCCGTTTTCTCTACCAGTTTGGTGCTGAAGTAAGCACAATGGAAGTGAGCCATGCCGTGATAAACGGCGAAGAATATCAAAGGCTTACGCACCTTGATGGCCGCTTGGTGGAAGTGCTTCGCCGTGGCGATGAAGTGATCTGCGTGCATCCGGACCGTAGTCTCACCCGCATGCAAAAAAGCCAGGCCGGCCCTATGATCCTTGCACAGCGACTGACGGAGGATGTGCCTGCCCAATACAACATTCTGGTCGATGGTGATGGCAGGGTTGCAGGTCGTCATGTTACCCAGCTACGCGTGGCGCCACTGGATACTCACCGTTACGGCTACCGCCTGTGGATGGATAATGAATCCAGCCTTCTGCTCAAGTCAGAAGTGGTGGATGGCAGCGGTGTGGCGCTTGAGCGGGTTGAGTTTGTCAGCCTGGATCTGGAACCGAATCTGACGCTGTCCCACTTTGAGATTCCCGAGAGTTTGCGTGAAAGCGAGTTGCAGCCGCTTTCCGAAGATCACCAATCCACTTTGATGAGTGTTGAAGCTGAATGGCTACCTGCGGGCTTCGAGGCTGCCGATCAGGATTGGCGCAGCGCCGATGGCAGGCGACAACCGGTTGCGGCCCAGGGGTACTCCGATGGCTTGGCGGCCTTTACCGTGTTTGTGGAAGCGGTAGGAAAGGGGGCTGTTGAAGAAGGGGTAAGCCGTGTTGGGCCCACAGTGGCGGTAAGCCGGCGCCTGACTGCGCCCAGTGGTGCCTATCTGATTACGTTGGTCGGTGAGGTCCCCCAGGCTACTGCAGAGCGTGTGATTGAGGGAATTAGCGTCCGGGACGCGCGCCACTGATGTTATATGAGCAGGGCGTGGTCGTCGCGGTCGCTCCAGATGCGCTCTGGGTTGAGACCGTGCGTGCCTCTACCTGCGGTGCCTGCCAGGCAAAGTCTGCCTGTGGGCACCACATGATCAATCAACAGCAATCTGGCCAGCGTGCGCGATTGCGAGTCCCGATATCGGACTCTTCCAGATACCAGGTGGGTGACCCCGTTACTCTGGGCCTGCCGGAAGGAGCCCTGATGCGCGGAGCATTATGGGTGTATGGCCTTCCACTTCTGTTACTTTTCCTTGGCGCCCTGATCGGCTCATCGCTCTCAGTGACCGCCTTTGATGCCTCTGCCGTGCTTGGGGTGGGTGGGCTTCTGGCTGGTTTTGTGATTAACCGTGTTTTAAGCCGGCGAAGTGGCCATAATCAGGCATATCAACCTGCCTTGGTGTCATCGGGGGATGATGGCTGCCAGGTGATCCAGGTTCAACCGGCAAAAAAATAAGGAGAACTCCATGCGAAGATTGCCAACCCTGACTACATTTTGGCTGTTGGTGGTTATCGGTTTTCTAGCGGGCTGCTCCGATTCAACATCTACTCCTGATCGACCTGAACCACTGGTTACCGGGCTTCCTGATTTTACCTTGCTGGTGGAGAAAGAAGGTCCCGCTGTGGTGAATATCAGTACTGTGACGCATCAGGATCAGGCTGAACTGAAAGAGCAGATGGATCAGATTCCCGAGTTCTTCCGCCGATTTTTCGAGCAGTTTGGCGGTGAGGGTATGCCTCAGGTTCCCCAGGAGCGAGAGGCTCGTTCGCTGGGGTCAGGTTTCCTGATTTCTTCTGATGGCTACGTGCTGACCAACCATCATGTGGTGGCCGAAGCCGATGAAATCATGGTTCGTCTTCAGGACCGCCGAGAGCTTAAGGCCGAGTTGATTGGTGCTGACGAGCAAAGTGACATTGCCTTGCTCAAGGTAGAGGCAGAAGACCTTCCCGTGGTGGATATCGGCTCTTCTGCCGGCCTTAAAGTGGGGGAGTGGGTTTTGGCTATTGGCGCCCCCTTCGGTTTCGATAGTAGCGTGACGGCGGGCATCGTGAGTGCCAAGGGACGCAGTCTGCCCAGCGACAGCTATGTGCCGTTTATTCAGACCGATGTGGCCATTAACCCGGGTAATAGTGGTGGACCGCTGTTCAATCTCCGGGGTGAGGTGGTGGGTATCAACTCCCAGATTTTCAGCCGCTCGGGCGGCTATATGGGTGTGAGCTTTGCCATCCCCATCGATATGGCCATGGATGTGGTATCCCAGCTCAAGGAGCATGGCAAGGTCAGCCGCGGCTGGCTGGGTGTGCTGATTCAGGAGGTGGATCGTGATCTGGCCCAGTCTTTTGGTCTGGATCAGCCCCGCGGTGCCCTGGTATCCCAGGTGCTCAAGGGCTCACCAGCGGAGCAGGCGGGTGTTCAGCCAGGTGACATCATTACCGAATTCAACGATGAGGCAATTTATCGGTCCTCTGAGTTGCCTCGCTGGGTCGGGCTGGTCAAACCGGGTGAGGATGCGGAGCTGACAGTGATTCGTGATGGGCAGGAAAAGTCCCTGACTGTGACGATTGGGCTGTTGCCGGATGATCCTTCCCTGGCCATGCAAGGCATTATTCCGGGTCAGGATGGGGCCGATGCGCTGGGTGTGCAGGTCCGGGCTGCCTCTGAGGTAGAGCTGTCAAAACTGGACCTTAAGGCCGGTGTTGTGGTCACCGAGGTAAAAGAAGGGCCAGCCAGGCTGGCGGGGATTGAATCCGGTGACGTGCTCGTTACCCTCAATAATGTCCCCATTGATAGTCCTGAAACGTTTGCTGAGGCGGTGGCGGCTTTACCGGAATCCGGTACGGTGGCTGCGCTCATCAATCGGGACGGTAACCCACGGTTCCTTGCCCTCAAGCTCAAATAAGGGCCTCTTGGGCATATTTTCACGGCGCAGCGCGGCTGCGTCGTGCAACTACCCCCCGTTATCCGCTAGAATCGCGGCCCTTGTTTGCCGTTTTCTGATTTCCGGTGCCATCGATGGTTCGGTGGTTCAAGGCCCTGATTCCCTGGGCCGGTGCGGCAGCGACTGATTGCTTACAGGCCCTATGACTGACATCACGAATATTCGCAACTTCTCCATCATCGCTCATATCGATCATGGCAAATCCACCCTGGCGGACCGCTTTATCCAGGTCTGCGGCGGGCTGTCCGAGCGTGAGCTCAAGGAACAGGTGCTGGATTCCATGGAGCTGGAGCGAGAGCGTGGCATCACCATCAAGGCCCAGAGCGTAACGCTCTACTACAAGGCCAGGGATGGTGAAACCTATCAGCTGAACTTCATTGATACTCCCGGACACGTGGATTTCTCCTACGAGGTATCCCGTTCACTGTCCGCCTGTGAAGGTGCCTTGCTGGTAGTGGATGCGGCGCAGGGTGTGGAAGCGCAATCGGTGGCTAACTGCTACACCGCCATTGAGCAGGACCTGGAAGTGCTGCCGGTACTGAACAAGATTGATCTGCCCCAGGCAGAGCCGGAAGCGGTGATCAACGAAATTGAAGAGATCATTGGCCTCGATGCAACGGACGCCTGCCGGGTGTCCGCCAAGACCGGCGTTGGTATTGACGACTTGCTCGAACAGTTGGTGGAGCGAATCCCCGCCCCGGAAGGGAATCGTGATGGTGATCTGCAGGCGCTGATCATTGATTCCTGGTTTGATAACTACCTGGGGGTCATCTCCCTGGTCCGGGTGAAGCACGGTGTTCTGAAGAAAGGTGACAAGATCCTGGTCAAATCCACTGGCCAGACCCATGTGGTCGACCAGCTGGGCATTTTTACTCCCAAGCGTACCGAGACCAAGCACCTGGAAGCGGGTGAAGTGGGCTGGGTGAGCGGCAGCATCAAGGATATTCACGGTGCCCCGGTGGGGGATACCCTGACCTTGGCCAAAACGCCCAATGTGGCTGCCCTGCCGGGGTTCAAGAAGGTCAAGCCGCAAGTCTATGCGGGTATGTTCCCGGTGAGTGCGGATGACTATGAAGACTTCCGTGATGCGCTGGCCAAGCTGACGTTGAATGATGCGTCTCTCTTCTACGAGCCTGAGACCTCTGATGCTCTGGGCTTTGGTTTCCGGGTTGGCTTCCTCGGAATGCTTCACATGGAGATTATTCAGGAGCGGCTGGAGCGGGAATACGACCTTGATCTGATCACCACGGCACCTACGGTAGTGTATGAGTTGCTGCTCTCCGATGGGCAGACCGTGTATGTGGACAACCCCTCCAAGCTGCCGGAAGGCAACAAGATTGAAGAGTTCCGCGAACCCATCGCCCGTGTGAATATCCTGGTGCCACAGGAGTTCGTGGGCAATGTGATCTCCTTGTGCGTAGAGCGTCGTGGCACCCAGATCAATATGCAGTACCTGGGCAAGCAGGTTGCCCTGACCTATGACATTCCCATGGCGGAAGTGGTGCTCGACTTCTTCGACCGAATCAAGTCCGTGAGCCGTGGCTTTGCTTCCATGGATTACGCCTTCGAGCGTTTTGAGCCCACCAAGCTGGTTCGCGTCGATGTGCTGATCAATGGTGACAAGGTGGACGCTCTGGCCATGATTTGCCATCTGGACCAGTCTGCCTATCGTGGCCGGGCACTGTGCGAAAAAATGAAAGAGCTGGTGCCACGGCAGATGTTTGATGTGGCTATCCAGTCCGCCATCGGTAGCAAGATTATCGCTCGTCAGACCGTGAAGGCCTTGCGCAAGAATGTGACCGCGAAGTGTTATGGCGGCGACGTATCCCGTAAGAAGAAACTGCTGCAAAAGCAGAAAGAAGGCAAAAAACGGATGAAGCAGGTGGGCAACGTGGAGATCCCACAGGAAGCCTTCCTTGCGGTACTCAGGGTGGATGATTGATGGATATTGATATTGGCTTCTGGCTGTCTCTGGCGCTGTTGGTCACTGTGGTCGTGTGGTGTGTGGACCGGGCGTTCAAGCTGAAGCAGAAAGGAGGGGCGGTTGGTAGTGCCGTTGAAACCTCGAATTCACTGATTTCTGTTTTCTTTATCGTGCTGGTGATCCGGTCCTTTGTGGTCGAGCCTTTTACTATTCCGTCTGGTTCCATGCTGCCGACTTTGCAGGTCAATGACTTTATCCTGGTTAACAAGTTTGCCTATGGCCTGCGGCTGCCGGTGACCAATACCAAGATTATCGAGACTGGCACACCGGAGCGCGGTGATGTAATGGTGTTCAAGTTTCCTGAAAACCGGAACCAGAATTTCATCAAGCGGGTGGTGGGACTGCCCGGCGATGAGATCAAACTTCGCGATAACCGGTTGTTCGTCAACGGTGAACTGGTCTCGCGTAATATGGTCCGTGAAGTGGATAATGGTCGTTACTGGCAATCCGAATTTATCGAGACTCTGGGTGAGGTAGATCACTTCATCTGGCAGGAAGGCAAGGTTAACCCGTTCACCGGCAAGAAAGTCTCCAACATGAACATTGAAGGAGAGTGGACTGTGCCCGAGAACGCCTTCTTTGTGATGGGCGATAATCGTGATAACAGTAACGACAGTCGGGTTTGGGGTATAGTCCCTGATGAGCTGGTGATGGGAGAAGCCTTCCTGATCTGGATGCACTGGAAACCGGTGTTCTCCTTGCCCAGTTTTTCCCGTAATGGTGCCATAGACAAGGTGGAGGCAAATTAAATGAAGACAATGCCCTCTCGGCAACGTGGACTTTCTCTGATCAGCTGGATGGTTGTGTTGGTTGTGGTCGCTATTCTGGGGACAGCTGCATTCAGAATGGTTCCTGCTTATTTGGAATACAACACTATTTCCACCGCGGTTCGATCACTTTTACAAGATAGTAAGGTTGCAATGATGAGTGAAAGTGAATTGCGCCAGGCATTGGACAAGCGATTCCTGATAAACCAAGTGGAAGCAATTAAGGTTGATGACCTTGTATTCAGCAGGGAAGGCGGCGTACTGATCATTTCTACCGACTACGAAGTCCGTGAGCCCATGTTTTACAATGTAAGCATTGTCATGACGTTCAAGGAAGAATTCAGCAAAGACGTTCGCCAGTGACACAAAACCTGGACCGCCTGATGCCCCGCCTGGGGTATCACTTCAATGATGAAGATCTGCTTGCGCTGGCACTGACTCACCGCAGTGTCAGCCGCAATCGCAACTACGAGCGGCTTGAGTTTCTGGGCGATGCCCAGCTCGGTCAAATAATATCGGTTGCTCTATTCGAACAGTTCCCTGATGCCGCAGAAGGCCAGCTCACTCGTATGCGTGCGTCTCTGGTGCGTGGGCAGACGCTGGCCCAGGTCGGTCGGGAGCTGGGCCTGGGAGAACATCTTCTCCTCGGTGGTGGCGAGCTGAAAAGTGGTGGTTACCGCCGTGATTCAATCCTGGCGGATGCCCTTGAAGCGATCATTGGCGCCATGTTGCTCGATGGGGGCGAAGAGGCCTGCCGTCGGGTGGTACTTGGCTGGTTCGCCGACAGGCTTGACGCCATTACGCCACAGAACGCCCAGAAAGATGCCAAGACACGCTTGCAGGAATGGCTGCAAGCCCGCAAATTTGAACTTCCGGTGTATCAAGTCACCAAGGTGCAGGGGCTGGCGCCCAAGCAGACCTTTGATGTGAGTTGCGAACTGGAGCAGATGCAACAAACCTTCGTGGCCCAGGGGGCCAGCCGTCGCAAGGCAGAGCAGCAGGCGGCAGCAGAGGCGTTGACCTGGCTGGAGCAGCAGTATGACTGATCAACTGGATACCCCAACCCGTTGCGGCATGGTCTCCATCGTCGGGCGCCCCAATGTGGGCAAGTCGACACTCATGAACCATCTGATTGGTCAGAAGGTCAGTATCACGTCCCGCAAGCCGCAGACTACCCGCCACCGGATCCATGGTATTCACACCCGCGATCATTATCAGATTGTGTTTGCCGACACCCCCGGAATTCATACCGGCCAGGAGCGCGCACTCAACCGCGCCATGAACGATGCTGCTGTCTCTACCCTGAGTGGCGTTGATGTGGTGTGCATGATGGTGGATGGCCTGAAGTGGACTCCCGGGGATGAGCACGTACTATCCCTGCTGCCAACCAACCCCGAAGTGCCGGTGCTGCTGATCATCAACAAGGTAGACAACCTGGAAGACAAGGGTGAGCTACTGCCCTACATCGAGAGCTTGAGTGCCCGTTATCCCTTTGATGCGGTGATCCCGGTGTCTGCGCTCAAAGAGCAGAACCTGGAGCAATTGGAAAAAGCGCTGGTTGAACGTCTTCCGGAGGGCGATTTCTGGTACGACGAGGACCAGCTCACTGATCGTAGTCTCCGCTTCATGGCCGCTGAAATTATCCGTGAGAAAGTGGTTCGCCAGCTGGGGCAGGAGGTGCCGCACCAGGTCAGTGTGGAAGTGGAGTTGTGGGAAGATGGCCCTCGTGTGACGGACATTTCGGCAGCGATTTTGGTGGAGCGGCGCGGACAGAAGAAGATTCTCATTGGCGACAAAGGTGAGCGGATCAAGCAGATAGGCACCCAGGCCCGGGAAGATATTGAGCGCTTGATTGATCGCCGTGTCATGCTCAACTTGTGGGTGAAGATCAAGGCCGGCTGGTCTGATGACGCCCGTGCCCTGCGTTCACTCGGCTACGATGAGCCGCGCTGAACAGGATCTGCAACCGGCCTGGTTGTTGCACCGACGCCCTTTTCGTAACACCAGTCTGATCGTCGAACTCTTTGTGCCTCGTCTCGGTCGGGTAGGGGCTGTGGTCAGGGGAGGGCGCAAGGACCCCTCTCTGGCGCCGTTCCGCCCGTTACTGGTTGAATTGAAGAAAGGCGGCGAGCTGTATTCACTGCGCGGCTGTGAGCCCCGCGCTTCCTCCCTCAGGCTTGATGGCAAAGCGCTTTACTGCGGTTTTTACGTCAATGAACTGCTGACCCGTTTGCTGCATCGTGATGATCCTCATCCTGATCTGTGGCCTCTGTATGAGCAAACCCTGACGGCCCTGAGCCACGGTGAGATGCTGGATGTGGTGCTCAGACAATTTGAAATGGGGCTGCTGGAAGAGATGGGTTACGGTATCTCGCTAAGCGATGATATTCAGGGTGACCCAATCAGCTCAGCGCTCTTTTATCAGCTGGACCCAGAGCAGGGGCTGGTGTCTGCGGGTAGTGGATATGCCGGCGCTGACCTCCTGGCCATGCTTAACGGAGACTGGCAGCCCAGCGTAAGGAAAGCGGCAAGGCAGATCTGCCGGGCACTGCTGGCACCCCATCTCGGTGACAGACCTTTGAAGAGTCGCGAGTTGTTCCGGGAAAAATGAGCTCAAAGTTCAAACGCGCATTCAACGCTGTTGTAACTTGAAACGCTTTCCACGCGATGGCATGTCTTAACGCAGCGTCGACTGCCCGATTCTCGATCGTAGCTCGCGCTTTTCAACTTTGAACTTTAAACTTTGAATCAAAGGCTGTTCGGCGAACTATCCCGACCGGCAAGCGAGACTTCTCAACCAGGTGAAAAACATGTCCAGAGTCCTCCTCGGCGTTAATATTGATCACGTTGCCACCCTGCGCCAGGCAAGAGGAACCCGATACCCGGAGCCGGTTCAGGCGGCGCTGGTGGCGGAACAGGCAGGGGCAGACGGCATTACCGTGCACTTGCGTGAGGACCGCCGCCACATTAATGACCGCGATGTGGAGTTGCTGGCGCAGACCCTGCAGACCCGCATGAACCTGGAAATGGCGGCTACGGAAGAAATGGTCGCTATCGCCACCCGCATCAAGCCTGCGCACTGCTGTCTGGTGCCGGAGAAGCGTGAAGAGCTGACCACAGAGGGTGGGTTGGATGTGGTGGGCAACCAGGCCTGGATTGCCCAGTGCTGCAAGGCGCTTGGGGAGGCTGGCATTGATGTATCCCTCTTTATCGATGCAGACCCGGCCCAGATCCGTGCAGCGAGTGAATGCGGTGCTCCGACCATTGAGATTCATACTGGTCACTACGCGGATGCGGAAACGCCTGAGGAACAGCAAAAGGAGCTGCTGCGGATCCGTGAAGCCACTGCACTGGCGTTGGAGCTGGGTCTGGTGGTCAACGCTGGCCACGGCCTGCACTACCACAACACTCTGCCCATCGCGGAAATTCCCGGCATGAACGAACTGAATATCGGCCACGGTATTATCGCCCGGGCGGTAATCAGCGGCTTGCATCAGGCCGTGAAGGACATGCGGGAACTGATGGATAGTCTGAACGCCTGAGGTGAGTAGCCCGATAAAGAGGCTTCCGTTGCCGAGAGCTGGCGGAGGCTTTTTTGTCAGCCGCCGGGCATCAACCGTCAGGTGTTCTCCATATTGGCAACCCTTCAACCTTTTCCGGTTTCTGTGAGTAGCGCTCGTCGGCTTGCTGGTCACGGGGCCCGAATTTCAGGAAGACACGACCTTTGCAGGCCCAGATAGACCTCATCTGTAGCGAATTCCGCATCCTTAACAATAAAGGTATGCAAATGCGGAGCCTTATCGATCATTGTTTCCGTCAGGATGAGGCACAAGGCCGCTATGCGGAACGGCTGACAGAAAACCCTGGAACAAGGAACGGTAACGGTTTGGTAGAACCGAGTTTGTGGATTTATGGCATAGGTAAATCGGCAATTTTCGCCTAAAATCCACCCTTTAATTTCATATTCGGAGCAGCAGCACTATGGGGCGCGCCTTTCAGAACCGCAAAGAATCCATGGCCAAGACCTCGGACATGAAAGCCAAGGTGTATAGCCGCTACGGCCGTGAGATTTATGTCTGTGCCAAGTCCGGGGGGACGGACCCATCAGCCAATCTGGCACTGCGCAGCATGATTGAGCGCGCCAAGAAGGATCAGGTACCTTCCCATGTGATTGAGAAAGCACTGGACAAGGCCAGCGGCGCGGGTGGGGAAGATTTCGCCCCGGCCCGCTACGAGGGCTACGGTCCTGGCGGCTCCATGGCCATCATCGAGTGCCTGACCGACAACCCCAATCGGACCTTCGGCGATGTGCGGGTGGCCTTCACCAAGACCAAGTGCAAGATTGGCACTCAGGGTACCGTCGCTCACATGTTCGACCATGCCGCCATTTTCCGTTTCGCCGGCGATGATGAAGACGCCGTGCTGGAAGCGCTGATGGAAGCGGATGTGGATGTGACAGATGTGGAATGTGAAGACGGCATGATCACTGTGTTCACGCCCAACACCGAGTTCGCCAAGGCGCGCCAAGCATTGACGGAAGCGTTTGACGGCATTGATTTCGAAGTGGAAGAGATTCAGTTCATTCCACACGCCTACACGACGGTGGAAGGCGATGATCGTGAGTTGTTCGATAAATTCCTTGCCATGCTGAACGACCTGGATGACGTGCAGAACGTCTATCACAACGTGGAACTGGACTAGCATTGAAACTACCGGGCGGCTTTATTCCGTCACCAATACGGGAAAGTCGGGGGGCTGAGCCAGGATGGCCATTGAGTATCGGGTAAATGCCCCGGTGACTGCTGATCAGTTCATCGAGTTATTGAACGCGTCTACCCTGGGGGAGCGGCGTCCGGTGGACGATCGCGCCTGCATGGCGGGAATGATCAGCAACTCCAACCTGACAGTGTCGGCCTGGGAGGGGGATACCCTGGTGGGTATTTCCCGCTGTGTAACCGATTTCCACTATGCCTGTTATCTCTCTGATCTGGCGGTGCACAAGGGCTACCAGAAAATGGGGATTGGCAAAAAGCTGCAGGCGTTAACGCAGCAGCAGCTGGGCCCCCGGTGCAAGCTGATCCTGATTGCCGCGCCAGGTGCGGCGGACTACTACAGCCCCCTGGGTTATTCCCATAGTGAACGCTGCTGGGTACTGGAACCGGGTGCCTTCCTAGGGAACGCTGGCTGAAAGATCGGCGAGTATGGCTGCCAGGAATCGGGCAGCTTGCCCACCATTCAATGCCCGATGGTCAAAGGTGAGGCTTACCGGTAACTGCACGTCCTCGAACACTTCTCCATTTTTTATTCCCGGTTGGATGAAACGTTTACCCGCTCCCACAATGGCCACCTGAGGCGGTACGACCACGGGGGTCGCGAAGCGGCCACCCAAAGTGCCGAAATTGCTCAGGGTGAGAGTGGCTCCCTGCAGCTCCTTGGCGGGGATCTTGCGTTTTTCCACGTCCCTACGGAGCCGATTGAGCCCATCGCGCAGATCGGCTGGCTCCCGGTTGGTCACATCACGGAGTACCGGTACAAAAAGCCCATCCGGCGTATCCACGGCAATGCCGAGGTCCACTTTTTCCACCACCCGCATACTGAGTCGTTCACCATCGAACCAGGCGTTCACGGCAGGCTCTGCCCTGCAGCCGGCGACAATTGCGCGGATCAGGCGCAGGGTGATGTCGGTGTTGGTGGTCCAGTGGCTGACGCTGACTTGATCGAACAGGCTCACCGGTACTACCTGCTGGCCGGCGCTGGCCATGGCCTTTGCCATGCTGCGGGCGACACCTTTCAGCGGTGTACTGTCCCCATGGCTTTGTTTCAAACTGGCCTGTTGCTGAACATCTTCAATGGTAATGATGCCTGCCGGTCCACTGCCTCGCAGCTGTTCCAGATTGACGCCGAGATGCCTGGCAAGAGAACGAATGGCGGGTGTGGTGCCGGTCGCTGTTGAACCTGCGACGGCGCCGACGACAAAGTGGTCTGGGTTATTGGTATCTTCCTTGCTTTGCAGGTTCCCGACGACGGTCTGACTGCCAGTGCCTTCTTCACCTTCGAAAGCCAGCAGCGGTTCGCCGGTGTGGATCAGGTCTCCGTTGTGAACAAATAGTGTGGCGACCTTGCCGTCACGCGGGGCGGGGATATCGACGATAGCCTTGGCGGTTTCCACGCTTAGCAACAGTTCATCCACCTTCACGGTGTCGCCTTCCTTGACGTGCCACTCCACCACTTCCGCTTCCTGCAAACCTTCGCCCAGATCGGGCAGAGTGAAATAAGGCATTTTATCGCTCCTTCCTCGCTCGCTGGCATTCTTCAGCCAACTGGCCACAGGCAAACGCTGGGTTCCGAGTTACGAGAATCTAGTCTCGAAAGGCAAAAGAAATGTGATTTTCGAAACTCGCTTCTCGTAACTCGTCACTGCTCCTTCAATACTCCATCACCCGCTTCGCCGCCGCCACGATCCGTTCCACGCTCGGCATATATTGCTGCTCCAGATTGAAATAGGGCATCGGGCTGTCGTAGCCGGTGACCCTTTCGATGGGCGCGCGCAGATGCATGAGCGCGTGACTGGCCAGTGTGGCGGCGATCTCCGCGCCGAAACCACCGGTAAAGGGGGCTTCATGAACGATGACCACCCGACCGGTCTTGCTGGTGGTTGCGATCAGCGTGTCCCGATCCAGCGGATTCAGGGTGGCTACATCGATGACATCTGCCTTGATGCCCTCGCTTGCCAGTTGATCCGCCGCACTTAGCGTTTCGTGAATCATGGCCCCCCAGCTGATCAGGCTCACGTCTTCACCTGCACGCAACGTGAAGCAACGATCCAACGGTAGCGGCTCTTCGCTGATATCCACAGGTAGCCTTTGCAGGCGGTAGAGCCGTTTGGGTTCCAGGAACAGCACAGGGTCCGGGCAGGCGATGGCGGCCCTGAGCAACCCGTAGGCTCTTGCAGGCGAGGAGGGCACCACCACACGCAGGCCGGGGATGTGGGCAAACAGGGCCTCAGTGCTTTCACTATGATGTTCCGGGGCATGGATGCCACCGCCAAACGGGGCGCGGATAACGAGTGGGCAATGCAGACGCCCTCGGGTTCGGTTGCGCAAGCGGGCGGCATGGCTGATCAGCTGTTCAAGGGCAGCGTAGATGAAGCCCATAAACTGTATCTCTGCCACGGGTTTCAGGCCCTGGCTGGCCATGCCCACACTCATGCCAGCGATAAGGTTTTCTGCCAGCGGAGTATCCATGACCCGACGCAAGCCAAAGTGATCCTTGAGGCCTTCAGTAGCGCGAAAGACGCCGCCGTTGGTGGCGATGTCCTCGCCTAACAGAACCACGGTTTCATCCTCTTGCATGGCCTGGAACAGCGCCCGATTGATAGCTTCAACCAGATTCAGGGGAACGGCATTTTGCGGTGCTTGTTGTGCGCTATGCATGATGGCCTCCTGATTGTGCTGACAGCGCAGCGCGCTGTTTCTGCAGACTCTCTGGTAGTTGGTCGTACAGGTAGTCGAGCATGTCAGTGGCAGGCTGTGGTGGCTGGTTGAGGTAAGTCTGTACGGCCTTGTCTACATCCTGCTGGCATTGTTGCTGCCATTGCTTTTCCCGGTCCGCATTCCAGTGCCCCAGATCCACCAGTACCTTGCGCAGCCGGGCCACGGGTTCCCGTTGCCAGGCGTGGTGTAGATCGCTGGCCTTGCGATAACGGCTGGCGTCATCCGCTGTGGTGTGGTCGCTCAGCCGGTAGCTGACGGCTTCCACCAGCGTGGCACCCTTGCCATGACGGGCTTTGGCAAGCGCGTAGTCCAGCACTTCCAGCATGGCGGGAAGATCGTTGCCATCCACCCGTATGCCCTCAATCCCGGCCGCTTCGGCTTTGTGGGCGATGGATTTACTGGCTGTCTGAAGCTGGCCGGGCACCGAAATGGCCCACTGGTTGTTGTTGACCATCAGTACCATCGGCAGCTGCCATACGCCGGCTACATTGAGGCTTTCGTAGAAGTCTCCACGGGAGGTGGCGCCATCGCCGCAGGTGGCGAGGACGGCGGCGGATTCGTGGCAGAGCTTGGCTTTGGTAGCAATACCCGCAGCGTGGGTGAGCTGGCTGGCAATGGGCACACAATTGGGCATGTCGCGTTCCGCAGGCGTGCCTGTAGGGAAGGCGTTGCCACGCTCGTCACCGCCCCAGTACTGCAGGATCTGGTGCAGGGGGACGCCACGCAGGTGCTGGGTAGCGTGATCCCGGTAGTAGGGCACGAAATAGTCACTGGCCTGCAAGGCTAGCCCGGCCGCAACGGTGATGGCTTCTGCCCCCAGGCAGGAAGCGTAGGTCCCCAGCTGTCCGGTGCGTTGCAGGTTCACCGCTTTCTTGTCGAAACAGCGGATCAGTACCATCGCCTGGTAGGCGTCCGTCAGACGGGACCAGTCGCTGTTGTTGTCCAGTGAAGCCAGGCGCTCGTGAAGCGCGTAGGGGCTGGCAGAGGGCTGAGTAATAAACATGGCATCCTCCTCAGGCCGCTCGTTCCTGGGCATCATGCAGTCGCTGCTCGGCGATCCTGTCTGCCATGATCGCAGGAGACACCCGCAGACGTTCAGCATCATTGAGCAGATGCCTGAGGGTTCGTCCGATGGCTTTCACCTTGCGCCGCACCAGCTCGTTGCCGAGCTTTTGGTGATGCAGGGTGAGGGCAATCAGGCCGCCGGCATTGTTCACGTAATCCGGCGTATAGAGGATCTGTCGCTCCTGCAGGAAACGGGCATCGTCCAGGCTGGCCAACTGGTTATTGGCGGCTCCGACGATCATGCGTGTATCCAGCCGCGCGATGGTGTCGGCATTGAGAATGCCGCCCAGGGCGCAGGGCATGAAGACATCACAGGGCACTTCGTAAATCTTGTCCGGGGCAACGAATTCGGCCTTGAGGCGTGCAGCGAGTTTTTGTCCGTGCTCAGCATCCAGATCAGTCACCGTCAACCGGGCACCAGCCCAGGAAAGCATCATCGCCAGCCGCCTGCCTACATGCCCCAGCCCCTGAATGGCCACATGAAGCCCCGCGAGATCCTGTCGGTAGAGTTGACGTTCGCAGGACACTTTCAGAGCGGTATAGACACCCAGTGCAGTAAAGGGGGAGGGATCCATTCCATCACCGGAATACCCCCACACATGGTCGGTTCGGGTAGCCACCTGATCCAGGTCAGCCATTTCTGTCCCTGCATCCATGGCGGTGATATAGCGCCCGCCAAGGGATTCCACCGCTCGGCCAAAGGATTGAAACAGGGCTGCCCGATCGTAGGGTTTGGTGGGTTCGATGATAACCGCCTTGCCGCCACCCAGTGGCAGGCCTGCCATGGCTGCCTTGAAGCTCATGCCGCGGGCAAGGCGACAGACATCCACCTCGGCGGCGTTTTCATCAGGGTAGGGGAGGAAGCGACAGCCCCCGAGAGCGGGGCCCAAACGGGTGGAATGCAAAGCAATCAGGGCACGAAGACCGGTTACCGGATCCCGGAACTGATGGAGTTCGGCAACGTCGGTCTGTTCGAGGGTAACGAACATGACAACGCTCCTTTCCCTTGGGACAGGGTAAGCCCGTCAGGGAAGTGGGTTAAGCCCAGGTAGGGGCACACTTTTACCTTAACGCTGCCTTTCAGCGGATGCCTGTATCGAGTTTGTTTTTCTGACAAGCGGCAGGTTTCCCGGCGGGAATAACACTTCGGGGTTTGCGCCCTGCAAAGATTGCGGGTTTGGATATGCAGAGGAATGAATAAGGCTGGCAGGGGCTGCCAGCCCTGGCGGCTATTATTGGGCAACCCGGACCAGCATGCCGAACATGGGGTGGTCGAAGTAGTAAACATCGCTACCGGTCAGGCGACGGCCCTGACTGATGTCGACGTAGAAACGCTCGCCGTTGCTTTCCGTATTTAGCCAAAGGCGGGGCGAAACATGAACGAAGCGGGATTCGCTGAACTGAAGGGTGCCCTCCAGTTCCGGGACCGCGCCGTCATCAGTGACGATGCTGCGACCGCCACTGAGATACACCGGCGTGGTGTCAGATTTGTTACCGATGGGCTGGCGCCAGCCAGCATGGTAAAGCTCGCGGTAGTCACCGGTGCTGGCCATGCGCTCCATCATAAACTGCAGCGAAGTTTCTTCTTCGGATAAGGGTTGCCAGGCGCCTCGCGCGACAGCATTGGCACTGACATAGTCACTCTGCTCAGGTGCACCGATGGTGACCGACTGGCTGGCATAACGGGGCTGCAGGCCGGTATCCCAGATCTCATCGGAGACAGGGTAGTTACGGGCAAAAACCAGCACCTCCACTTTGTACCAACCAGCGGCCAAGGCGGAATTGGCCATTGTGGCCAGAATCATCAGCAGTACTGCGCGACGCATGAAAAACTCCTTTTACCGCCTGACGATCAGGCGTTGATAGCGATGCAGACTATACCACTCTGGCCGGGCAATTCACCGGGGAAACCGGCCGGGAGGGGGAAATTGTGACGGTGTTGAGCTTCAAGCTGCAAGCTGCAAGGCGCGGTTTGGGGTTAGCTGGCGTTGACCGGCCGTGCCCGCGACCGGGCATGCTGCGCGGGGAGGGCCTTTCAGTCTAACGGCCCACCGGGATTCGCGTTGCAGCTTGTAGCTTGCAGCTCGCTCCTCAGTCCTTCTTGATACTCTGCGCCGACAAACGCTTGAGCAGCTCGCCCACCACCCCGATCCGTTCTTCCGCTGTCTCACTGCCTTCCACAAAGCGCAACATATTGGCCCCTTCCAGTTTGAAACGGTTAGGACCTGACTGGACCAGTTTGACGATGGTGAGCGGGTCCACGGGGGTGCGTTCACCAAACTCCAGCTTACCGCCGGTGGCGTGGGCATCCAGGCGGATGATGCCGAGCCGGTCGGCTTGCTGGCGTAGTTCGGTGACGGCAAACAGATTTTTCACCGGTTCCGGCAGCAGACCAAAGCGATCAATCATTTCCACCTGCAACTCTTTCAGGCCGTCTCGGGTCTTGCAGCCGGCGATGCGCTTGTAAAGGGTCAGACGGCCAAACACATCAGGCAGATAGTCCTCCGGAATCAGGGCGGGAATGCGCAGGTTCAGTTCCGGTCCGCCGCTGAGTGGTTTTTCCACATCCGGCTGCTCGCCCCGTTTCAGTGCCTCCACGGCCTGTTCCAGCATCTCCATGTAGAGGCTGAAACCGATCGTCTCGATATTGCCGTGCTGCTCTTCGCCCAGCAGTTCGCCGGCGCCACGGATCTCCAGATCCTGGCTGGCCAGCATGAAGCCGGCGCCCAGATCGGTGGCCTGCTCGATGGCTTCCAGGCGCTTGAGGGCATCCTTGGTCATCACCTTGGGGCTGGGGGTAATGAGATAAGCGTAGGCCTGGTGATGGCTGCGGCCGACACGGCCGCGCAGCTGATGCAGCTGGGCCAGACCCAGCTTGTCGGCCCGGTCGATGACGATGGTGTTGGCGCTGGGCACGTCGATGCCGGTTTCCACGATGGTGGTACACACGAGAACATTGAAGCGGCGGTGGTAGAAGTCGCTCATCACCGCTTCCAGTTCCCGTTCGCGCATTTGCCCGTGGGCAATGCCAACGCGGGCATCAGGCACCAGCTTGCGGATGTTCTCCGCCGTTTTTTCCATGGTGTCGATGTCGTTGTGCAGGTAGTACACCTGACCGCCGCGGAGCAGTTCCCGAAGCAACGCCTCCTTGATGGCGGTGTCGTTGTGCTGCTGCACGAAGGTTTTCACCGACAGGCGTTTCTGCGGCGGGGTGGCGATAATGGAAATATCGCGCATGCCGCTCATGGCCATGTTGAGTGTTCGCGGAATCGGGGTGGCGGTGAGCGTGAGGATGTCACACTCGGCACGCATCTGCTTGAGACGCTCTTTGTGGCGTACTCCAAAGCGGTGTTCCTCATCCACGATGATCAGGCCCAGATTGTCAAAGGCCACGGTTTCCTGAAGCAGCTGGTGGGTGCCCACCAGAATATCCACCTTGCCCTCCTGAAGTCGCTGCAGTACCTGGGTCTTTTCCTTGGCGCTCCTGAAGCGCGACAGCACTTCAATATTCACCGGCCAGTCGGCAAACCGGTCGGTAAAGGACTCGTAGTGCTGCTGGGCGAGGAGGGTGGTAGGCACCAGCACGGCGACCTGAGTCTGGTTTTCAACGGCAACAAAGGCCGCGCGCATGGCCACCTCAGTCTTGCCGAAGCCCACATCGCCACACACCAGACGATCCATGGGCTGGCTGGACTGCATGTCTGCGATCACGGCTGCGATGGCGGCCTGTTGATCCGGGGTTTCCTCGAACGGGAAGCCGGCACTGAAGCGATCGTAGTCGTTCATGTCCACATCGAACTGGCGACCTTCGCGGGCCTCGCGGCGGGCATAGGTATTGAGCAATTCGGCAGCCACATCGTGGATCTTTTCAGCCGCTTTCTGTCGTGCCTTGCTCCACTGCTCGGTACCGAGTTTGTTCAGCGGAGCCGTGTCGCCGCCACCATAGCGGCTAATCAGATGTAGTGATGACACTGGCACATAAAGCTTGTCGCCACCGGCATATTCGAGCAGCAGGAATTCATGTTGCTGGCGGTCCACTTCCATGTGGGTCAGGCCCAGGTAGCGGCCAACCCCATGTTCAAGGTGTACCACCGGGGACCCGACGGTGAGTTCGCCCAAGGAACGAAATGCCTGTTCGGCAGCCCCGTCATCGCTACTGGATTTGCGTCGGCGCCGCTGCAATACCCGTTCGCCATAAAGGTCATTTTCGGTAACGACGAGAAGGTGATGCTGCGGCGCGTAGAAACCGGCGTCCAGTTCGCCGCGGGTCAGGCTCCAGCGGGCAGGATCGGCGATAAAGTCCGGCCAGTTGTCTTTCATTACCGGCTGGATCTGGATCTTTTGCATCAGCTCCAGCAACGCTTCACGGCGGCCGGCGGTTTCAGCACAGATCAGAATGCGGGTTTCCGGGTGCGCATCGGAAAAGGTGTGCAGCAAGGCCAGCGGGTTGCTGGCGCGGACATCAGCAGTGAGCGCCGGCATGGGCGCGACATCGAACTGGACGGCGGCGTCACTGTCGTTCTGACGTGCACGCGGGTGTTGCTTGAGGGCGGCGCCCAGTTCTTCCGGTCGCAGATAAAGCTGCCAGGGGGCGAGAATGGGCCGGTGAATATCATGGCGACGGGATTCATAACGTTGCTCCACATCGTCCCAGAAGTGCTCGATAGCAGGCTGACAACCTGCCAGCTCCACCAGTCGCACGTCGTCGGGCAAATAGTCGAACAGGGTGGCCATGTGCTCGAAAAACAGTGGCAGGTAATACTCAAGCCCCGGGGCGGCGAGCCCATCCGTTACATCCTGGTAGAGGGGCACATGGCGGGTATCCACGTCGAACGTGTCGCGGAAATTACTGCGAAAGCGGGCTATGCCCTCGGCACTGAGCGGGAATTCAGCCGCAGGCAGCAGGGTGATGTGGTCGACTTTGCCGGTGGACCGCTGGTTCTCCGCTTCGAATAAGCGCAGGGACTCGATCTCGTCATCGAACAACTCGATCCGGAACGGTTGCGGCGCGCCCATGGGGTAGATATCCATGATGGCGCCACGCACGGCAAACTCACCGTGCTCGTAGACATTGTCCCGTTGCCGGTATCCGCAGGCCACCAGTCGGGCACGGGTAGCTTCCATATCAAAGATGTCACCGACCTTGAGCAGGAAACTGTTGCCGGTGACATGCAGCGGTGGGGCCAGGCGTTGCATCAGCGTATTAACAGGTACCACCAGGATCCCTTTGTGGGTGGTGGGCAGCTGATGCAGAACCCGAATCCGGTCACTGACGATATCCTGATGGGGACTGAAATGGTCGTACGGCAGGGTTTCCCAATCCGGGAACAGCATGACCGTGGCGTTAGCAACACTGTCAGGGCTACTGGCCAGATAGAAACTCAGGGAGTCGGCAATCTGCTGGGCGCGCCCGGTATTAGGGGCGAGCACCACGAACAGGTGCTCCTCGCTGCGTGCCAGCTCAGCCAGTACCGCGGCCATGCTACCTGTATCCAGGCCGGCCCAGTCCTTGAAATGTTCGCGTCCACTGGGGAAGAGATTGCTGTCAGGGAGTAACTTCATTCCGTCCCGGTTCCTGCTGTTTGCTGGAGGCATTGGTTGGAGGGTAAGGCGGCGTATTGTAGCGGTGTGGGCGTCAAGGGGCCATGGAGGCGAATCCTGAGTTGCGAGAAGCGAGTTACGAGTTGCGAAAGGCATAGAGGCGTGTGCGCCTGGGGTTTGGCTTTTCGCAACTCGCTGCTCGCAACTCGTCACTTCCTTTTTTTCACTTCGTCCCGGCATGACTGAACAAAGCGTTCCCGGAGGCGTTACCATGGTGGTCTGATTTCAAGATTTGCGCTGAGGATCGATTATGAAAGCACCGGTTCAGGAGCTGTTGCACTTGTTTGACCTGGAACAGCTGGAAGACAACCTGTTCCGCGGGCAGACCCAGGCCAATGGTCAACGCAGTGTATTTGGCGGGCTGGTGGCTGGTCAGGCATTGCTCGCGGCGTCGCGCACCGTCCCGGAGGAGAGGCCGGTACATTCTCTGCACGCCTACTTTCTGCGCCCTGGAGACTTCAATGTGCCCATCGTCTACGACGTGGAGCGCATCCGTGACGGCAAGAGCTTTACCACCCGCCGGGTGAAGGCCATCCAGCATGGTCGGCCGATTTTTTCTCTGGCTGCCTCCTACCAGGTAATCGAAGAGGGGGCTTCCCATCAGGCTTCCATGCCCGAGGTGCCGGCCCCGGAAACGCTGGATACCGATCAGGCTATTCGTATGAAGTTGGTGGAACGTTTGCCTGAGCAATATCGCAACGATTTTCTCACCGAGCGACCCGTGGAATTCCGCCCGGTGACACCGCTGGATCCAATTTCCTCAGAGCCCAAGGCGCCAGTAAGGGAAGTCTGGTTCAAGGTCATTGATCGCGTGGATGCCAGTCCGGTACTGCATCGGGCCTTATTGGCCTACTGTTCTGATTTTGGCCTGATGGGGACCGCCATGCTCCCCCATGGCATGAACTTCTGGCAGGCCAATACCCAGTGCGCCAGCATTGATCACGCCATGTGGTTCCATAATGATTTCCGCATCGATGAATGGCTGTTGTATCGCAGTGACAGCCCCTTTGCCGGTGGTGCCAGGGGAATGAACTTCGGCTCCATTTATCGTCAGGATGGTACTTTGGTGGCGTCGGTGGCCCAGGAGGGACTGATTCGCCAGCACCGCTCTGACAGCCCGGCCTGATGAAGCGGCTGCCTGCGCTACTGGAGGAAGTGAGTGCCTGCCGGTTGTGTGAGGCGCATCTGCCTCTGGGCCCCAGGCCAGTCGTTCGGGCGGGTGAGGGTGCCCGCCTGTTGATCGTGGGGCAGGCGCCTGGCACCCGGGTACACGAAACCGGTATTCCGTGGAATGACCCCTCTGGTGACCGGCTTCGAGACTGGCTGCAGTTGGACCGAGGCGCCTTCTATGACGAGAACCGCATTGCCATTATTCCCATGGGCTTCTGTTATCCGGGCAGGGGGAAGGGCGGTGACCTGCCGCCACGCCCTGAATGCGCCCCGCACTGGCATGAGCGGCTGCTGGCGGAGCTGCCGAATCTGGGGCTGACCCTGCTGGTGGGCCAATACGCCCAGCGCTATTACCTGCCTGAGCCAGGAAAGACCCTCACCGATAACGTGCGGGAATACTGTCAGGCACTTGAGCATGGCTTTTTCCCCTTGCCACACCCCAGCCCGCGCAATCGCCTGTGGTTGCGCCAGCGTCCCTGGTTTGAAGAGCAGGTGCTGCCGGCGCTGCGGGAGCAGGTGGGGAGGGTACTGTCTGGATAGGTGGCACTGAGAAGCAAGTTTCAAGTTGCAAGTTTCAACGCGGATAAAGGCCGTTGCAGCCCGCAATGGGCATTTTTTCGCGCATTGTCGCTTGCGCGCGGGCAGGGTCTGGACGCTGGTTTTGCCTCAGACCGCGCCTTGCTTCTTGAAACTTGTAACTTGCAACTCCCAACTGGCCCTTCCCGGGTGGATAAACGCGCCGTTTGGCGGTATTATCCGCGCCCCAAACTCCACCGCTGGTGACCAGTGAAGCCGGGCCCTGCAGAGCCATTCAACGGTTTCCGTCGCCTGAACCCATACTGAGAGGGGCATCTCCGTGAGCAAACTGGAAGACCATTTCGGCCGCTGGAAAAACCGCGAAGAAATTGCAGAGGGCATGATTCCGGTCATCGGCCGCCTGCAGCGCGAAAAGAACGTGACCACCACCGTTTACAGCCGCGCCCTGGTCAACAAGTCTGTTATCCAGATCCTGAAAGCACACCGTTTCGTCAAACAGGTCGAAGATACCGAGCTGTCCGTGGTGGACACTTTCCCGATCATGCAGGAAGTGGCCAAGCTGGACCTGGGTCCTTGCCGTGTTGATGTGGGCAAGCTGGCGGTGGAGTACAAGAAAGACAACCGTGGCCTGTCGATTGAAGACTACGTTCGTGCCGAGCTGGCCGAAGCCGTCAGCAACAAAGCTGCCATGCCTGAGCCAACGGATGTCGTCCTGTACGGTTTCGGCCGTATTGGCCGTATTCTGGCTCGTCTGCTGATCGAGAAAGTCGGTTCCGGCAACGGCCTGCGCCTGAAAGCCATCGTGGTACGTGAGTCTGGCAAGGGTGACCTTCAGAAGCGCGCCAGCCTGCTGCGTCGTGATTCCGTTCACGGCCCGTTCGCCGGTACGATCGCCGTTGATGAAGAAGAAAATGCGATTATCGCCAACGGTAACTTCATCAAGGTGATTTACTCCAACGACCCGAACACCATCGATTACACCCAGTACGGCATCCATAATGCTGTGGTGATCGATAACACCGGTAAGTGGCGCGATGTGGAAGGTCTGTCCCAGCACCTCAACCGCCCGGGTGTGTCCCGTGTGATGCTGACGGCGCCTGGCAAGGGTGATATGAAAAACATTGTTCACGGTGTGAACAATAATATCATCGAAGACAGCGACAAGATCATTTCAGCTGCCAGCTGTACCACCAATGCCATCGTGCCCCCGCTCAAGGCGCTGGAAGACAAGTTCGGTATCGAATTCGGTCACGTTGAGACCGTTCACTCCTACACCAACGACCAGAACCTGCTGGATAACTTCCACAAGGGGCCGCGTCGTGGTCGTGCTGCGCCGCTGAACATGGTGCTGACCGAAACTGGTGCAGCCACTGCGGCTGCCAAGGCGCTGCCGTCTCTGGCGGGTAAGCTGACCGGTAACTCCATCCGCGTTCCTACCCCGAACGTGTCCATGGCGATCCTGAACCTGACTCTGGAGAAGGAAACCACCCTGGAAGAGCTGAACGAGTACCTGCGCTGGGTGAGTCTGCACTCTCCGCTGCAGCGTCAGGTGGACTTCGTGAGCAGCCCGGATGCCGTTTCCACCGATTTTGTCGGCTCCCGTCACGCTTCCGTCATCGATGCAGAGGCTACCATAGTCAACGGGCGTCATTGCGTGCTGTACGTGTGGTACGACAACGAGTTCGGCTACAGCTGTCAGGTGCTTCGTATCCTTCAGCAGATCTCCGGGGTGGAATTCCCGCAGTATCCGAAGGATTGATCCTGATCAATGAAAAAAGCCCGCAGACCTGCGGGTTTTTTTTGGGTTGCCGAAAGGCGCCAAAAATGTGCACTGAGGTCGCGCCTTAATGGTGCGATGCGACAAAAGTCGGTTGCCAAGCCTCTGGCGGATGTCCTGTCGCGTCTTTATAATGTGCGCCGCCAGCTCTGGCTGGCTCCCAAGTGCAAATTCCGGATTTTGCGTGAATCGCCGGCAATTGCCCGTTTTCAGGGTGATTTCTGGAGATTTGCCTCGACTTCAGCAACACGCAACGTGGGCAAGTAGCTATGATTAAAATCAGGAAGGGCCTGGATCTGCCCATCACTGGTGCACCGCGCCAGGAGATTGAGGAAGGTCACCAGGTTCGTTCTGTTGCCGTGCTCGGCGGTGACTATGTGGGTATGAAGCCCACTATGGAAGTCCGCGAAGGCGACGTGGTCAAAAAAGGCCAGGTCCTCTTCTCAGACAAGAAAACCGAGGGTGTGAAATACACCGCTCCTGCAGCTGGCAAGGTGATCGCGGTCAATCGCGGCCACAAGCGCGTGCTTCAATCTGTCGTGATTGAAGTGGCTGATCAGGAAGATGAAGTCACCTTTACCTCTTACAACGCCGACCAGCTCTCCGGTCTCGACCGGGCTGCTGTTCAGCAACAGCTGGTAGATTCCGGTGAGTGGACCCTGCTGCGTACTCGTCCTTTCGGCAAGGTGCCTGCGCTGGATTCCACCCCGAACTCCATCTTCGTTTCCATTCTTGATACCAACCCGCTGGCCATGGAGCCGGCTGTTGTGATCAAGGAAAACGAGCAGGCTTTTCGTGCCGGTCTCACCGTGCTGAGCCGTCTCACTGACGGCCCTGTATGGGTCTGCCGCGGTCCCAAGACAGATCTGCCCAGTTTCGCTGGCGGTCAGGTGCGCGAAGAAACCTTCGCAGGTAAGCACCCGGCCGGCAATGTGGGTACCCAGATCCATTTCCTGGACCCGGTCAGCATGAACAAGGCCGTTTGGTCCCTGGGCTATCAGGACGTGATCGCCATTGGCAAGCTGTTCACCGAAGGCAAGATCTCCAGTGAGCGTGTGGTCGCCCTGTGCGGCCCCCAGGCCAAGACCCCGCGCCTTATGCGTACCCGTGTGGGCGCCAGCGTGGACGATTTCACCCAGGGTGAGCTGAAAAGCGGTGACAACCGTCTGGTGTCCGGCTCTGCGCTGAGTGGCCACAATGCCCGCGGTCCTCTTGCCTGGTTGAACCGTACCGCCAATCAGCTGACTGCCCTGCGTGAGGGGCATGAGCGTGAGTTGCTGGGTTACATTTCCCCCGGCGTCAATCGCTTCTCTCTGATGAATATCTACCTGTCCAAGCTGATGCCTGGCAAGCGCTTCAATTTCACCACCACCACCAACGGTTCCGAGCGTGCCATGGTGCCGGTGGGGGCGTATGAAGAAGTAATGCCGCTGGATATCCTGCCCACCCAGCTGCTGCGTTCCCTGATCGTTGGGGATACTGACAGTGCGGTGGCGCTAGGCGCTCTGGAGCTGCTGGAAGAAGACCTGGCCCTGTGTACCTTTGTGTGCCCTGGCAAGTATGAATACGGTCCGATCCTGCGCGACAACCTCACTACCATTGAAGCGGAGGGCTGAGCATGGGCTTGAGAAACTATCTGGACAAGAATGTCGCTCCGCATTTCCATGAAGGCGGCAAGTTCGAGAAGTATTACACCTTCTACGAAATGTTCGACACCATGCTGTATAGCCCGGATTCCGTTACCCGGACCGGCGCGCATGTACGTGATGGTCTCGACCTGAAACGCATCATGATGACAGTGTGGTTCTGCACTTTCCCTGCGATCCTGTTCGGTTTGTGGAACGTTGGTTATCAGGCAAACATGCAGATTGCCGAGCTGGGTGCGAGTCCGCTTGCCGGCTGGCGCAGTGATGTGGTGATGGCCCTGACCGGCTTTGATCCCAATAGCTTGTTGGCGAACGTCCTGCATGGCGCTGTCTACTACATCCCGATTCTGCTGACTGTCTACATCGGTGGTTTTATCTGGGAAGGCCTGTTTGCCTGGAAGCGCGGTCATGAAGTGAACGAAGGTTTCTTCGTGACAGGTATCCTGTTCACACTGATTCTGCCACCGGCGATCCCTCTGTGGCAGGTATTCCTGGGTATTTCCTTCGGTGTGGTCATCGGCAAGGAAGTGTTTGGCGGTACCGGCAAGAACTTCCTCAACCCGGCACTGGTTGGCCGTGCATTCCTGTACTTCGCTTACCCGGCACAGATGTCCGGTGATGCAGTCTGGACCGCGGTGGACAACTTCTCAGGCGCGACCTCCCTGTCACTGGCGGCATCCGGCAATCTGGACTATGCGGTGGGTCTGACTGCCAACGCGCTGACTGAAGGTGCTGCGGCTGCCACTGCCAGCCTGGCCTGGATGAACACCTTCCTGGGCAATATTCAGGGTAGTATCGGCGAAACTTCTACTCTAGCCATTCTGATCGGTGGTGCTGCACTGCTGCTGACCAAGATTGCTTCCTGGCGCATCGTGCTGGGCGTGTTCCTGGGCATGGTTGGCATGTCTGCCATCTTTAATGGTGTCGGTTCCGATACCAACGCCATGTTCGATATGCCGTGGTACTGGCACCTGACCGTGGGCGGTTTCGCTTTCGGTATGATCTTCATGGCAACTGATCCGGTTTCTGCGTCCATGACCAATACCGGCAAGTACATTTTCGGTGCCTTGATTGGTGTGATGACCGTCCTGATCCGGGTAATCAACCCGGCCTTCCCGGAAGGCATCATGCTGGCAATCCTTTTCGGTAACCTGTGTGCGCCGCTGATTGACTACTTCGTCACTCAGGCAAACATCCGTCGTCGTCTGCGTCGTACCGGGGGAGTAGCGTAATGGCTGGAAAGAACGAAACAGTTGGTAAAACACTGCTGGTCGCCTTCCTGGTATGTGTTGTCTGCGGTGTAGTGGTTGCTACTGCTGCAGTCAGCCTGCGTCCGGTTCAGAATGAAAACAAGCTGATCGACAAACGCATGAACATCCTGCAGGCCGCAGGTATGTACGAAGCGGGTGTTGATGTAAATGAGCAGTTCGCGACCATCGAGCGAAAGTTTGTGGACATCGACACTGGCGACTACGTGGACATGCCGGAATCCTACGATCAGCGCAAGGCTGCCAAGGATCCCAAGCAGTCCGTGCGTCTGAGTGGTGACGTGGACAAGGCTTCCATCAAAAGCCAGGCCAAAGTAGCTGAAGTTTACCTGGCCAAGGATGACAACGGCGAACTGAGCCGCATCATTCTGCCGGTTCATGGCTATGGCCTGTGGTCTACGCTGTACGGGTTCCTGGCGCTTGAGCCGGATGCCAACACCGTGGCGGGCCTCGGTTTTTACGAGCATGCCGAGACCCCGGGTCTTGGTGGCGAAGTAGATAACCCGAAATGGAAAGCGCTGTGGCACGGCAAGAAACTGTTCGGCGAGCAGGGTGAAGTGGAAATCCAGGTGATCAAAGGTACCGTGGAAGCCAACACTCCGAATGCCGAGCACAAGGTTGATGGCCTTGCCGGTGCGACCCTGACCAGTAACGGGGTCAACAACCTCTTGCGGTTCTGGGTTGGCGAAAATGGTTTCGGCCCTTACTTGCAGCGCATGCAGCAAGAGAGCAATGTCACTGGCCAAAGCAGTGAAGCGGCTGCAGTCAGTGAGACTGTGGAATCCAGCGAGCAGCCGGAAGGAGAAGCGTAATGGCGGAGAAAACCAAGGACATCCTGTTAGGTCCGATTTTCGACAACAACCCCATCGCGCTACAGATCCTCGGTATCTGTTCCGCGCTGGCGGTGACCAGTAACCTGAGCACCACGGTGACCATGTGTATCGCGCTGACCGCGGTAACGGCGTTCTCGAACCTGTTCGTGAGCTCCATCCGTAACAGCATCCCGTCCAGCATCCGGATCATCGTACAGATGACCATCATTGCCTCATTGGTAATCGTGGTAGACCAGTTCCTGAAAGCCTATGCCTACAGTATTTCCAAGCAGCTGTCGGTATTCGTGGGGCTGATTATCACCAACTGTATCGTGATGGGCCGTGCGGAAGCTTTCGCCATGAAGAACCCGCCCATTCCTTCCTTCCTGGATGGTATTGGTAACGGTCTGGGTTACTCAGTGATTCTGTTGGGCCTCGGGTTCACTCGCGAGTTGCTGGGTGCAGGCAGCCTGTTCGGTCACCAGATCTTGCCCAAGGTTTCCGACGGCGGCTGGTACCTCACGAACGGCATGATGCTGCTGCCGCCGAGTGCGTTCTTCCTGATCGGTCTGTTCATCTGGGCAATCCGTTCCTGGAAGCCTGCTCAGGTGGAAGCGGATGACTTCAAGATGAAGCCCAACACCCGTGTCAGCGACGCGTTTTAACGGAGACGAGGAATGTTTGAACATTATCTGAGCCTGTTCGTCCGCGCCGTCTTTGTTGAAAACATGGCGCTGGCCTTCTTCCTGGGTATGTGTACCTTTATCGCGGTATCCAAGAAGATTTCCACTGCAATTGGTCTTGGCGTTGCCGTGGTCGTGGTGCTAACCATCACGGTACCCGTCAACAACCTGTTGCTGACTTACCTTTTGAATGAAGGCGCACTGTCCTGGACCGGGATTCCCGAGCTTGCCAAGCTCGACCTGCGTTTCCTGGGGCTGCTGAGCTATATCGGTGTCATCGCGGCACTGGTGCAGATCCTTGAAATGGCGTTGGACAAGTATGTCCCCAGCCTCTACAACGCACTGGGCATCTTCCTGCCGTTGATCACCGTAAACTGCGCCATCATGGGGGCGTCCCTATTCATGGTGGAGCGTGATTACAACTTCGGTGAATCCGTGGTGTATGGCCTGGGTGCGGGTACTGGTTGGGCGCTGGCTATCACATTGCTGGCGGGTATCCGTGAGAAGCTGAAGTACAGCGATGTACCGGATGGCCTGAAAGGCCTGGGCATCACCTTCATTACTGTGGGCCTGATGTCGCTTGGCTTTATGTCATTTTCCGGCGTGCAGCTGTAAGGGAGAGTTGAACAATGAGTGTCGAGATTATTCTCAGTGTCGTCATGTTCACTGCCATCGTGATTGCGCTGGTGGCCGTGATCCTGACTGCACGTTCCCGTTTGGTCAGCACTGGTGATGTGCACATCGATATCAATGATGATGCAGAAAAGGGCATTGATGCCCCCGCTGGTGGCAAGCTGCTGGGGACCCTGGCTGATCAGGGTATCTTCCTGTCTTCCGCCTGTGGCGGTGGTGGTACCTGCGCACAGTGCCGTTGTCAGGTACTCGATGGTGGTGGTGACATTCTGCCTACCGAAGAAGGTCACTTCACCAAGGGTGAGATTCGCGATGGCTGGCGTCTGAGCTGCCAGGTGAACGTGAAGCAGGACATGAAGATTCAGGTTCCTGAAGAGTTCTTCGGGGTGAAGAAGTGGGAGTGCGAAGTCGTTTCCAATGACAACGTGGCCACCTTCATCAAGGAGCTGACCCTGAAGCTGCCCGAAGGCGAGAACGTGGATTTCCGCGCTGGCGGTTACGTGCAGCTGGAAGCACCGGCCTATGATATCAACTTCTCTGACTTTGATATTGCCGAGGAATACCGTGGTGACTGGGAGCGCTTCAACTTCTTCGATTTGAAGGCGAAGAATCCGGAAACGGTTATCCGTGCCTACTCCATGGCCAACTACCCGGAAGAGAAGGGCATCCTCAAGTTCAATATCCGGATCGCCACTCCGCCTCCGGGCTCCAAGGATATCCCGCCGGGTATCATGAGCTCCTTCGTGTTCAACCTGAAGCCAGGCGACAAGATCACCGTATTCGGACCCTTCGGTGAGTTCTTCGCCAAGAAGACCGATGCGGAGATGGTATTCATCGGCGGTGGCGCGGGTATGGCTCCCATGCGCAGCCACATCTTCGATCAGCTCAAGCGCCTGAACTCTGATCGCAAGATGAGCTTCTGGTACGGTGCCCGCAGTGTTCGCGAGTGTTTCTACACCGAGGAATACGACCAGCTGGCAGAAGAGAACGATAACTTCGAGTGGCATCTGGCGCTGTCCGATCCGCAACCCGAAGATAACTGGACTGGTCTCACCGGTTTCATCCATAACGTGCTTTACGAGCAGTATCTCAAGGACCACCCGGCCCCTGAAGACTGCGAGTTCTACATGTGTGGACCGCCGATGATGAACGCGTCGGTCATCAAGATGCTTGAAGACCTGGGCGTGGAGCCGGAAAACATCCTGTTGGATGATTTCGGCGGCTGATCCCGAACGCCGGCCCTCGGGCCGGCGTTTTTGTTTGAGCTACAAGCTACAACGCGTGCCAGGGCCTGATGTTCAGGAAGGTTTGATCCCGCGTCTAGCCCGGAGGCGCGGGCACTGACTCCCAAAACCGGATATCTCATCCCGTGTTGCAGCTTTAAGCTTGTAGCTTGATTCTCCCACATACCGGACCGAACCATGACCCGCATCCTTTCCCTGTTGGTGCTTTCCCTGACATTGCTGTTGAGCGCTTGTGACGACAGCAAAAACCGGCTGTCAGTGCTCAGCGGTCCGACCATGGGTACCACCTGGAGTGTCAAATACACCGGCACACCGGATGAGAGCATTGATTCGCTCAAGGCCGATATCGAGGCGGCGTTGGAGCAGGTGAATGCAGAAATGAGCACTTATCGTGCGGATTCCGTCCTCAGCCAGTTTAATCAGGCTGCGGCGGGCACGTTAGTGGATTTGCCGGCAGATACCCAAAAGGTATTGAAGGCCGCTTTCTCTCTCTCGGAAATGACCGGTGGGGCCTATGACGTTACGGTTGGCCCGTTGGTGAATTTGTGGGGCTTCGGCCCGGAGTCTGATCGTTTTGAACCACCTCAGGCAGACGAAATTGAGGCGGCTCGCCGTCGGGTCGGATGGCAATCCCTGCTTCTCGATGGGCCACGGCTGCTGCAGCCTGGGGAGGTGTACGTTGACCTGTCCTCTATTGCGAAAGGGTTTGCAGTAGACAAGGTTGCCGAGCTTATGGACAAACATGGTCTGAAGTCCTGGCTGGTGGAAGTGGGTGGCGAATTACGTGCCCGGGGTACCAAACCCTATGGTCAGCCCTGGCGTATTGCCGTTGAGCGTCCCATTCCGGGCGTTCGTGAAGTGGAGCAGGTGGTCGCCCTCAAGGACATGGCGGTGGCGACCAGCGGGGATTACCGGAATTTCTTCGAGTCGGATGGTAAACTGTACTCACACACTATTGATCCACGCACGGGGTACCCTGTGCAACATGCCCTGGCGTCGGTGTCCGTGTTGCACAAGAGTGCCATGATGGCCGATGGTCTGGCCACGGCGATGACAGTGCTCGGACCCAAGGAAGGCATGGCGTTCGCCAAGGCGAATGAACTGGCGGTGTTTTTTATTGTCAGAACAGATGAAGGCGTAAAAGAGTTGTCGACTCCTGCCTTCGATGCAATCGTAGAGGACAAGTGACATGTTGATGACCATTATCTTTGCTGTGGTGTTTATGGGGCTGCTGTTCGCCGGCATGGCCATTGGCGTGATCATGTCCAACAAACCGCTACAGGGCTCCTGCGGTGGCCTTGCCAATCTGGGCCTGAAAGAAGGCTGCGAAATCTGTGGTGGTGATCGCGGTAAATGCGAAGAGAACAGCAAGAAGATCGACAGCGAGAAGGCTGCGGCCCTCGGAAAGGATGTAATGAAGATGTAATGCCAGGCCTTCGGCGTTACAGAAAGAAGCCCGCCTCGTGCGGGCTTTTTTACGCCCGTTGGGTGACATTCTAGTTACGGGTTTCGAGGAGCGAGTGACGAAAGGCAAGACCTTTGCCAGCTTTCGGGGTTAGGTTTTGTTCTTCGAAACTCGCCAGGTTTTCTGGATAGGGGCGCAGAGTTTGCAGACTGTTTACGGACCCAACACCACCGCCGTGCGCAGTTTGGCCTGACCGTACTTACGCATCTTCTCAAATTTTTCCCTGGTGATAGGCACATGCTGGCAGTCCAGCGGAACCTGATCTTCGCCCGGGTCAGGGTCGTGGATGTAGAAGCATTCCTCATCACTGCCGCTGATCGCGATCCAGTGCGGAGCCTTGCGCCCATCCAGGCGCCAGGTGCTGATCATTACCAGCACAATCTTGCCGGCGGCGATGGCCCTGTCCAGGTCGTTTGCCGTGAAATCCTGATAGTTCACCTTGATGCCATCCTTCTTGCAGGTATCGACAAAATACTGGTGCAGGGTGGTGATCACGGTCTTCTTGTCCGGATCGCGCACAGAATCCACAAACAACGGGCCTTTCTGGTTACACCAGACGGAGGCGGATAGCCCGCGGCGTTGGGCGGCTATCGCCAGCCCCATGGGATGACAGCCTCCGTGGCCTGCGGTCATGTAGATGGTGGTCGCTTCTCGCCACAGCAACAGCTCTTCGGTGGTGTCTGGTGTTCTGTCTTTCAAGGCAGCCAATGCCATCAACAGACAGGCCGGCCCACAGGTAAAGGGTGTGCTCTGTTGTACCCAGGGTAAATGCAGACGCGCGTCGTTGGCGGGCTGGTAGTGGAGACGCTTCTGATAGCGGAGGGCGTCTTGATGGTCTTCGTAGTAATCCGGTGTCAGGCCGAACAGCCGGTAGCCTCGCTTTTCATAGAGTGCGATGGCGCAGTGGTTGTCCTTGCGCACCTCCAGGCGAAGATAAAGACGGCGCTCTTCATGGGCATAACGTTCTGCAGCATCCATCAGCTTTTCCCCCAGTTTCTGACCGCGCAGTGAAGGGTCCACGGCGATGGAATACAGGCGCGCCAGCCGGGTACCCGGTTGCAGTAGCACCAGCGCGTAGCCGGCCAGTGTCCGGTCCGCAGTTTCGGCGATGATGAAGCCCTCATGCCTGCGCTTGATCCATTTCTGGAAGCTACGGCGGGACAGTCGATCCAAATCAAAGCAGCGGTGTTCGAGCGCTGTGAGCGCGTCAAGATCAGCAGGCAGGGCAGGGCGGAGGGTGACGGAGCACATGGTCCTTGTTCCTTGAGAGTAGCCCAGCATAAGGCAACTGAGGCACAGGGAACCAGTGGAATATGAAGCGGGCGAGGAATGAGTTTTCAACGACGAAAACATTCCAGATGGCGAGTTTTGAATTATGGAAGCTGCCGAAGCCGGCCAGGGGGCCGTTGGTGTATCGCCGGTGGCAGTTATCTGAACCCCACGGCATACTGAACTTATCAAAAAGGAGGGATGTAATGCCGCAACAGGATCCGGTCAGGGGGCTGGTGCTTTCCGGGGGTGGAGCCCGTGGGGCTTATCAGGTTGGTGTGCTGTCGGCCATTGCCGAGTTACTGGATCGCGGTACTCCCAACCCTTTTCCAATTATCTGTGGTACCTCTGCAGGCGCTATCAATGCGGCGGCCCTGTCTGCCAATGCAGGGAATTATCGCACTGCGGTGCGCGGGCTGGAGCGTGTGTGGTCCAACCTGACTGCGGAGCAGGTATACCGGACAGATCTTTATGCCTGCCTCAAGGGGATTGTGCGTTGGCTGTTCTCCGGTTTCACCACAGGGCGTACCCCGGATCGCAGTGCCTTGCTGGACAATCTTCCCTTGCAGCGCCTGCTGACACTGGTGGTCAATTTTCAGCGCATTCAACAGAATATTGAGCTGGGCCACCTTCGCGCGCTGTCCATTACCGCATCCAACTATGCGACCGGTGAATCGGAAAGTTTCTTTCAGGGGGCCCCGGATCTGGCGGATTGGGTGCGTGCTCGGCGCAAGGGCAAGCGTTCCCGGATTGGCGTAGAGCATCTGTTGGCCTCGGCAGCCATTCCGATCCTGTTCCCTGCCGGTAAAGTCGATGGCGGCTACTACGGTGATGGCGCCTTGCGCCAGCTGGCGCCACTCAGCCCTGCGGTGCACCTTGGTGCTTCAAGGCTGCTGGTGATTGGTGTCTCTGGTAACGCTTCAGCGACCCGGCAAAGGGTGCTCGCTGGCTACCCTTCAATGGCTCAGGTGCTGGGTCATGTACTCAACAGCGTTTTTGTCGATACCCTTGAAGGGGATGTGGAGCGTTTGGAACGTATCAATCATACCCTCTCCGCTCTGGGAGAGCGGGCGCGACGAAAGCATGGCATCAGCCTGAGAGAGGTGGATGTGCTGAAGATCTATCCTTCGCGTCCGATTGATGAGATTGCTGCGGAGCACCTGAAGGAGCTGCCGCGTACCTTGCGTTTCTTCCTGCGCGGTTCCGGTGCTACCCGTTCGCCGGGCGCCAGTGCCATGAGTTACCTGCTTTTTGAGCCCGGGTTTACCCGCGCCCTGATCGAGATGGGGTACAAGGACGCCATGGGGCGCAAGGATGAAATCCATGCGTTCTTCAGCCCTGAGCCCCTACTGGCCAGGGGGAGGGCAGGCGCGGAAAGTGATGATCAGCTCGATGCTCCGCCAAGATCCGCATAACGGTGCTTGCGGCGAAAATGGCTGACAAAGCTGGTGGGGTAGTCAGTGATGATGCTGTCCACTTTCAGCCGCGTCAGTCGATCCGCTTCGGTCAGGTCGTTGACTGTCCAGACAGAGACTCTTAGCCCACGCTTGTTGGCCCGACGCATCAGTGACGGGCTCACCAGTGAAAAATGGGCAATTAGCCAGGTGCATCCCAGCGCCTGAGCCCGTCGAGTGGGTTGCAGGTAGCGATACTGACATACATAGCCCCGTTCGATGTCCGGTGCCATGGTGCCCATCATGCGCAGGAAGCCGGTGTGGCTGGACGTGACCACCACACGAGACTGGAGCTGTTGCTCGTGAATCATATGTGTGAGGTGGTGGGCCAGTTGGTGGAGAATAATCCTGTCGGCGCCTTTGACCTCAAACTGAAAGCGCATTTCAGGCCCGCACAGATCCACCACTTCCTGTAGTGAGGGAATACCGGTAGGGCTATGCCAGCCTGGTGTGTTGCGACGGGCATCCATGACCCCCAGTTGCGCCCGGGTGTATTGCCGCACACTGCCTTTCATGCCCGTGGTACGGGTGATGTCGCTATCGTGCAGGACAATCAGCTGGCCATCTGACGACAAACGAACATCCAGCTCCATTTCCGTCACCCCGGCTTCGATCGCCACCTGAAAACTGGCCAGCGTGTTCTCCGGCGCTTCGCCACGGGCGCCACGATGTCCCACCAGCGCTGGGGCTGAGGGGGTGAGGGGGATGGCTGTAACGGGTTGAGTCATCGCAATATTCATACGAGTAATTCTTTGCCAGAAAGATGACAGCGCTGTGACCCACAGGCAATAGGGGAGGTGTCATTTTTATGACTTGTTGCACTTGTAACCTGCCTGTCATGGCTTCGGGGCTTGGTCAGCAGGGTCGAATACGAGCAGGAGGTTTGGGTGTCGGTGCTATTGCGTTATGTGCAGTGCCTCCTGGTGGGGTGGCTGCCAGACTATCAGGGCACGACCCGTGGTGTGTCGCTGCAGCGTCTGGCGGTGCTGCTGTTGTTCTGGCCCTTGTTTCTACTCGTGCAGGGTATTAATGGAATTGGGTTGTTGCTGGATCATGTTCTGTTTCCTGATTTCCGCCGGGTGCAGATTCGTGAGCCTCTGTTTGTGGTAGGCGTGCCCCGTAGCGGCACCACCTTTCTGCATCGACTGCTGGCGCTCGATGAGCGCTTTACTACCACGGCGCTCTGGGAGCTGCTGTTTGCGCCTTCCATTACCCAGCGCTATTTCTGGACTGCGTTGGCCTGCCTGGATCAGAAGATTGGCCGCCCGTTGGGCAGGCTGTTGTCATGGAGCGAACGCCGCTTGCTGGGTGGGCTGGATGGTATCCACAAGACCGGCCTGCTTGACCCGGAAGAAGATTATCTCGGGTTGATTCCCGTATGGGGCTGTTTCCTGTTGGTGCTGGTGGTGCCGGCTCCAGCGCTGTGGCGCCTGACGTTTCTGGACCGTGATGGCAGTGACAGAGAAAAAGCCCGATTGATGAAGGCTTACCGTCGATTCGTGCAACGCCATCTGTATTTTCATGGCCAGCACAAGCAGCTGCTCTCGAAGAACCCGTCGTTCACGCCCTGGTTGCAGACGCTTTCACATACCTTTCCCGATGCGCGCTTTATCGGCTGCCTGCGTAACCCCAGTCAATCGGTGCCTTCACAGATCAACTCGATCCTGATCGGTGCGCAGATCTTTGATGGGCGGGACACCACCGCCTACTGGCGTCAGGGTTTCCTCGCCATGCTGGATTACTACTATCGGCATCTTCTTTCTGCTCTGGTCGCAATGCAGCCTGAGCGCCAGGCCATTTCGGTGATGGAGGTGCTGGCAGTAGAGCCTGCGGAGACGGTGCTGAGGTTTTATCAGCAGTTTGGCTGGGAGGCGGATTCGGCTTTCCGGGAGCGGTTGGAAATGCAGGACCGCCAGGCCAGGCAGTACCAGAGCGGGCATCGCTATTCCCTTGAAAACCTAGGGGTGGATGCCGACACACTGAACGAGACGTTCGGGTGGGTCTACGACCGCTTTGATTTCCCCCGCCCACGGGACAGTGTGGCCTGAGCGGCTGTTACATTCTGTCGCACATTCAATTCTGGCCACCCAGGAAGTGTCACAATTTGGACATCCTGCGCGTTGATACTCGCCCCATGGATACCAAAACGCTTCGTGTACTGTTTGTGGTGGATGCGATCAAGGGCCGGAATGGCGTCGGTGCCTATTTCCAGGATCTGGTCTCGCATCTGGAAAGTCAGGTGGAACGGGTTGAACTGGTCCAGCCGTGTCTGCAGGATCCACACCCTTGCCAGGGGGCTTCCATGCCGATTCCAGGCGATCCTACCCAGCGACTGTTCTTTCCAAAAGTCAGAGAGCTCAGTGCGCTGGTCTGGGAGATGAAGCCCCATGTGATCGTGATCCCGGGGCCGGGCATTTTCTCCATGATTGGCTACTGGATCGCCAGGAAATGGGGTATCCCGGTGTGTGTGACATTCCAGACCGACTATAACCGGCTGGTAGAGCTTTACTGGGGCAGACGGCTGGCAAAATGGGCGGGGGGCTTCCTTAACTGGGTGAACCGTACCCTGTTCCAGGGCAGTGAAACTGCCGCCACCATCTGCGAATCCATGATTGCCCAGGCTCGGGCTGCGGGCGCCCGTAATCCTCAGCTGGTAGGCACCCCGCTGGCGCGGGAGTTTGTACAGACTCCGGTCGCGCCGCTGGCAGAAAACGTTTCACGGGTCTGCTATGTGGGACGTTTGGCTGCAGAAAAGAACATCGAATCCTTTCTGGAGCTGGCCGCAACTCGTCCGGACTTGCAGTTCGAAATTGCCGGTGATGGCCCCTTGCGTGGCAAGGTAGAGGAGGCATGCAAACGCCACGGGAATCTGACCTTGCTGGGCTGGTGCAGTCGTCAGCAGGTTGTAGAGCTGATTGATCGCAGTGAGGTGCTGGTGTTGCCGTCAGCTGTGGAGGCTTTTGGTACCGTGGCTCTCGAAGCCATGGCAAGGCAGCGCCTGGTCATCACTACACCTGCCTGTGGCATCAACGAGTGGCCCGGGCTAGCCAGAGGGCTGTGGGTCATGGAACAGGGCGAGAGCCTGGCTGCGACCCTGGACCGGCTCATCGCTCTGGCGGCACCGCAACGATTTGCCAAGGCGGTGGACGCCCGTGAGGCTGCACTGACTATGAATAGCGATGCCATTGGTCACTGGGGGGCGGTGTTGGCCCATTGTGCTGCCATGAAGCCCATGGGGGCGAATCTGCCGTCACCCACCCTGGCGCTGCTGCGTCGCCTGAGCAGTCATCATGTCTGAACTGGTGGTTCGCAAGCCCGGTGCTCTGCAGGCACTGGTCAGCATTCATGATGTGATGCCGGACACTCGACCACAGGTGACGGGCATGCTGGAAAGGCTGTCGTTGCCTGCAGAGGTGGTGACCCTGCTGGTGGTGCCGGGCAAGCACTGGTCCAGTGATGATCTGGACTGGCTGCGCCGTTTGCAGCAGGCCGGGCACCCGCTGGCTGGGCATGGGTGGTCTCATCGTTGCCAACCGCCTGTCACGCTCTATCACCAGTTGCACAGCGCCTTGCTGTCCCGTCAGGTGGCTGAACACCTGTCTTTTACTGGTGCGGGAATTGTTCAGCTTGTGCAGCGGTCTCACCGCTGGTTTGACGAGCAAGGGCTGGCTGTGTCCTCTCTTTACGTCCCTCCCGCCTGGGCGCTGGGCAAGGTGAGCAAGGCTCAGTGTGCTGAACTTCCCTTTGAGCAGGTTGAAGTGCTGGGCGGGTTGCTGAATACCCGAAATGGGGCGCTGACCCGTCTGCCGCTGGTGGGTTTCGAAGCCGACACGGTCATACGGGCGCTGTTCCTGGCCGTGTTCAATCGGATGAATGTGAACCGTGCGCGCAAGCAGAGCTTGCCCCTGAGGATTGGCCTGCATCCGTTCGACTTCTCCTGGCGACTATCCAGCCAGATTGATGAACTGCTGAAGCAGGTTGACGTTTTTCGACGTTACGATGGCGTCATGAATGCGGCTGCGGGGGTGGCTGTGTGATTCGAATGCTCAGCCTTCGGCCACACGAAGTTCCTTTTGACCCGGTCTAAAAACAAGAAAGATGTTTACTTGAGCTGCCCGGAGACCAATTTGCAGGGCCGTCTGGTCGATGATGTCATTCTGAGATAATTCCGAACATTCATTCTCTTCTGTGGACGCGCTACTTTTGCCGCGGTGTCACCCATCACCATAACAATAATGCGGAAAGGGATTATGAAGCGTCATGTTGGGATTACTCTGCTGGCCTTTGCCGGGGTCGTCATCTCGGGTCAGGTGCTGGCGAAAAAGGATTACGAGGATTACAGCCGCAGTGAGCTGCGAGCGATGGCAGAACAAAGCCGCAAGTCTGTTGAGGAAACGGATGGTTGGCAGACCGACAAGGTCGCGGTAGATGAAGGCGCCATCAAGGGTGCCTGGAGTCCGGTGCCATTCCAGCCCCGTTATTTTGATTACCCTCCGGAGAAGCTCAAGGCCAAATGGGGCGAGTTGACCCGGGCGATTCGGGTTCCCTTTCCCTCGGCTGACTATCTGCAAGAGCGCATTGAGCGATTCCCATTGCTCAAAGAAGAGTTGGGGCCGGACTTCGATGGAGACTACGAAGCCCTGTCGCAACAGATCCTGCATACCTGGCGATTGTTTTTCCGGGGAGATTTCCGGGATGCCAAGGACTACGGTGCTCAATTGGGTGCCTTTGGCAAACTCCCCGCCTACCTGGCACAGAGTATCCAGGCGCTTTACCTCACTGAGAGCCGTGAGAAGAAACTGGATATGCTTCAGGACGTGGCTAACCAGATTGCTGACTATGTGGATGTCCTCAAGGAGATGAAGGAGGAACCCAGGTTCAAGGAAGACTATATGGTGTTGCGCCTTGGGTATGCCTTTGCCATCGGTCGTCTGGCAGAGGAGGCCACACCGTTGGAGGCGCTGAGAAAGAACTACTTGTTCAAGGTCAGCAATGCGCTGGACGATGCGGTGGACATTGATCCCGATCATCCCGTGGCGCTGGCCATGCAGGCAGCCAAGGATGCGAACATTATTCGTGTGGTGGGCAAGTTGCTCGGACGTCTGACTTTCGGGGCGAGACTAAGCCGGGTGGAAGATGGCTTTGCGGCTTCCTTCCAGCAGGTGGACGATCTGGCCATTGTCCACTATGAGTATGCCAATTCATTGATTTACGTGAACCGTAACCGTGATATCTATCGGGCCTTTGATCAGTTCAACACTGCCATTGGTATTCACCCCAAGTCGGCCATGGAAGCGCTGGACTCCATGTATGCGGCCAAGCGTTTCAAGGAGATTCAGGATTATTACCTGAACTACAAGCAGAGCTTCCGCTCTTTTGAGCGTGAGCGTCGTGAGTACATGGAGGTCAAAGATGAAAACCTCTACAACGTTCTCAAGCCGCCCTTCCTGGTGAGCGAATACATCAAGCGCAAGGAAGAGGGGCATGAGTTCAGCATGGTGGATTGATGATAGAACCGCTTCACGCGAATCGCATCTTGCAGCGCACGTAAAAAAGCCCGCCCGGGTTACCGGGCGGGCTTTTTCGTATCAGGCTTCATGCCTCTGACGTCAGGCAGCCTTACTGCTGCTGTGCCGGTGCCGTGCACTGGAAATCGGCACTAATGGTCCAGCCGATGCAGTCGCCGTCCTGGGTTTCAGTCTTGCAGGACTGACTGGGTTTGCCGGCAGGAATGGCGCCATTGTAACCCCAGCGCTGGCACTGGCCGGAAGCGGCCTGCAGGCCTTGCTGCCAATCTACTTTCGGGCTTTGCATCAGGCTGTAGTCATAGGCCATGACCACGGTGCCCTGGGACTGGTCTCCACCGGCGACGCGGACGGTGGACGGGGTGGCGCAGGCGGTCATCAGGGCCGCACTAGCAACGAGTAGCAACGTAGAACGCATGGTTCTGGCTCCGGTTGGTTTATCGGTATGAGTTACCGGGATCAATCCCGGTAGCGTTTGGTCAGGTCCCGGTAGGCGTCTACGCGACGGTCGCGAAGGTAGGGCCAGATGCGGCGCACGGATTCACTGCGGTCCATGTCCACATCGGCAAGCAATACCTGTTCACTATCGCTGTCAGCCTGGGCAAGGAACTCACCCTGAGGGCCACAGACAAAGCTGTTACCCCAGAACAGGATACCGCTTTCATCGGCAGGGCTCTGTTCGAAACCTGTACGGTTGGCGACCAGAACCGGTAACCCATTGGCCACCGCATGGGCGCGCTGGATGGTGATCCAGGCGTCCAGCTGGCGCTGTTGCTCGCTCTGGTCATCACTGGGGTCCCAGCCAATTGCTGTGGGGTAGAGCAGCAAGTCTGCCCCTGCGAGGGCCATCAGGCGAGCGGCTTCCGGGTACCATTGATCCCAGCATACCAGCAGCCCGAGTTTTCCCACGCTGGTGGGGATTGGGCTGAAGCCGCTGCGGCCGTCATTGAAATCCGCATCGCCGGGTGTGAAGTAAAACTTCTCATAGAACCCTGGATCATCCGGAATATGCATCTTGCGGTAGATGCCGGCCAGACTGCCGTCCTTTTCCAGCACCACTGCTGTGTTGTGATACAAGCCCGTGGCGCGTTTTTCGAACAGGCTGCCGACAATCACAATGCCCAGCTCTTTGGCCAACGCACCCAGTCGCTCGGTGCTTGGGCCGGGAATGCTCTCGGCCAGATCAAACACCGAAGTGTCTTCGGTCTGGCAAAAATACAGGCTGCGATGCAGTTCTTGCAGCAGCACCAGTTCAGCGCCTTTATCGGCAGCCTGGCGCACCAGGGACAGGGAGTGATCCAGGTTGGCGGCAAGATCCGCACTGTTGGACTGCTGGATAACGGCAACTCGCATTGGCGATCCTTCCTGAAGGAATTGTGGCAGGGCGCCTAGAGTGCGCCCTGGGGCAGCTGCATGGTGACACAATGCAGGCTGCCATGTTGTTCGATCAATACCCGGCAATTCACCGGTGTCACTGTGCGCTCCCCGGATACCGCCTTTAACGCATCAATGGCGGCCTGGTCCGTCTCGCAGCCGTACACGGGCAGCAGAATCTTCTCATTGGTAATGAGGAAGTTGGCATAGGTGGCAGGGAGGCGTTCACCCTCGCGGCTGTACTGCGGGGTGGGCAGCGGTAGCGGCACCAGTGTCAGGTGGTGGGTGTGGGCAAGCACCTGAAGTTCTTGCTCCATACGTTGAAGCGACGGGTAATGACTGTCGCTGCTATCCAGGCATTGCACATAGGCTATGGTACGGGCATCCACAAAGCGGGCCAGGGTGTCCACGTGGGCATCGGTATCATCGCCCTCGAGTTCACCGTGATCCAGCCACCAGATCTCTTTCACGCCGAGCTGCTCCTTGAGCAGATCACTGAGTTCCTGTTCGGAAAGGGACGGGTTGCGATTGGGATTACGCAGGCAGTGACGAGTGGTCAGCAGGTGGCCGAGACCATCAGTATCCACTGCCCCCCCTTCCAGAACCAGGTCATGGGTCTGTAAAGGGAGAGACCAGGGTAGAGAGGCATTCAGGGCATTGTCCCTGTCGGCGTCGAATTTGCCGCCCCAGCCGGTAAAGGTGTAATTGAGCAGCTCGACAGCGTTGTTTTGCTCTACCGCCAGTGGGCCGAAGTCCCGTGCCCAGGTGTCGTTATAGTCTGCAACTTCCAGGCGCAGTCGTTCAGCAGGGATGCCGCGTTGGGCGACCAGTCGCTGAATACGATTTTGCAGAGTGTCATTACGGCAGACCAACAGAACATGCTCGTGGTCCAGCAGTGCAGCAAGAAGATCCAGGTAGCATTGTTCGGCTTCGGCGAGGTGGTCAGCCCAGTCTGTATCCGGGTCTGGCCAAGCCAGTAGCACCCCCCATTGGGGGTGCCATTCAGGAAGAAATCGGCGCATGGGCGGGCGGTTCCATCAGGGCAGTCACATGCGCGCGAGTGTGCTACTGACTGGCGCCCCAGTCAATATAGAAACCACCGCCTTCTTCGGCCTCGCTGCTTGCATCCTCGGCTGCCTTTGAGGTGGCTTCAGCAGCGTCTTTAACTTCTTCTTCTGCCTCATCCATTGCCTCTTCGGCGGCGGCTTTGCTGTCCGCTGCGGCTTCTTCAGCTGAGGCTTTTGCTGCCTCTTCCTTTGCCTTGGCAATGGTGGCTTCGGCTTCGGCCTTGGCGGCAGCTTCTTCCGGAGTTTCTTCCCCTGCAATGATGATACGGCCGGTGATCGGGTCGAAGCGGAATTCGCTGTCATCGGCGGGTGCGGCAGGCTCCGCCGGGGCAGGGGCCGGGGCCGCTACAGGTTCCGGAGCCGGCTGGGGAGCGGGCTCTGGCTCCGGTTCCGGTTCCGGAGCTGGCTCTGGCGCGGGGGGTTCTTCTGCTGCTGTTGATGTAGTTGTGGTTTCTTCGGGCGCAGCTTCTTCAGCGACAGGTTCAGCCGGGGCCGCTTCTGCGGCGGGCTCAGGTGCAGGCTCCGCTTCCACGGAGCTTTCTGCGGCTGCAGCCTCTTCGGCGGGTAAGAAACGACCGCTAATGGGGTCAAAGGCCATATCGCCCTGAGCGGCGGGCGCACTGTCGGTCTGTGACGCGGCTTCACTCGGAGCGGATTGTGTGCTGGCCTCCTCTTTGGTTTCGATCGGGGGCAGGGCTTCAGTACCGGAAATCACATTGGGGGCCTGCTGGACCGGACGATCGACCACAGTATGCAAACTGACACCATTCTCGAAATAAACGGTGAAACCGTTGTAGTTCCAGCGGGTAATTGCAGGGGAGCCGACCGGGCCGCGGGTAGAGCTGGGCGCGCCAAATTGACTACGGACCTGTGATTCTGTCAGGCCCCGTTGGGGGACCTCAGCCGACAGGGCTGCAGCGGGCATCACCAGCGCTGCAAGGGCCAGCAGCGGCATTATTCTCGTTTTCATTCTTTCCCCCGGTGATAGGTATTTTCTTTCGATATTAGAAAGTTAGGCTCACTTATTCAACCATTTTGCCAGAAGGCGGACGCAGACCGGGTTCACAAAGACGAATGCGCTAGCCATTCTGGCCTGCAAGCCACTGTCAGGGCGTAGTATTTGTGTCGGGATTCGGGTTAAATGCGCTCCATGTTCAGACCTCTATCTCTATACATCGGACTGCGCTATACCGGCGCCAAAGCCCGAAACAACTTCATTTCGGTGATTACACTGATCTCCGCCCTTGGCCTGATGCTGGGGGTGGCGGTACTGATCACCGTGCTGTCCGTCATGAATGGTTTCGATCGGGAGTTGCAGACGCGCATTCTCGGTATGGTGACCCACCTGACAGTCCATGGCCGGGAGCCGGTGCAGGACTGGTCTGCGCTTGCCCAGCGGCTGGATCACCATGATGAGATCAAAGCCATCTCTCCTTTTGTCCAGTTGGAAGGCATGCTGACCCATCGTGGCGAGGTGGCCGGTGCCCTGATTCACGGCATTGACCCGGCAGCGGAACGCAAGGTTTCCATTGTGGGTGACTACATGGACCAGGGCGAGTTGGAGTCGCTGCTGCCCGGTGAGTTTGGCATGGTCATTGGCTATGGTCTTGCCCGTCGCCTGGGGCTGGAGATGGGCGACAAGGTGACACTGGTGCTGCCTGAGGCCACGATTTCACCGGCTGGCGTGATGCCGCGTTTCAAGCGCTTCACCATTACCGGGATTTTTCGTGTACGTGCTGAAGTGGATTCCCTTTATGCCTATGTAAACGTGGATGATGCCGCCAAGCTGGCGCGTCAGTCTGGCAGCGTCCAGGGTCTGCGTCTGCGTCTGGACGATCTGTTCTCCGCACCGTCAGTGGGCTGGAAACTGCAGCGTGAGCTTGGGCCTGGCTATTACACCAGCGACTGGACCCGCACCCATGGCAACCTGTTCCAGGCAATCAAGATGGAAAAGACCATGATGACGCTGCTGCTCAGTTTTATCGTGGCGGTGGCTGCTTTCAATATTATTTCCAGTCAGGTGATGCTGGTGACGGAGAAGCGCGGCAATATTGCCGTGCTGCGTACTCTTGGCGCTTCGCCGGGTGCAATCATGCGTATTTTCATGGTGCAGGGCACCTTGATCGGCGTGGTGGGCACCCTGTCGGGGACCCTGCTTGGCGTGTTGCTGGCCACCAATGTCAGTAATCTGGCCGAATGGATAGAGAAGACCTTCAATACTCGTTTGTTCGATGCCTACTTCGTCAATTATCTACCGTCGGAATTGCAGTGGGGCGATGTCACGACCATCGTTTCCATCGCGCTCTTCATCAGCTTTGCGGCGACCCTTTATCCTTCCTGGCGTGCCAGCCGGGTGCAGCCTGCGGAGGCCCTGCGTTATGAGTAATGCCGTCGAGCCGGTGCTGCAGGCAGTGCAGCTGGTCAAGTGTTACGAGGAAGGGCCCAGCGAACTGGAAGTGCTGCGAGGGGTGAATCTCACGGTAGAGAAAGGGGACATTCTGGCGATCATCGGTGCATCAGGTTCAGGCAAGTCCACGTTGCTGAATTTACTGGGTGGGCTGGACAGTGCAACCCGCGGCAAGGTGATGATTGCGGGAAATGACCTGAGCACATTGAATGATCGTGGCACGGGTCGCCTACGCAATCGCTACCTTGGGTTCGTTTACCAGTTTCATCATTTGTTGCCTGAGTTTACTGCGCTGGAAAATGTGGCCATGCCGCTGTTGATCCGCGGCGACAAGCCGGCGGACTGTCAGGCGCGTTCAGCTGCCATGCTGGAGAAAGTGGGGCTGGGTCATCGCTTGACCCACAAGCCTTCTGCGTTGAGTGGTGGTGAGCGTCAGCGTGTGGCTATCGCACGTGCATTGGTAACTGAGCCGGCCCTTGTTATGGCTGATGAGCCCACAGGGAATCTGGATGAGCGCACTGCAGAACAGGTTCAGGCGTTGATGCTGGAACTGAATGCATCACTTGATACGGCATTCATGATTGTCACCCACGACCGTGAGTTCGCCGCACGTTGTCCCCAGCAGTATGAATTACACGATGGGTTGCTGAATCGTCTCTAACAGGGGCGTTTCAGTACTTGTCGGATGGGTTTTCCCGAGCGGCAGCTTTCTCTTGTTCTGCCCTGATTTTCTGCTGTTCCTTCTCTGCTTTTTTCGCTTCCCTTCGCAGCAGTCGCGCGCGATTGCGTGCACGCAGATTCCAGCTGCGAATGACCGCCAGCCGCCAGGCAACTTTTACGGTGAGGTACGCTGCACCGCCAAAAACCACAGCACACACCACTGAACCCAGCCACAGCGGCACCAGCTGCTCGACAAACCAGGCAACGGTAATGGCATCGCCGCTGTGGGGAGGCATGCCCAGCATCCATGCCCCGATACGGTAGTTGAAATAAAAGATCGGCACATAAGTGACGGGGTTGGAAATCCACACCAGCACGATGGAAAGGGGCAAGTTGCAGTGAAAGCGCACGGCCAGCAGGGCTGCGAGCCCCATTTGCAGAGGAATAGGCAGCAGACCAGCAAAGATGCCAATAAAGGCAGCACCCGCCAACGACCGGCGGTTGATGTGCCAGAGATTGGGATCAGAGAGAACCTCACCCAAAAAACTTAACGACTTATGCTCGCGCAGCCGTTCCGGTTTGGGCAGGTATTTACGAAAAATCCTTCTAGGCATGAATTCGCATCTGCTGGCCGTCACTGTCGGGTGTCGGCGTTCCGGTTTGTGGGTCCAGACTGTCAGAGAATCTCTCTTTAGCCTATCAGACCTTCGTTGTGTTGCCGTGAGGATGTCGCGGCGTTGTAGCGAAAGGCTGGCATAGATCGGGGAAGGAAGCTTACCCGGCGGATGCCTGCGGCTGGCTATTATGCCCACTCGAAATGAAAAGGCATACACCTGCAGAGGGATTCGTTTCCGGGAGTGATAATGCAACGATGGGGCATGGCGCTCGCCATCATGGCGGGGTGCTGGTGGGGCGTGCTGTGGCCAGTGCTGGTTTGCCTGCTGCTGGCTCTGGCGGCGGGCCGGGGGAGGGCCAGTGCATGGCTCTGGATGCCAGTGGCGTGTCTTTATGGTGTATGGCAAATGCAGACGGGCCTCGCGCAGCGACTTCCCGACGATTTGCAGGGCAAGTCGCTGACCTTCACAGGACAGGTGATTTCTGTGCCTGAAAACCAGGCTCGAATTCGATTTGGCCGCCGGCAGCAGGAGCAGCATTTCACCTTTGAGACCGACGACCACCCGGATTGGCCAGGCTCTCACCGGATTCGTGTCAGTAGTTATGACCCGCCGCGGGCGGTTAACGGCGGTGAGCGATTGCAGGTTCAGCTCAAGCTAAAGGCGGGAAGGGGGCTTTATAACGCCACCGGGCTGGATCTTGCCCGTCATGATCTGGCGCAAGGGGTGGCTGCCCGGGCGACGTTGAAAGGCGTCGAACTGCTGGAGCCTGGCGCAGGGCTGAGCCATTGGCGTCAACGCTTTGCCGGTGCAGTGCAGGACGCCGTGGCCTCGTCTCCCATTGCAAAGGGGGTGCTGCCTGCATTGGTGGTCGGTGACCGGTCCGGTCTGGACAACAGACTGCTGGCTGATTTTCAGGCCACGGGGGCGGCTCATCTGTTGGCCATCTCCGGCTTGCACGTGGCAATTGTGGCGGGGGCAATCTGGTGGTTGGGCCGGCTCCTGTTGGTGCCTTTGTGCCAGTGGCTCTGGCCTTTTACCCGCCGCTTCACCCAGCAGCAGTTGGCCTGGTTACCTGCGCTGTTCGTTGCCGCAGGTTACAGCGCCCTGGCGGGCTTCAGTCTGCCAACGCAACGAGCTTTGGTCATGCTGTTGGTTTTGGCCGTGGCCAGTTTGCGCAGACGTGAGGTGAGTGTATGGAACAGCCTTGGCTGGGCGTTACTGGCGGTCTTGCTGACCCAGCCCTTGTCTGCCCTGTCGCAAAGCCTGTGGTTGTCTTTTGCTGCCGTGGCGGTGATTGCTGCATTGATGATGGGGCACAGTGGGCGCCGTCTCATGTTGTTGCTGCCGGTCCAGATCATGCTGTTGTCGGCAGCATTGTTCTCCCAGTGGTCATTGCTGGCGCCGGTGGCCAACCTGGTGCTGATCCCGCTTTATTCATTACTGATTATTCCGCTGACGTTGTTAGGTGTCCTCTCTGGCCTGGACGGGCTGTTGGAAGGGGCGGGAGCGGCGGTCGAGCTGTCGGTGCTGATCATGCGTTGGCTGGCAGAGCTGTCCGCCCCGATGGGGGCCAATCTCCCCTTGCCGACGGTGACCAGTGCGCTTTGCCTGATGGCGGGGCTGTTCCTTTGGCTGCTGCCCGCGGTGCCATTTCCAAAGCGATTGCTGCCTTTCTGGCTGTTACCCTGGCTGACGCAGTCTCTTGCGCCATTGGAGGAAGGCCAGTGGGAGCTGACGGCGTTTGATGTGGGGCAGGGGCTGGCATTGGCGGTACGGACACGGGATCACCTGCTGCTGTATGACACCGGGGCTTCCTGGTCGGAAGGGAGTATGGCGCGCTCGATAATCCTGCCCTGGCTCTCAAGAAACGGGGTGGTCCCGGATCGTATGGTGATCAGTCATGGCGACAATGATCACGCCGGCGGCAACCGGGATTTTGCCGGATCGATTCCGCGACTCAGCGGTGAGCCGGACCGGGTGCCAGGTAGTGCAGCCTGTGTCGCCGGTGATGCGTGGAACTGGGACGGTGTTCGTTTCTCTGTATTATGGCCGCCTGAAGACCGCCCCGCAGGAAATGATGCCAGCTGTGTGGTGTTGGTGGAGGGTAAGGACTGGCGCCTGTTGTTGCCGGGTGATATCAGCCGGGATGTGGAATATCGCATGCTTGGACAATGGCCCGAAGTGGATCTGCTGGTGTTGGCGCATCATGGGAGTCAATCCAGTACTTCGGCGGCACTGTTGCGGGAGGTGAGGCCGGACTGGGCGCTGGCCAGTGCGGGGTATCAACACTATTTCGGCCACCCGCATCGGGCTGTTTTGTCCCGGTTGGCGTCGTCGGGCGTCACAGTTCTGCGTACAGACGAGGACGGCATGATTGTGTTTCGCGGGGACGGCCACGATAATGTCCCGCTTATAACAAAATGGCGCCAACAGCATGCCCGGCCCTGGCAACAACCGGCCGGTTGGCGTTTCTGGTAACCCGACTGTGCCCAAACGGGCAGCGTAGTGAGTAAGGGGAGAGTCAAGGTGCAGGATCTTTTGCAGTCCGGGGGCTGGATGATGTTCCCGATCCTGATCTGTTCAGTGGTGGCGCTGGCCATCGTGGTGGAACGTTTCTGGACATTGCGTCCCAGCAAGCTGGCACCGGCGGATACGGTTCCGCAAGTCCAGACACTGCTCAAGCGAGGTTTGTTGAACAGCGGCAACCTGATCAAGCTGCGTGACAGTTCTCCGCTGGGGCGAATTCTGGCCACGGGCCTGGCCAACGCCAAACATGGTCGTGAGATCATGAAGGAAAGCATTCAGGAGTCCGCCACCGGTGTGATTCATGAGCTGGAAAAATTCCTCAGTACCCTGGGGTCGATTGCTGCGATCACACCATTGCTGGGTCTGCTGGGAACGGTGGTGGGCATGATTGATGTGTTTGCCGCGATCATGATTCACGGTACCGGTGATGCGGCTCAACTGGCGGGAGGGATTTCCCAGGCGCTGTTGACCACGGCGGCGGGCCTGGTAGTGGCGATCCCGGCCATCTTCTTTCATCGTTTCTTCGTGCGCCGTGTGGAAGAAATCACGGTGGAGCTGGAGCAGAGCGCGGTACACGTCGTCGATCTGGTGCATGGTGATCGTGAAGCCGAGCCGGGAGAGCAGGCGTGAAGTTCCCGCGGCCCAGTCAGGAGGAGATCAGCGTCAATCTGACGCCTCTGATTGATGTGGTGTTCCTGCTGCTGATCTTTTTCATGGTGTCCACCACCTTTAATGACAAGACGCAGCTGTCCATCACTTTGCCGGAAGCCGATGGGGCGGCTCTGGCCCAGTCAGCGGATCAGGTGACAGTCACGGTAACGTCCACCGGCGATTACCTGGTTAACGGGGAGAAGCTGGCGGCGTCAGACAGCAAGACCCTGCGTACCGCCTTGATGGCGCTAGGGCAGGAAAAGGCAGACTTGCCGTTGCAAATCTATGCGGATGCCAACGTGGCTTACCAGTCCGTTGTCCGCGTCTATGATGTGGCGGGGCAGCTGGGTTTTGTTAAGCTGTCGCTCACCACCCGCGAATCCCCCAACGAGGCACAATGAGTCAATCCAACGATGACGTCTGGCCAACCTACAAACGGTTGTTGTCCTACGTCCGCCCTTACTGGTTAATGCTTGTGATCAGTGTGCTGGGCTACGCCCTGTATGCGGCTACCCAGGCCGGGGGGGCACAACTTGCCGGTTACCTCGGTGATACCATCGTCAACCCAACGGATTTCCGGGTCATGGTAGTGGCCATTGCGCCACTGGTGCTGGTGTTCTTCCAGGGGCTGGGCCAGTTCATGGGCAGCTACAGTATGAACTGGGTCGCGCAGCAGCTGGTGTATGTGCTGCGCAATGATGTGTTTGGCCATGTCCTGAAGCTGCCGCAGTCGGAATATCATCGCAATGCGTCAGGTCGGATCATGTCCAAGATCATCTTCGATGCGCAGCAGGTGACCAGCGCGGGCACGGACGCGATTATTGTGATCGTGCGCGAGGGGCTCACTGTCATCGGGCTTTTCAGTTTCCTGCTCTGGCAAAACTGGAAACTGACCCTGATTCTGGTGGCTGTGGCCCCGCTAATTGCGCTGGTGGTGAATATCACCAGCAAGCGCTTCCGCAAGATCAGCCGCCGCATCCAGTCCTCCATGTCGAACATTACACACTTTCTGGGCGAGGCCATTGAGGGGAGTGGTGAGGTGAAGATCTTTGGTGGCCAGCACCAGGAGGCTAGCCGCTTCCACACGGTCAGTCGCAGCTTTGCCAAACAGAACGTGAAGCTCAATGCCAGCAAGATTGCCAGCACAGTTATCGTGCAGTTGTTTGTGGCGGTGGGGATTGGCGCGATCACCTATCTGTACATTCATCTGATGGGCGAAGACCTGACGGTGGGTGGTTTCCTTTCCTATATTGCGGCTGCCGGCATGATCCAGAAGCCACTCAAGCAGCTTACTGATGTGAATGTGAAGGTACAGCGTGGCGTTACCGGTGCCTCAAGCCTGTTCGAGCTGCTCGATACGCCTGAAGAAGTGGATACCGGCAGCTATGTTCCGGCCCAGCGAGTGCGCGGGGATGTGGAGTTTGCCGGTGTGACCTTCGGGTATGAACCGGAATCTCCGGTGCTACGCAACCTGTCATTCTCGATCAAGGCCGGTGAAACAGTGGCCTTGGTGGGGCGCTCGGGTGCAGGCAAGAGCACGATCAGTGCCATGCTGCCGCGCTTCTTCGATCCCGATCAGGGCCGCATTCTTCTTGATGGTGTTCCCCTGACGGAGTACAGCCTGACTGAACTGCGCCACCAGATTGCCATGGTCAGCCAGCGTGTGGTGCTGTTCAACGATACCGTGCGCAATAACATCGCCTACGGTGAGCTGCGCACTGCGGACGATGCCACCATTGAGGCTGCCGCTCGCGATGCTCATGCCTGGCGGTTCATCGAGCAACTGGAACACGGACTGGATACCCGGCTTGGCCAGGATGGTGTTCAGTTGTCCGGTGGTCAGCGTCAGCGTATCGCGATCGCCCGTGCCTTGCTGAAGGATTCGCCACTGCTGATCCTGGATGAGGCCACCAGTGCGCTGGACACTGAGTCTGAGCATCACATTCAGCAGGCGCTGGAGCGGGTGATGGCGGGGCGGACAACGCTGGTGATTGCGCACCGCTTGTCCACCATCGAAAAAGCGGACCGGATTCTGGTGCTCGATCAGGGGCAGCTGATGGAGCAGGGTACCCACGAAGAGCTATTGGCCCAAAACGGCATCTACACCCAGCTCTATCGAATGGATTTTGCCGAAGAGTGATCGATTCAGGCGAACATGGCAGTAGAGGCAGACAAGCCCATGAGCAAGGTTAGCGACTGGATTCAACGGGGCTGGTACAAGGGTAGCCCCTGGCTCTTGCCGTTGCGGCCCCTCTCCATGCTGGTGTCATTGGAGGCGAGTCGTCGCCTCAATCACTTTAACCGGTCGCGGCCGAAGCCTCCGGTGCCGGTGCTGGTAGTCGGCAATATTACGGTGGGCGGTACTGGCAAGACGCCCCTGGTCATCGCTCTGGTGCAAGCCGCACAGAAGCGCGGCCTGAAGGTGGCGGTGGTATCCCGCGGTTACGGTGGCAAGGCGGGTCAGTACCCGGTTACGGTAACGGCAGAAAGCGCGGCTCTTGAGGTGGGCGATGAGCCGGTACTGATTGCACGTCGCACCGGCGCGCCAGTGATTCTCGATCCGGATCGCCGTAACGCCCTGGACGTGGCGATCAACACCTGCAACCCGGATCTGGTCATCAGTGATGATGGTTTGCAGCATTATGCCTTGCCGCGCAGTGCCGAGGTCGTGGTGGTGGATGGCCAACGTGGCCTTGGCAATGGCCGTTGTTTGCCTGAGGGCCCGCTGCGAGAACCGGCTTCTCGTCTCAAGGAAGTGGATTTTGTGGTAAGTACGGGTGGGGGCTGGAGTGGCGCGCACCCGATGGTCATGCGCCCCGGGGCCATCGAGAATCTTGCCGATGGTCGCACCCTGGATGTCCATGCTTTTCTCCGTGAATATCCCGATGTCCATGCTGTTGCCGGTATCGGTAACCCTCGTCGTTACTTCAATCTGCTGAGCATTATTGGGCTGAATACCCAGCCCCATGTGTTTCCGGATCACCATGCCTACCAGCCTGCCGATCTGGCTTTTTCTGATGGGCTGCCGGTGTTGATGACGGAAAAGGATGCAGTGAAGTGTGCTGCCTTCGCCGAGCCGAACTGGTGGTACTTGCCGGTGACTGCTGATTTGCCCGAGGGCCTGCTGGATCGGATGCTGGATCGTGCGCTTGGGGCTGACGGCAATGAGAGCAGTTGAAGGTCAACGTTGAAAACGCGGGAAAGGACGATTGTTAAGGCTGTACCGTGCCTGCAAGTAGCCCCGCGCATTCCCACTTTGGACTTTCAACCCGCTCGGGATTGGCATTACTGAATGCACCGTGGTGTGTGAGGCGTTTCATTAACGAGGTTGTTCATGAGTTTTTATGTGGTGGTGCCGGCGCGCTATGCGTCAACCCGTCTGCCCGGCAAGCCTCTGGCGGATCTGGCTGGCAAGCCCATGGTGGCGCGGGTGGCGGAGCGATGTCAGCGGAGTGAGGCAGGCAGCGTTTATGTAGCTACTGATGACCAGCGGATTGCCGATGCGCTGCAAGGGCTGGTGCCCGTGGTAATGACCCGTGATGATCATCCTTCCGGGACCGATCGTCTTCAGGAAGTGGCGGCCAATCTCGGGCTCGCCGATGACGACATTATCGTTAATGTCCAGGGGGATGAACCCCTGATTCCCGCGGCAGTAATCAATCAGGTAGCAGCTAACCTGGCGGCAAATCCTGATTGTCAGATGGCCACCTTGTGTGAACCCATTGAGCACGTTGAGGGTGTTTTTAATCCCAATGTGGTAAAGGCGGTTTTTGATGCCAATGGCAAGGCGTTGTATTTCTCGCGTGCTCCTATTCCCTGGCATCGTGATGCTTTCGCTGAAGGCGGACGGGATACGTCCGGTGGACAGTGGTGGCGTCATATTGGTATCTATGCCTATCGGGTGTCCTTTCTGCATCGCTATGTGACCTGGGCGCCGGCAGCCCTTGAAAAGCTGGAGTCACTGGAACAGTTACGTGCCATGGCTAATGGTGTATCCATTCATATCGCGCCGTCCTGTGAGCCTGTGCCCGGCGGCATCGATACCCCGGAAGACCTGCAGCGGGTTCAGGCCTTGCTGGCATCAGGACAACAGGAGTGACGGCGTGACGGTATCAGTGCTGTTTGTTTGTCTTGGCAATATCTGCCGCTCACCGACGGCGGAAGTGGTATTTCGTGACAGGGTGAAAGCAGCGGGCCTGGAGGATCATATCCTGATCGATAGCGCCGGCACCGGAGACTGGCATATTGGTCGTGCTCCGGATCCTCGCACCCAGGATGCCGCGGCCGGGCGAGGCTATGACATGAGCCGTCTGCGCGCGCGTCAGGTGACCGTGGCTGACTTCGACAAGTTCGATGTGGTGCTGGCTATGGATGATGCCAACCTGGCGGATCTGCAGGCCATGCAACCGGCCAATTCTTCGGTCACACTCAAGCGCTTTCTGGATTACGCGGCCCACCGCCCGGAGCGTGAGGTGCCTGACCCCTATTACGGTGGCGAAGACGGTTTTGCCGAAGTGCTGAATCTGGTGGAGGAGGGCGCAGAGGCTCTTCTTGAAGCCCTGCAGGAGCGTCTGTGAGTTTCCCCCTGGCCGAGCGTAATGCTGATTTAACGGCGTTTAATACGTTGGCACTGCCTGCAAGAGCGCATTGTCTGGTGCGACCGACCACGCTGGACGAGCTGGAGCAGGTGCTGGCCGGGCACGACCCGCAAGAGCCCATTCATGTGATCGGAGAAGGCAGTAACCTGGTTATCGAGGATGATCTTCCCGGTCTGACCGTGGTGCTGGCACTGGATGGCATGATGAAGGTGCGCGAGACCAGTGAGCATGTCTGGGTGGCAGCGGGTGCCGGGGTGCACTGGGATGACCTGGTGGCCTGGACGGTAGAGCAGGGCTGGCAAGGGCTGGAAAACCTGTCCCTGATTCCCGGAACCGCCGGTGCCGCCCCGTACCAGAATATTGGTGCTTACGGTGTTGAGCTGGCCCAGGTTCTGGAACAGGTCACGGTTATGGAGTTGGCTACGGGTACAGTAAGTCACTTCAGCGCTGAAAATTGTGACTTTGGCTATCGCGACAGTCGTTTCAAGAGCCGGGACAAGGGGCGGTATGTCATCACCGGTATTGAGCTGAAACTGAACCGGCAGCCCCACTGCAATATCAGCTATGGGCCGCTCAAGCAGCACTTCGCCGGCCAGGATGCTGACGCGGTGACTGCAGCGGCTGTTCGCAAGCAGGTCATTGCCATTCGTCAGAGCAAGTTACCGGACCCTGCGGTTCTGGCCAACGCGGGCAGCTTTTTCAAGAACCCGGTGGTGGATGTGCAGAAAGCCGAGTCGCTAAAAGCCGCTTATCCGCAGTTGGTCTCATATCCGCAGCAGGATGGCGTCAAACTGGCTGCAGGCTGGCTGATCGAAGCGGCAGGCTGGAAAGGTAAGCGTCTTGGACCTGTGGGTATGCACAGCGAGCAAGCCCTAGTGTTGGTGAACCACGGTGGCGCGACCTCCGCCGATGTGCTGGCGCTGGCAGCGGCCGTGCGAGCCGATGTGTGGCAGCGCTTCGGTGTACAGCTGGAGCAGGAACCGGTTGTGCTACCCTGAAATTAGTCAGATTGCTGAAGTCGGAGAGTGCCATGAGCGAGCGTGATCGGGTCTTTCAGGTGTCCAGCAACCGTGGTGGTAGCCGCCACAGTGTTCGTTATGTGGAAGGCTCGGCACCAGAGGCGGGTGAGTGTCGGCTCTGTGTCGGCAGTCTGGCTGATCAGCCCGAGATTCTCTTCACCCGATTGCCCCAGAATCATGATCCGCGCCCGCTTCTGATGCAGGTTTAAGGCGGCCCTCGCAAATCACCATCTCTATTCTGGCCATTTACAGGCGCGCTTGGCGAAATGTTCCCACAGCCTTTCCCTTGTATTTGACTTGAGCAGGCACAAAAAAAGCCCCGCATAAGCGGGGCTTTTTTTGTGCTCGTCAGCTTGCGATCAGCTGTCTGAGGACACGTCCTCGGACGGGCTGTCTGCAGCTTGCTCAGCTGCCTTGGCGGCAGCCTCTGCCTGCTGCTGGCGGCGGCGAGCGCGCGGGTCATTGGACGCGCGGCCTTGCTCGGCGGCAGCGGGCTGAGCCTGGGCAGTTGTCGGCTTCACCTCCACCGCGCGGCTTGGCAGCGCATTGGCTTCTGGTGCCGGCTTCGGCTTTTCCGCTTTCTGGCGCGGTGCATGCTGCTGCGGCTTGTAGTTCGGTGAGCGTGGGTCATTGCTCGCCCGGACGGGCTCCGCCGGGTTGGCTGGCACTGGAGCGGGTTGCTCTTCAATCTTGACCTGCTGCGGCGCTGCTTCAACGGGTTGCGACGTCTGCTGAGGTTCTGGCTTGGCTTCAGCCTGAACCTCAGCTTTCGCTTCAGTCGGGGCTTCGGTTTTGGCCTCGGCTTTCACTTCCGCTGGCTGTGGCTGGGCTTCTTGCGCTGCGGCAGCTGGCTTCTCGACAGCAGGCTGGGCGACCGGTGTGGTGTCGGCTTGCACCGGTTGCTCGGCTTTCTCTACCGGGGCTGTCTTGGCAGAAGGCTGTTCCTTCACTTCCGCCTTGGCCGGTGCAGGGGTGGCCTGTTGCTGGCTAGCTGCAGGTTTCTGCTCTGCACCCGCTACCGGCTCTTGCTCAGGGACCAGCTTGGCAGGCGGATGACTCTCGGCTCCCTGCATCTGGTGGTTGTCTGCGACAGGTGCGGCCGGTGGTTTTTCCGCTTGCGGTTTGTCCTGCTTCGCGGGGGATTCGGCAGCGCCTTGGTCGCCAGCCTGCTGCTTGTTCGGGCGCTTGCGCTCACGCAGCGGACGGTCGTCCTTGGCGTCAGTGCGACGCGGAGCCTTGGGCCCCTTGTCATTGCTCTTGTCGCTGTTGCCACCCTTGTTACCGCTCTCGGACTTGTCTGACTTGTTGCCGTCAGACTTGTTGTCCTGGGGCTTGCGGTTGCGGTTGTTGCGGTTATCCCGGTTGTCGTTCCGGTTATCACTGCCGTCGCCGCCCTTGTTGCCGTCCTGCTTGTTGCGACGGTTGTCGTTGCGGCCGCGACGTTGCTCATTACCGCTGTCATCGCGGGCATCGTTGCGTCTGTTGTCGGACTGACGCTCATCCTTGCGGTTATCGTCTCTGTCCTGCTGTGGCTTGCGGTTGCGAGTGTTGCGGTTGTCCTTGTCGCCCGCCTTGTTGCCGTTACGGCCACCGTCCTGTTTGTTACGGTTGTCGTTACGGCCGCCACGATTTTCGCTACGGTTACGGGTGTTGCCGCCGCGGTTACGATTGTTCTGCTGGCCTTTGTTGCCTTTCTGTTGAGGCTTGGCTTTCTTTGCCGGCTTGGGCTGAGCGGTGAACACCTGAGCCAGCCAGGTGAAGAAGCGCGCCAGCAGGCCCAGGTTCTGGACCGTGGCCGGGCTGGCTGCTACCGGAGCTGCAGGCTTGGGTGCAGGCGCTGCGGTATCCGGGGCCATCAGCTTCACGGCCGGTTCCTGCGGCTTGGCACCAAGGTCCTGGCTGTTCGGCGCTTCGGCTTCAGCGGCGCCTTCCATCAGATCCATCTCGTGGCTCAGCTGGGATACCACCTGGTCGTCACGGATGCGCTCCACTTCGAAGTGCGGGGTTTCCAGGTTCGGGTTGGGGATGATGACCACACGAACCTTGTGGTTCTGCTCGATGGCGCGCAGCGGTTCACGCTTCTCGTTCAGCAGGTAGGTGCCTACGGCAACCGGTACCTGGGCCTGGATTTCACCGGTACGCTCTTTCATCACCTCTTCTTCGATGAGGCGCAGGATGCTCAGCGCAAGGGATTTCACATCGCGGATATGGCCCTGGCCGTCGCAGCGCGGGCACACGATGCTGGACGTTTCACCGAGGCTCGGGCGCAGGCGCTGACGGGACAGCTCCAGCAGGCCAAAGCGGGAAATGCGGCCCAGCTGGATGCGTGCTCGGTCGGCTTCGAGAGCGTCACGCATGCGGTTTTCAACTTCACGCTGGTTACGTGCCGGACCCATGTCGATGAAATCGACCACAATCAGGCCGCCGATATCGCGCAGACGCAGCTGGCGGGCAATTTCTTCGGCCGCTTCCAGGTTGGTTTGCAGGGCTGTTTCCTCGATATCCGCACCCTTGGTGGCACGGGAGGAGTTGATGTCGATGGACACCAGCGCTTCCGTGGGATCGATCACGATGGAGCCGCCTGAGGGCAGTTTCACTTCGCGCTCGAATGCGGTCTCTATCTGGGATTCGATCTGGAAACGAGAGAACAGTGGGGTTTCATCGTTGTACAGCTTGATCTTGCTCTGGAAGTCCTGCATCACCTGCTGGACAAAGCCCTGGGCTTCCGCGAACACCTTCTCGGAGTCAATCAGGACTTCGCCGATGTCCTTGCGCAGGTAGTCCCGAATCGCACGGATGATGACATTGGATTCCTGATAGATCAGGAAAGGCGCCTTGCGCTGCTGAGCCGCTTCGTCAATCGAGCTCCACTGCTTAAGCAGGAAGTCCAGATCCCATTGCAGCTCTTCTGCACTGCGACCAAGGCCGGCAGTGCGGACGATCACGCCCATCTCATCCGGGACCGTGAGAGCGCCCAGGGCCTCTTTCAGCTGGGCGCGTTCCTCACCTTCAATGCGACGGGAAATGCCGCCGGCGCGGGGGTTATTGGGCATCAGCACCAGATAACGACCCGCCAGGCTGATGAAGGTCGTCAGGGCGGCACCCTTGTTGCCACGCTCTTCCTTGGCAACCTGGATGATGACTTCCTGACCTTCCTTGATGACTTCCTTGATGTTGATGCGACCCTGGATATCTTTCGGGTCTTTCTGGAAGTACTGACGGGAGATCTCTTTCAGGGGGAGGAAACCGTGACGCTCGGCGCCAAAGTCCACAAAGGCGGCTTCCAGAGAGGGCTCTACGCGGGTGATCTTGCCTTTGTAGATGTTGGATTTTTTCTGAATGCGTGTTCTGTGCTCGATATCCAGGTCATACAGACGCTGGCCATCCACAAGTGCCACCCGAACCTCTTCAGGGTGAGTGGCGTTGATAAGCATACGTTTCATGGTGCTACCACACGTTAGTGGTGGCACTGGGCAGGGCCGGGTTATAACCGGTAGCAGACCAGGGGGAGGGCTGGAGGCCTGTCACGGCCAGGGCGCACGCGGTGCGTGGGTTTTCGCATTCCTGGGTGATGTCAGTGCCTGAGCAGCTTCTCTCCGAGTTGTTTTGCAATGTTTAGTGCGTAATTGTGGCTGGCAATGTGGCCAGCGGGTAATACTTCACGCGATTGCTGTGGCGGTGGGAGACTGTGTTCGCTCCAGGGCTGCACAACAATATGTAAACTCTTGTCTGTCTGTTTTCCAGGTCATTTGACCGGCGCTGCAGGCCACCATTGTTAATGTTCAGGGTCCAAATCAGGACGCTGTTTAAATGGGTTTCTCTGCAGCGTTTCAGCCTGGCTCTTGCCCTTGTGGGGAGAGGGGCAGGCGGGTAACGCTATCTGTCAGACCTTGATGAGGCGGGGCCCATGTCGTTCTCGGCTGTGCCGGAGCGGGCCACACGGCGAATGTTCGCTGCGCGTCGCCGTTGCCTTACTTCAGATCCACGCTTGACTATAGCAACAAAAGGTTTGCGGGATCAATTAGTTGTGGCAGTGAACAGTTAGCAGTGAATCGTGAACAGTTCGCGGGGGTGACGGGACGGCTTCGGGTATTCAGTGCCTGCGTCACTGGTCTAACAGGTTATGCTTGGGTTTATTTTTATTTCTTTTGGCTATTAGCTGTTCACTGTTAACTATTCACTGTCTGACGCTTTCTATAGAATCGCCGCATGCCAAATGATGCCCCTGCGGCGGATCGTGTCAGCTTTGTCACTATTGATGAGGGCCGCCACGGTCAACGCCTAGACAACTTTCTGTTTACCCATCTCAAAGGGGTGCCCAAATCCCGTATCTACCGGATTATCCGCTCCGGTGAGGTGCGGGTGAACAAGGGGCGCGCCAAGCAGACTACCCGTCTGGCCACCGGCGATGTGGTCCGAATTCCGCCGATCCGCACCAGTGAATCCGATGCGCCCCCCAAGGTCAGTGATGGACTGACTGAGCGCCTGTCCCGTGCCTGTGTCTATGAAGATGCCAATCTTTTCATCTTCAACAAGCCGGCGGGTCTGGCTGTGCATGGGGGGAGCGGGGTCAGCCTCGGCCTGATCGAGGCCCTGCGGGTGATCTACCCGGAAGAGCGCGAGCTTGAGCTGGTGCATCGTCTGGACCGGGATACCAGTGGGCTGATCATGGTGGCCCGGCGCCGCTCGTTCCTGCGCAAGCTGCAGCGGCTGATGCAAAGCGGCAAAGTAGAGAAGCGCTACTGGCTGATCTGTCAGGGCTTCAAGGGGAATGAGCGCACGATGGAGGCGCCCCTGCTGAAGATGCAGAACGGTAATGAGCGTGTCGTAAGGGTTTCCCGCGAGGGCAAACCCTCCGTGACCCATTTCCGCATGCTCGAGCGTTTGCAGGATGCCCAGCTGGTGGAGGCGTTGCTGGAAACTGGCCGAACCCACCAGATCAGGGTGCATAGCCAGTTTGGTGGTTTCCCGCTGCTGGGAGATGACAAGTACGGCACGGCCAAGGGTGCTGCCCTGCTGGAAAAGATCGGTCATCGCCGGCTCTGCCTGCATGCTCGAAGCCTGAGCTTCCCCCATCCGGATACCCAAAAGCGGATATCGGTGACGGCCCCCCTTGATGAGGATTTCGACGCTATTTTGGCTGCTTTGAGAAAGAAAGGAGCATAGGGCCAGGATGAACTATGACCTGGTAATTTTCGATTGGGATGGCACGGTGATGGATTCCACCGGGCGTATTGTCAGCTGTATGCACCTGGCGGCCGACGATCTGGCGTTACCTTCACTCCCTGATCAGACCGTGCGAGACATTATCGGGTTGGGCTTGCCTGAAGCGATTGCGACCTTATATCCGGTACTGGGTGCAGCTGATATTGACCGGATGCGAGATCGTTATGCTTTTCACTTCATTGAAGCGGAAAGCACCCCCAGTGCCCTTTACCCCGGTGCGGAGACCGTGCTGTGCCGGTTGCTGGAGCTGGATATGAAACTGGCTGTGGCAACGGGCAAGAGTCGCAAGGGGCTCCAACGGGTCTGGAGTAATACAGGATTGGACCGGTATTTTCATGCCTCCCGGTGTGCGGATGAAAGCCGTTCCAAGCCTGAGCCGCACATGGTTCTGGAGCTGCTGGATGAAATGGCCATACCCGCGTCACGGGCCATCGTAGTGGGAGATACTACCTTCGACCTGGAGATGGCCCGTAATGCCGGAGTGGATAGGGTGGCGGTCAGCTACGGGGCGCACCCGGTAGACCGGCTGTTGCCTTGTGAACCCTTGGCAGTGATTGATAAATTGAACGACTTGCTGCCGCTTTTAGGGGTGGATGAATTGATCATGGAGAGTCAGTAGATGGAAAACCAGAGTCCTTCTCAGCGTCCTTCTAGCGATAAAGAGTGGAAGCTCATTGAGAAGCTGCTGGGCCAGGCCCAGGAAGAACACCGCAAGTCTCGGCGCTGGGGCATTTTTTTCAAGGCCCTGACGTTTGTGTACCTGTTTGCCTTGTTGAGCATGATGGTGGCGGGTCGCACCGCTTCAACGGGTCTGTCTGCTGTGGAAGATCATGTGGCTGTGGTGGTAGTGAATGGTGTGATCGCCCCGGACCAGGATGCCAGTGCGGACCTGATCGTGACCGGCCTGGCACGTGCGTTTGAGGCCGAAAACAGCAAGGCCGTGCTGCTCAAAATCAATAGCCCCGGTGGATCCCCGGTACAGTCCAATCAGGTGTACAACGCCATCAAGCGTTTGCGTGCCGAGCACCCGGACAAGAAGCTTTATGCTGCGATCACCGACGTGGGTGCATCCGGTGCTTATTATATTGCGTCTGCCGCTGATGAAATCTATGCCGACCCGGCCAGCATTGTCGGTTCTATAGGTGTGATCATGGCAGGCTTCGGCCTGGAAGAAGCCGCTGACAAGCTGGGAGTGGAGCGGCGCGTGCTGACCGCAGGCAGCAACAAGGCGATCATGGATCCGTTCTCTCCGGTACGTCCTTCTGACCGTGAGCATATGAAAGCTATGCTCAACGAAATCCATCAGCAGTTCATCACCGCCGTGCGTAACGGCCGGGGAGAGCGTCTGAAGGAAGCCGAGAATCCAGAAATTTTCACTGGCTTGTTCTGGACTGGCGAGCGCGCCGAAACAATGGGGCTGGTTGATGGTCTGAAGAGCCCCGGCGATGTGGCTCGGGATGTGGTGGGTATCGAAGATATGGTCAACTACAGTGTCGGCCGCTCACCTTTTGAAGAGTTTGTGCGCCGGTTTGGGGTGTCCATTGGCGAAGGCGTTGCCAGCCAGATCGGGCTGGATGCGTTGGTGCCAAGTATTCGGTGAGTAAGCTGCCAGCCGAGCGCTTCGAGAAATAGCAAAACCCGGGTAACCGGGTTTTTGCTATTCAAGGGTTGCACCTTGTGCTGGCCGTGCCTTTACCCTGCAGGCTCGTAGCTCGTAGCTCGTAGCTAGAGAGGCAACTGGATTCCTTCTGCTGCCAGAAATTCCGTTAACACAATCAGCGGCAGCCCGACCAAGCTGTTCGGGTCGCGGCCTTCCAGTGCTTTGAACAGAACAATGCCCAGGCCCTCAGACTTGAAACTGCCAGCACAGTTCAGCGGCTGCTCCAGATCCACGTAGCGCTCGATCTGCGCAGGCTGCAGGGTGCGAAACTGCACATGAAACGGCTCGCATGCGGTCTGGGTTCTGCCGGTGGCGGTATTCAGCAGACACAAGCCGGTGAGAAAGGTAACCCGTTGACCGCTGGCGACACTCAATTGCTCAATGGCCTTTTCCCGTGTGCCGGGTTTACCCAGGACAGTGTCGCCGAGAACAGCAACCTGATCGGACCCAATGATCAGGGTGTTGGGGTGCTGTTCCGCCAGGGCGGTGGCTTTTTCCTGAGCCAGGCGGATGACCAGCTCGGTGGGTGTTTCACCGTCCAGTCTGGATTCATCAATGTCCGGGCTCTGGTGGGTGAATTCCAGTCTGAGTTTGCCCAGCAGTTCACGACGAAACGGTGAGGATGAGGCGAGTAGCAGGGCAGGATTGGCTGTCATGATTCTGTCTCCGGTCTGAGCGGGCAGAGTGTAGTGATTTTCTGGTGCAGTAAGAAGGTTAATGGGGCCGGATTTCAGGTAAAATACCCGCCGCCGGGCAAAAAATGCCCAAGCAAGCCAAAGAGTTTTTCGCGTTTTGGGAAAAGTCTTTATTGTTCAATTGGTTAACCACTTACATTAACTTTGACAGATGGGCCTCTCAGCCCTAGAATTGCGCGCTTATGTTTTCAGGGCAACTGCCACAGTTCCTCGACCCCCGCAAATACGCGGATCAGGGTCGCGTCGTTGAAGGCCAGCTTACTGTCCGAGACCTGCCACGCCTGCAGGATTACGAGGAGAGTCTGGACCAGCCGGTAGCAATATCGCTGGCGTTCGGCCGTGACGAAGAGGGGCATCGGCGTATTGAGGGCGAGGTCAGCACGACATTGGTGCTGCCATGTCAGCGCTGCCTGGAGCCGGTGACTTGTGAGGTCAAGGCCACGATCGATGTGGCACTGGTCTGGAATGAGGAACAGGCCAAGGCGCTGCCGGAGCGACTGGACCCCTGGCTGATTGATGATGAACCCATGGTTCTCACCGATCTGCTTGAAGAGGAGCTCTTGCTGGCCATGCCGTTGGTGGCACTGCATGACCCTTGCCCGACAGCTTTACCGCATGACAGCGGTAAACCTGAGAAACAGGAAAACGCGGATAATCCTTTTGCCGTGCTGGCCCAATTAAAGGGTCAAGGCAAGTAAATTCAGGCTGATTTAACGCCCGAGGAGCTCGAGATGGCTGTTCAACAGAACCGTAAAACCCGTTCCAAGCGCGGCATGCGCCGTTCACACGATGCGCTGACTGCAACTGCGCTGACCGAAGACACCAACACTGGTGAAGTGCATCGTCGTCACCACATTTCTCCGGATGGCATGTACCGCGGCCGTCAGGTGATTCGTCAGGTTGAGACTGACGACGAAGAGTAAGATCTTCATGCAAACGGGAGCCTAGGCTCCCGTTTTGCTATGGCCCCTGTGGCCAGCAGAAATCCTCCTTCGGGAGGATTTTTTGTAAGCGGATACGAGGAATCCTGTTTCCCCGCGTTTTTTTTGTCAGAATGTCGGCCTCGAATTCACTAATCGCATAATAAGGAAGCAGCCCATGTCGGTTGTGACGCTGGCGGTTGACGCCATGGGGGGCGACCACGGTTTGTCCGTGACAGTGCCCGCCGTAGCGCGGATGCTTTCCCGCCATGATCATCTCAACATTATTCTTGTAGGCCAGCCGCAAGCACTGGCTGAGGCCATGCAGAAGCATGGCCTGCAGGACCATGCCCGCATTATTGTTCAGCCTGCTGCCGAAGTGGTCGAGATGGACGATTCTGTGGCTGTTGCCATGCGGCAGAAGAAAGACTCGTCCATGCGTGTGGCGATTAACCAGGTCAAGGAAGGCAAAGCCCAGGCTGCGATCAGCGCAGGGAATACCGGCGCATTGATGGCGGTCAGCCGCTTTGTCCTGAAGACGCTTCCTGGCGTGGATCGCCCTGCGATCTGTACAGCCATCCCGACCTCCACGGGCCATTGCCACATGCTTGATCTGGGCGCCAATGTGGATTCCGAACCGGAACACCTGGTGCAGTTTGCCTTGATGGGGCAGGCGCTGGTGCGCGCGGTGGACGGCATTAAGAGCCCCCGTGTTGCCTTGCTGAATATTGGTGAGGAAGACATCAAGGGGAATGAACAGATCAAGGAAGCTGCGGCGCTGCTGCGAGAAACCGGAGACATGAACTACGTCGGTTTCGTGGAGGGCAACGGTATCTTCGCCGGTGAGGCGGATGTAGTGGTCTGTGATGGCTTTGTGGGTAATGTGTCGCTGAAAACCATGGAAGGCGTGGCCAAGATGATTGGCAACATGATCCGGGAGGAAATCGCTCATTCCTGGTTGCGCAAACTGAGTGGTTTGCTGGCTCTGCCGGTGATCATGGGCCTCAAGAAGCGTATGGATCCGGACCGTTATAACGGTGCCAGTCTGGTGGGCCTGAAAGGGGTCGTGGTGAAGAGTCATGGTGGCACCAGCATTGAAGGCTTCATCAGTGCGCTTGAGGTGGCGGAGCTGGAGGCTCGGCGTAATGTGCCGGCTCTGATCCGCGATGCACTGGCCCCGACAGATTCCCCCGAAGCGGCTGACGCCTGATTTTGGCAATACTTTGTTGCAGCCTTGCCCGGACAGTGTTGGCTAAACCGGGCATACTGCGGCGCGTGAAAAGAGGATAAGAGATGTCCAAAACTGCTTTTATTTTCCCCGGTCAGGGTTCTCAGTCACTGGGAATGCTGGCGGACTTCGCTGATCGCCCTGCGGTCAAGCAAACCTTTCAGGAAGCCTCCGGCGCTCTGGATCTGGACCTCTGGGCCATGAGCCAGGATGGTCCGCAGGAATTGATGAACCAGACCGAAAATACCCAGCCGTTGCTGCTGACCGCCGGTGTCGCCTTGTGGCGTCTGTGGGAACAGAGTGGCGGGCCGCGCCCGCATTATCTGGCCGGCCACAGCCTGGGTGAGTACACCGCACTGACCTGTGCCGGTGTAATCAACCTGGGCGTTGCCGTGCGTCTGGTGCGCACCCGAGGCCAGCTTATGCAGCAGGCGGTTGCGGAAGGTGAGGGCAAGATGGCAGCAGTGTTGGGGCTGGATGACGAGCAAGTGCGTGCTGCTTGTGAAAAGGCCGCCGATGGTTCTGTGGTTGAAGCTGTGAATTTCAATGCGCCGGGTCAGGTGGTCATTGCCGGTGCCGCTGATGCGGTCGAGCGTGCCATCGCGGCCTGTAAGGAAGCGGGCGCCAAGCGTGCCATGCCGCTGCCGGTCAGCGTGCCTTCGCACTGCGCCTTGATGAAGCCTGCGGCCGACAAGCTGGCAGAAGCGCTCAATGCCACTAATTTCCATGCCGCTGAAATTCCGGTCATCAACAATGTGGACGTGGTGGCAGAAAGCGCACCGGAGCAAATCCGTGATGCACTGGTGCGTCAGTTGTATTCCCCGGTTCGCTGGGTAGAGACCATTCAGGCGCTGGGCGCGGAAGGGGTCACCAGTGTTTACGAGTGTGGTCCGGGTAAGGTGCTGTGCGGCTTGATCAAGCGTATTGATCGCGAAATGGTTGCCAGCCCGCTTGAAAGCGGCGACGCCTTTGAAAAGGCGTTGGGCCTGTAAAGATTTCTGTCAGGAGAAAACAGAATGACTGATAAAAAAGTAGCGCTGGTGACCGGTGCCAGCCGCGGTATTGGCCGGGCAATTGCCAACAAGCTGATCGAAGACGGTTTTTTTGTTGTGGGTACGGCCACCTCTGAAGCCGGCGCCGCTGCTATCGGCGAGGCGCTGGGTGCCAACGGTGCTGGCAAGGTGCTGAATGTGGCAGATCGCGAATCCGTTGAAACCACGCTGAAAAGTGTGGCGGAAGAGTTCGGAGCGCCGCTGGTGCTGGTGAATAATGCTGGCATCACCCGTGACAACATCATGCTGCGTATGAAGGATGATGAGTGGGATGATGTGATTAACACCAACCTCAATTCCCTATACCGTGTCAGCAAGGGCTGCCTGAAAGGCATGACCAAGGCTCGCTGGGGACGGATTATCAATATCAGTTCTGTGGTGGGCACCATGGGGAATGCGGGCCAGGCCAACTATGCGGCCGCAAAAGGGGGGGTAGAAGGATTTACCCGCGCACTGGCCCGTGAGGTGGGTTCGCGTAACATCACGGTTAACTCTGTGGCTCCTGGCTTTATTCAGACAGACATGACGGATGCTCTGCCGGAGGCGCAAAAAGCGTCCCTGTTGTCAGGGATTCCTTTGGGCCGTCTGGGGCAGCCGGAAGAGATTGCCAGTGCCGTTGCCTGGCTGGCCAGCGACGGTGGCGGCTATGTAACTGGCACGACTTTGCACGTGAATGGCGGTATGTTTACCGGCTAGCGCCAAAAGCGGGCACAAGAGTGAATCTCTGTGGTGCAGTGTAATTGACTGTTTTTACAGAGAAAAATATTTGGAAAAACTTGAAGAAACCGCACCGGGTCAGTTCGCTTGCAAGCGCAAACGGCGTTCACCTAGAATAGCCGCTGACAGGTGCTAGCACACCATCAATCAGGAGAGTTATAGGATCATGAGCAGCATCGAAGAACGCGTACAAAAAATCATCGTGGAACAACTGGGTGTTAAGCCGGAAGACGTAAAATCTGAAGCGTCCTTCGTTGAAGATCTGGGTGCAGACTCCCTGGATACCGTTGAGCTGGTGATGGCTCTCGAAGAGGAATTCGAGACCGAGATTCCGGACGAAGAAGCTGAGAAAATCAGCACTGTTCAGTCCGCTGTAGACTACATCAAAGCCCACAGCTAAGTTTTAGTTGTTGAGCACTACAAAAGGGCCGCAGGTTCCTCGAGCTTGCGGCTTTTTTGTGGCTGGATTTCAGGTAATCTCACTGCTGAAATCCTAACAGCCGCTTACATAATCGCGGCGTGATATGCGCGGCTTTGTAGTAATCTTGTCGCATTCAATAGAGTTAATGCTCCACATTTGAGCGTACTGGAGGAATTCGGGTGACCTTACGGCGAGTTGTAATCACAGGGATGGGAATGCTTACCCCGCTGGGTACTGATGTGGCCTCCACCTGGGAGGGCATCAAGGCAGGCAAGAGCGGTATTCGCAATATCGAGCATTTTGATACCGAGGCCTTTTCGACTCGATTCGCCGGCCTGGTGCCGGAGTTTGATATCTCTGAATACCTCTCTCCGAAAGATGCTCGCAAAATGGACATCTTTATCCAGTACGGTCTGATTGCAGCCATTCAGGCAGTTCGTGATAGTGGCCTGGATATGGAGAAAGAGAACGCTGAGCGTGTGGGGGCGGCTTTCGGTTCCGGTATTGGTGGTCTGACCAATATCGAAGAAAACCACGTGAAACTACTCGATAGCGGTCCTCGCAAGCTCACTCCTTTCTTCGTGCCCGGCACGATCATCAACATGATCGCCGGTAACCTGGCCATCATGTATGGCATGAAAGGGCCGAACTTTGCCACGGTGACCGCCTGTACAACCGGGACTCACAACATCGGCTTTGCTGCCCAGCAGATCCAGTTGGGGCAGGCGGATGTGATGGTCGCAGGTGGTGCCGAGAAAGGCTCTACTCCGTTGGGTATGGCCGGTTTCTCTGCGGCTCGTGCGCTTTCAACCCGTAATGACGACCCACAGGCGGCCAGTCGTCCCTGGGACAAGGACCGTGACGGTTTCGTGCTGGCCGATGGCGCCGGTGCCGTTGTGCTGGAAGAGTATGAACACGCCGTCGCCCGTGGCGCGACCATTTATGCTGAAGTAGCAGGTTATGGCATGAGCGATGATGCTTTTCACATCACCGCGCCTGCAGAAGGCGGCGATGGCGCCATGCGCGCCATGCGTAATGCCCTGCAGAACGCGGGGGTGGCGCCGGAGCAGGTGGATTACATCAATGCGCACGGTACTTCTACCCAGATGGGGGACCTTGCCGAGGTGGCCGCAGTGAAAACCCTGTTTGGCGATCATGCTCATTCGCTTTGTATGAGTTCCACCAAGTCCATGATCGGCCATTTGCTTGGGGCAGCCGGTGCGGTAGAAGCGATTTTCTCTATTCTTGCCATCCGTGACTCCATTGCGCCGCCTACCATCAATCTGGAAAACCCGGATGAAGGCTGCGATCTGAATCTGGTAGCCAACGTGGCGCAAGAGCGCAATATCGACTATGCGCTGTCAAACTCCTTCGGTTTTGGCGGAACCAACGGTTCATTGCTGTTCAAGAAGCTGTAAACCCATGCGCCTGGATCAAGGATGAAGGGATGAGCCAACGGCAACCTGCCATGCTCGATAGCCGTGACAGGGGCCTTGCCTACGGTGACGGCCTCTTCGAAACGATGCGTGTCGCTGCTGATGGCACCATTCCCTTGCAGGCGCTGCACCTTCAGCGCCTGGGCCGCGGCGCCCGAGCGTTGGCCATTCCTTTGCCGAATCAGGCCCAACTGCAACAGGCGCTGAATCAGGCAACGTCCTCCCTTGCTGGCCCGGGCCTGATCAAGCTGATCCTCACCCGTGGCACCGGCGGAAGGGGGTATTTGCCTCCCGCCAGTGCGACCCCTTCCTTGCTTTGGCAGACAGCGGATCTGCCTGCCTGGAGCGACAACGATCGTTGTTATGGGATTGAGATGGGGGTCTGTTCTCAGCCGCTTTTCCCGGATCCGTTTGCCGGGCAAAAACATTTGAACCGTCTTGCCCAGGTGCAGTCCCGGGCCGAGGTGGCTCGTCAGGGTTGGCAGGAAGGTTTGATGCTCTCTGCTCGTCGCCAGCCCCTGGAAGCTACCGCCATGAATCTGTTCGCCCGATTTAAAACCGGTTGGTGGACACCGGATCTGGCCTTGGCCAATGCCGGCGTGGCCGGGGTAATGCGCGAGTGGCTGCTGACACAACTGCGCTCCCGTGGCGAATCAGTCCACTGCGATTTGCGGCCGCTGTCACAGCTTCGCGATGCTGAGACGGTGTTTCTCACCAACAGTGTTGTCGGTGTGCTCCCCGTGCGTAAACTGGCTCAGTGGCGATGGGGGGTGCCGGATACGGTATTGGCCCTGCAAGCCGAGGTGGATTCACTGTTTGACGCCTGACGCCGAAACTGGGCCATTCCTTTCTGGAATCTCCTTTGCAAACTTTGGGTTTAAATGGATTAAATCCGGGAGGCAGGGTGGGCTGGCTGTCACAGGCAGGCCCATCAGAAATGGGCCTGGGGGGCATCATGCATCCGGCGTCTGGCAAGGCGTGCCCGGTGGCGACAATATCGCCAAACGGTGGGAGCGTGGTTTTCACGCTAACCTGCGAAGAACCCTAACATTCCCGGTAGCTTTCCTGTTAACAGGCCCTACAATTCCCTTATGCGAAAAAAAATTCGAGTGTTTGGACTACTGGTCCTTCTCCTTGTGGCGGGTGTTCCCCTGGCGGGTGCCTGGGTCAGTAGCTATCTTCATCGTCCCCTGGGGGTCACCGAACCCAAGGTTGTGGTGGTCGAGCAGGGCGCTGGCCTGAGCCGTGTGCTTTACAACCTTCAGCGGGAGGGGCTGCTGGGCGATGGGCACAATGCCACGCTCCGTCGGCTTGGTGCGCGCCTGTACAGCGGCTTTACTGGCATGGATGGCCGTCTGCATGTGGGTGAGTATCAGCTTGAAGAGGGCGACTCCCTGCTCGCACTGCTGGAAAAAATGGACCGTGGCGAAGTGTTGCAGCGCAGCGTCACGCTGGTGGAGGGCTGGAACTTCCGTGAGCTGCGCGCGCGACTGGCGGCGCAGGAAACCCTGACGCATACCCTCGATGGTCTGACCGATCAGCAGATCATGGAGAAGCTGGGCCATCCGGATCGCCACCCTGAGGGCTGGTTTGCACCCGAAACTTATTTCTATACCCGCGGCACCTCTGACCTGACCTTGCTGCAGCGCGCCATGGCCCGTCAGCAGCAGGTACTGGATGATGCCTGGGCTGATCGGGCGGACGACCTTCCCTATGATGAGCCCTATGAGGCGCTGATCATGGCATCCATTGTGGAGAAGGAAACCGGTGTCCCTGAAGAGCGTGGCGAGATCGCAGGTGTGTTCGTCAATCGCCTGCGCAAGGGTATGCGCCTGCAGACCGACCCCACGGTTATTTATGGCATGGGAGACAGTTATCAGGGCAATATTCGCCGTTCGGATCTTCGCCGGCCCACGCCCTACAATACCTACACGATTTTTGGCCTCCCTCCCACGCCGATTGCCATGCCCGGCAAGGAAGCTATTCTTGCTGCGGTGAACCCGCAGAGCACCGAAGCACTGTATTTTGTGGCCCGCGGTGATGGCAGCCATTATTTTTCCAAGACGCTTGCCCAGCATGAGAAAGCCGTACGTGAGTATCAGCTGCGTCGGCGCAACGGCTACCGATCTTCGCCGGGTGCCGCTCAATGAGTGGACGCTTCATCACTCTGGAAGGGGGCGAAGGTGCCGGCAAATCCAGCAACATGGAATGGTTAGCGGAACGGCTGAGGGCCGCGGGAAAGACGGTTTTGCTTACCCGTGAACCGGGTGGAACCCCGTTGGCTGAGTCCATCCGTGAGGTACTACTGGCACCCTCTGAAGAGACCATGGCGGACGATACCGAGCTGTTGCTGGTTTTTGCGGCCCGAGCCCAGCACCTGGCCGAAAAGATCCGCCCGGCGCTGGCGCGCGGGGAATGGGTGTTGTGTGATCGCTTTGTGGATGCCACCTGGGCCTATCAAGGGGCAGGGCGTGGGCTGGACCGGCAAGCCATCGGATCCCTTGAGCAATGGGTAGTGGCCAACAGTCAGCCGGACATGACGATTCTCTTCGATATTCCTGTGGAGGCCGGCATGGCCCGGGCAGGCAAGCGTGCGGCGCTGGATCGAATTGAACAGGAAGACATGGCTTTCTTTGAGCGGATCCGCGAGTGTTATCTGCAACGGGCGAATCAGCAGCCCGGGCGATTCCGGGTGGTGGATGCCTTGCAGCCGCTGGAGGCAGTGCGCGACCAGATTGCGCCTTTGATCGAGGAGATGCTGTCATGGCCGTAACCGCAGCCCGTGTGCAGGTGCCGTTGCCCTGGCATCAGGACGAAATGGCGCGCCTGCTGGATCAGCACCGTCAGGACAGATTGCCCCATGCGCTGTTAATCAGCGGTCCCAGAGGCATTGGCAAGCTTCGCCTGGCTGAATCCCTTGCCCAGACGCTGCTGTGTAACAGCGGTAGCGACTTCCCCTGCGGAAAATGCCAGGGGTGTCAGCTGAGTACAGCGGGTACGCACCCGGATTACCATCGCCTGAGCCCGGAAGAGGGCAGTAAGGTCATCAAGATTGATCAGGTGCGTCAACTGGTCAACTTTGCCACCCGCACCGCCCAGTATGACGGTTACCGGATCGCTATCCTCTCGCCAGCGGAAGCGCTTAACCGTAACGCCCAGAATGCCCTGCTCAAAACCCTGGAAGAGCCAGGTAACAAGACCCTGCTGATGCTGATCAGTGATCAGCCAACCCTGCTGCTGCCGACCATTCGCAGCCGTTGCCAGCAGCGCACGCTGGGGCTGCCTCCCCGCGAGCAGGCGCTGGAGTGGCTGCAAGGGCAGGCCAGTGACCCTTCGTCACTGCTTGATGCTGCTCAGGGCGCGCCGCTGCAGGCGCTGGCGCTGGAACAGGCAGACTGGTTCGCTGACCGGGCCCGATTGCTTGAGACGGTGGTGTCGGTGGCGGAAGGGCGGCAAACGTCTGCCCAGGCCTCCTCGGTACTGGCCAAGCATGACCCTATTGAGATGGCCGCAGTGATCTATGGCTGGCTGGGGCGTAGTCTCAAACAGTCTGTGGCTGAGGAAGAGATTGCGGATCCGCAGCTGGCACCGCTCTTGAAACGACTGGCGGCGGCGGTGCCCGCGGCACGGCTATTACGGGCCGCGCAACGGGTGCTGGAGGGGCGCCGGGCACTGTTGTCAGGAGCCAACCCCAACAAGGAGCTGCTCTACGAGCAGTGGTTACTGGTACTGGTAGGCGTTGACGCTGTGCCGGTGGGCTACTAACCTTTATACAACTTTAATAATAAAGTCGTACTGGCTGGCGTTCCGATGACGCGCCAAATCGACCATGAGGCAAACCCTATGAAGATGCCCGGCGGACGTAGCGGGATTCTTTCTCTGTCCATCAAGGACAAGGCGGTACTGTACTCGGCCTATATGCCCTTTATTACCAACGGCGGCCTGTTCATCCCGACTGACAAGCAGTACAAGCTGGGTGAGGAGATTTTCCTGCTGCTCAACATCATGGATGAGGCGGACAAGATTCCGGTGGCCGGTAAGGTTGTCTGGATCACTCCCAAAGGTGCCCAGGGCAACCGCAGTGCCGGTATCGGCGTGCAGTTCTCGGATCAGGATGATACCGCCAGGGTGACCATCGAGAATCATCTGGCCGGCTCGCTGGAATCAGATCGACCTACGCATACGATGTGAGGCGCCTGACGCCTGACGCCTGACGCCTGACGCCTGACGCTAAAAGCTAAAAGCTAAAAGCTGGAAGAAATAAACAATGCCGAAACAGAGCTGATGCGTTTCGGACACGAAAGCGGCAATTTCCGGGAGGAGGTTGCCGTTTTTTGCGTCTGGCATCCGGCGTCAGGCGTGTGGCCCACCGCATATCTGCTACACTTGCCACCGTTTCATGCTTTGGAGCTATTCATGTCTGTTGCCACTTTTGTGGATTCTCATTGTCACCTTGATCGTCTGAACCTGGATGCCCATGACGGTGATTTTGCGGCCATGATGGCGGCCTCTGAGGAGGCGGGCGTCAGTCATATGCTGTGTATTGGCGTGGACCTTGAGACCTTCCCGAATGTGCAGGCGTTGGCCGAGCAGTATCCGCATGTCTTTGCCAGTGTGGGCGTGCACCCGCTCTACAAGGAATCCCGTGAGCCGTCGGTGGCAGAGCTGCTGGAACGGGCTGCTCATCCCAAGGTGATTGCCATCGGTGAGACCGGGCTGGATTACTTCTATGCCAAGGAAGAGCGGGATTGGCAGAAACGCTATTTCATTGCACACATTCAGGCGGCAAGGGAAACCGGGCTGCCGCTCGTGGTGCACACCCGGGGCGCTAAAGACGATACCCTCAATCTGCTCCGAGAACACGGCGGGGGGGAAGTGAAGGGAGTCTTGCACTGCTTTACCGAAGATCTGGATATGGCGCTGCAGGCCATTGATCTGGGGTTTTATATTTCCATTTCCGGCATCGTCACTTTCCGCAACGCGCAATCACTGCGTGACACGGTCAAGGCGCTGCCCATTGAAAAGCTGTTGATTGAAACCGATTCTCCCTGGCTGGCGCCGGTACCCTTTCGCGGCAAACCTAATGAGCCCCGCTTTGTCGCCAATGTGGCCGAGTGTGTTGCTGAGCTGAAAGGCGTCACAGTGGAACAGCTTGGCCAGATTACCGCCGACAATTTCTTTACTCTCTTCGAGAAGGCACAACGATGAATCAGTTCCTGATCCCGGGTCTGGCTGCTCTGGCGGGCGCGATCCTGGCAGCATTGCTTGTATGGCTGTTGGAGCGCCGCCGCCAGAGCCATCTCGCCTTGCAGTGGCAGGAAGAGAAACACCAGCTTCGCGAGCCGCTGGCTCAGTTACCGTTGCTCAAGGAGCAGCTTCAGGTCGCCGTACAGCAGCATCGTGATGCTGAGTCCCGTGCCCAGCAGCTCGCCGCTGAAAAGGCGCGCCTGGAAGAGCGCCTGGCAGGGCAGGAAGAGAAGCTGGCGTTTGCGGAGAAAAGCCGTGAGCTACTGAAGCAGGAATTCGAGCACCTTTCGGCAAAGATCTTCGAGCAGCGCAGCAAGCAGTTGCAAGAACAGCAGCATCAGGGGCTGGACGGGGTGTTGAAGCCTTTCCGGGAGCAGCTGAACGACTTCCGGCGTCGGGTGGATCAGATCCACAGTGATGAAACCCGTACCCAGGCTACCTTGATGGAGCAGTTAAGCCAGCTTCGCGGGCTGAATCAGCAGATGCATGAGGACGCCAAAAACCTCACCGATGCGCTCAAGGGGCAGGTTAAAACCCAGGGTAACTGGGGGGAGATGATTCTCGAGCGGGTGTTGGAGTCTTCCGGACTCACTCGCGGCCGCGAGTATGAAACCCAGGTGGCTTTCAAGGATGAGAGTGGCCAGCGGCGCTTGCCCGATGCCATTGTGCGTTTGCCGGAAAACAAGGATGTGGTGGTCGATGCCAAAGTGTCGCTGATAGCCTATGAACGCTTGTCTTCAGCAACCACACAGGAAGAGCGAGAGCAGGCTCTGCGCGAGCATCTGGCGTCGTTGCGGAGTCATATCAAAGGGCTGGATATCAAGGATTACAGTGGTCTGGAGGGTATTCAGAGCCTGGATTTCGTGCTGCTGTTCATCCCCATTGAAGGTGCCTTCATGGTGGCCATGGAGCAGGACTCCAGCCTGTATACGGACGCCTTCGCACGCAATATTGTACTGGTGAGTCCCACAACGCTGTTGGTGACGTTGCGCACTATTCAGAATATCTGGCGCTACGAATACCAGAACCGTAATGCGCTGGATATTGCCGACCGGGCCGGCAAGATCTGTGACCAAGTGTCCCTGATCGACGAGTCACTTGGGGATCTGGGTGACAAGCTGAACAAGGCCCATACCGCATGGGAAACCACCCATAGCCGACTTACCCAAGGCAGGGGTAACCTGCTGCGCCAGGCGAACCAGCTGATGGATCTTGGCGCCAAAGCCCGCCGTGCGTTACCTCGGGCGGAGGATGACGAGATCGACGCCTGACCTTTCTGCCGCCCGGTCCCGGGCGGCGATTACCTGGTATTTTCAGCCAGACACTGGCGGGTTACCGTAACGAGTTGATGTAACGGCAATTGCCCAGAGGACATGAAACATCGAGCAAAGGCCATACAGTCTTCCCCTGAATGCCAATCCCTTTCCTTTCTCGTGTCTCGACTAGTCGTATTGACTCCTGGAGAACCCGGCTTTGGACTCCTCCGATACCGGTCCTGACAGCTTGTGGACCCAAGTTCGCTGCTACTTCCATTATGCGCTTTGACTTGTCAGGTGAGGGCCAGAGCAACATGCGCGAACTCCGTTAAAAATAAACGCATATGCATCAAAATTGCTAAAAAATGACGCTGACTAACTGGTCATAGGTAATTTTTACTAATAATTTCATCTTGTCATTCTAATACCTGAACCAAGTCACACAGTACTTTGGTATTAGTTGGTTAGTATCTCTGCGTAATGTTTGAGTAGAGAAAGGTGTCCTTATGTATCGTTTGATGTTGGTTCTGTGTTTTTGGACGGGGCTGGTTCAGACGGTAACGGCGTCAGAGGCCCAGCCCCGAATCATCGGGGGACAGGATGTAACAACAGTGAGGCCCTGGATGGCCGAGGTGGAAATCAGCCGTTCCGGTGATCCAACAAGGTCTTCAACGCTGTGTGGTGGCACCCTGATTGCCCCTCAGTGGGTGGTAACAGCGGCCCACTGTGTTGTGGGGGATGGAGAAACATTGACGGCAGATATCCTGTTCGTTTCTCTCGGTGGCACCAACCGGTTGAATAGTGCACTGGAGCATCATGGTATCTCTTCTGTATTGGTGCACCCTTCCTATCGGTCTGACAACTATCATAACGATATCGCGCTGTTGCGCCTGGATTCACCCAGTAAGCTGAGCACCATGGACCTGGCCAAGGTCGAAGTGGTTGAGCAAATCACAGCCAGCCCCAAGGAGTCCCTGCTTGCCCTTGGTTGGGGCTATACCAACAACAGTGACCAGACACTTTCCGATACCTTGCAGCAGGTACAGCTGGATTACGTTTCCTATAGCTACTGTGCCAGCCAGTGGAGCCAGATCTGGAGTGGCCAGATCTGTGCCGGTGAAATGGACCCTGCCCCAAAGGCGCAGGACACCTGCCGTGGTGACAGCGGAGGCCCACTGATTTACAGCCAGGACGGCCAGCAATGGCTGGTGGGGATCACCAGCTACGGGCACGACACCTGTGCCACCAGCGGTGTTCCAGGTGTGTACACCCGGGTCGACAGCTATCTGGACTGGCTGGAAAGCGCCACCTCCGGGCTGCTGGTGGATCTGGAAACCCAGGGGTTACCGGAAAAGCATTATCAGGCACCGGGAACCGCGCTGAGTGTCAACGCCAGTCTTATCAACCGCAGTGTGATCAATAAAGCGACCAATGTGGGGCTCACGGTTCGTCATGAGGCAGGTTTGGCGGTCTCAGTGTCTGGCTGGAGTTGTTTAGCTGCAAGCGCGAACGAAACCCGTTGTACCGCTGGCAAGAACCTCTACGTAGGTGATGGCCTGGGCTCTATCAACCTCAAATTCAGTAATGGTGGGCAAGAATGGGCCGGCGACGTTAACGTGCGACCTTCCAGTGATGGCTACGACTATTTCAGCCTGCCTTCCGAGAGCTTCAAGCTGGTATTCAGCGACCAGCCAGACATAGTTCTCAGCGTGTCCAGCCAGCGCCGTTCTGATGGCAGGGTGGTGATGACTGCCCGGGTGGAGAATGCGGCGACTCACCGTGCAGCGTCACGAGCTCGACTGGGCTTCCAGATGCCCGATGGCTGGCAGGCGATTGTGCCGGATAGCTGTTATGGCTCTGAACTGGTGCAGTGCGGTCTTGGGGACATGGCACCAGGTGAAGTGGCTGTCCAGCAGTTGGTTATGGAGGGCAGTGGTTACGGCGTAGTGTCTGTCAAAGTGTGGACCGACAACGGTGATTTTCCCAGCGGTGACAATCAGGCGGCCAGTTATCCTGCGTTGGCACGCAGTGTCGCCACCACCAGCGCCCCCGGCCCGGCAAGCGATTCCGGTGGTGGTGGGGGCGGCGCTATTGCGGGGCTTGCTCTGCTATTACTGGCCGGGGGTGCTGTTCGCCGGCGGCTCAACCAGTGACAGGTGGCGTTGGCGCTCAGGTGCCAACGCACCCTGGTTCCCTTTCCATGGTACCGCATCCATCCCTTTGGGAATGGTATTGAGCTGGAAGGGCGCCTTGACGATGTCAAAGTAAGGCGAGTGATCAAAATCGGCAGCAGTAATGGCGCGGGGCTGCAGACGAAGCAGCCTTGCTCCGGCACCATCTTCCTTTACCAGTGGTAATACCGGAAATTGAACAAAGCTGAATGCATCAGAAATCACGGTGCCGCTGAGTGCCTTGACCAATTCACCTGCCCAGCGCCTGAACAGTGCTGTACGCCAGCGTAGTGGCAGCCAGCGCCAGGGCACCAGGGCCATCAGGCAAAGAGCAGCCCAGGAGCGCCCGCCGCCTGCACCAATCCGGCTAATCGCATAACGCAACACATCCTGTGCTTCGCTGTCACTCAGGCCCTGAGCGCGGCATACCCGTAGTTGCTTTCCTTCCAGCGCTGATAGTGGCTCCACGATCAGCCCTCGCTCCAGGCTGGCATCAATGACCAGCTGGGTGTCCGGCTCGCAGGGAGTGTAATCCGCCAGCAGGGCTCGCAGGGCGGGGTCGGCCACGTCGTGCAGGCGGCCCACATAAAGAACCGCCCTGGCATACCGGCTGTCGCCAATCACCTTGAAGGTGCGGTCGATGTTGCTGTGACCAGCAACGAGGAGCACATCGCAAGGGCGGATGACGGTGCGCAGGCTGTCCAGGTCCGCACTGGGCTGACCGCTGTGGCTTTCGTCACGCTGGAGCTGTTGACAGCACCATTCATACACCGCCCGCTGTTTACTCATCTGTACTCGCTGTTCTGGCTTGTTACTGGTTGCAGGGAGCTTACAACAGGGCCAGCGCCCGGTCGATGACAGAAAATGCCGTGTAAAAGTGGGGAGAGAAGCGCACGCCGCCGCCCCGTTCAGCACAGACCACGCCACCTTGTTTGAGACGCTGGAAAGTCTCGGAAGGCGACTCGTCAGGAAGCCGGAAGGTGACAATGCCGGCTCGTCGCTCTGGTGCCATGGCGCTAATCAGCGTTGCGCCTCTCTCTTGCAGCCCGTCAATGAGGTACTGCACCCGTGCCTGAAGTTCACGCTCTACCTCAGCCATGCCGATGTCCTGAAGTAACGACAAGGATGCCTCCAGCGCATGAATACCGAGCATATTGGGGCTGCCACATTCAAAACGTTTGGCGTTATCGGCTACCTGCCACTCATGTTCGCTATAGTCGCCGGCGTTGGCGATCATATGCCAGCCGTGCTGGCGCAGTGTGAGCCTGGGTTGTACTTCCTTGCGGCAGTAAAACAGCGCAAGGCCTTCGGGCCCCAGCATCCATTTGTGACCGTCGGCGACCACAAAGTCTGCGCAAGCTTCATTGGCATCGAAGGGCTGGGTCCCCAGAATCTGGATAGCATCCACACAAAAGAGGATATCGCGCGCCCTGCAGGCCTGACCAATTCGCGTCATATTCATTTGCAGGCCGCTACCGTATTGTACCGCGGACAGCGAGACCAGGCGGGTACTTGGGGTGATGGCATCAATGACCGCTTGCTCTGGATCATCCACCCCTAGCCCAACTTCGATCACCTCGACGCCTTGATTGGCCAACGCCTGCCAGGGGATGCGATTGGAAGGGAATTCCTGGTCACTGATCACGACCTGATCGCCAGGTTGCCACGGTAGTCCCTGAGCGATAACGGAGAGGCCTTCAGAGGTGTTTTTCAACAAGGCAATTTCGTCAGTGGCAACGTTACCGATCAGCCATGCCAGGCGCTCCCGCAGACGCTGCTCGACCTTTAGCCAGTGCGGGTAATCACGGGCGCCCACCTGGCAATTCGCATCCGCAAAGGCTTGCACCGCGCGGCGAGTGCGCTCAGGCCAGGGCGCAACGGCGGCGTGGTTAAGGTAGATAAGGTCATCCTGCTGGGGAAACTCGGGGTGATCCGAGGCTGGCGTGCTCATGGTGACTCCTGTCCGGGTGGCAAAATTGCTGCCATGCTGATGGCTGGTTAACAGGGTAAACAGTTTCGAGGTAATGCGCCGCTGTCGTATGCGTAAAAAAAAGGAATACGTTAGAATCACACGTGCAGAACACCGGGAACCACAGGCAGTATCATCTTGCCTGAACCGGGATGGTTTCAGGGCTATCAGCCAGCCCTGTCATGCTCAAGGAGAAATGGATGGGTGACCTGGAGAAAGCCACGCGTAAAGCGCAGGAGTTTCGTCAGCGTGAACGGCAGATTCTTGATGCCGCTCTGGAGTTGTTTCTGGAGGAAGGCGAAGACCGGGTAACGGTGGAGATGATTGCCGACCGTGTAGGTATCGGTAAGGGCACCATCTATAAGCATTTTGAGACTAAAAACGAGATCTACCTGCTATTGATGATCCGCTATGAAGAGGATCTGGCAGAAGTGTTCAAGCAGATCTCGGACGCAGACAACAAAGAAAGGCTGGTGCGGGAGTATTTCCGCTTCCGCATTTCCGACCCCAAGCGTTATCAGTTGTTTGACCGTCTGGAAAACAAGGTGATCAAGGATCATGCCTTGCCGGAACTGGTGGAGAAACTGCATAGCATTCGCGAGGCCAACTTTGCCCGGCTGACCGAAATTGTGGAAGCCCGGGTGGCGGAGGGCTCGCTGGAAGAGGTGCCGCCAATCTACCATATCTGCTCAGCCTGGGCGCTGGCACACGGTGCTGTGGCCTTGATGGAGTCGCCGTTCTACAAGCGCCTGATTGATGACAAGGATGATTTCCTCGACTTCCTGATCGAGATCGGCATCCGCATGGGCAACAAGGGACAGCGGGGCCCGCGATGAACAAGGCCGACGACCTGCTTTCCCTGTTGGAAAAAGCGGGAAAGGACGAGCAGGGGTTACCACCGGTGGAGCAGTGGAAGCCACAACGCCATGCCGACATCGACATGCGTATCGCCCGTGATGGGACCTGGTATTACGAGGGCTCACCCATCCAGCGGGAGCGGATGGTGGCACTGTTTTCTACGATTCTGCTGCGTGAGGGAGAGGACTATTTCCTGATCACGCCGGTGGAAAAGTTGCGTATTCAGGTCGACGACGCCCCCTTTGTTGCAGGTGAGGTTCAGCAAGTGGATGGCAAGCTGGTTTTCACCACCAATGTGGGCAGCCATGTGGTTGCCTCCGGCGATCACCCCATTTGGGTCGAGATCGATCCGCAAACCGCAGAGCCGTCTCCCTACATTACCGTGCGCAAGAACCTGCGTGCTCTCATCGGACGCAGCGCCTTCTATCAGTTGATTGATTGGGGAAAGGAAGTCGATGGCAAGCTGGTGGTTGAGAGTGGCGGGGAGAGGTTTGAGCTGGGCGCGCTGGAAGAATGAAGAATGAATAATTAATAATGAATAGTTAATAACGTTGCAAGACGGGTTTTCGTGTTTTGAAACGCATGAGGCCGCGCCCAGACTTTGGGCGCGGCCTCATTGCTTGGGATGAAGACAGTCGCTGCACGCGCAGCTATTAATTATTAACTATTCATTATCGTGTTGCTCACTGATTCAGGCTGACGCTAATCATCAGCAGCATGAGCAAGACGACACAGGCGCCTTTCCAGAGGCGTAATTCATTGACGCTGGTGTCCTTGATTTGTCTCACGCTGCGCACTGGACGGCGCAGGGCGTCGCGGAATTCGGCGGCGTCGGCAAAGCGCTGGTTGGGTTGCCGTTGCAGCGAAATCTGCAGCACATTGTTGATCCACAAGGGAATGAAGGCATTCAGCCCCTGCAGTGGCGGCAGTGGCTGGTGGGAGGCTTTCTCATAGCGGCCCTGCCAGGGTAAGGCGCCAGTGAGCATTTCATGAATAATAGCGCCCGCTGAGAACAGATCGCTCTGTTCGGACGGCGTCGTCCCCTCTACCAGCTCCGGTGCACTGTAATCCCGTGTGCCCAGGGGAATGCCGGCATTGGCTTGCTCCATACCCCGGCAGTGGCAACTGCCGAAATCCACGATACGCACCAGGCCATTGCTGTCGACCATGATGTTTTCCGGCTTCAGGTCACCATGAATCACGTCGGCACGGTGCAGGGCACGGATACCGTTCAGCAACTGGTCTGCCAAATAGAGTTTTTCTTCCACCGGGGCGTCAGGGTGATCTTTAAGCCAGCGCTTGAGCGTGACCCCGTCGATGAACTCCAGACGCTGATAGAGGCAGCTGGGGTTTTCGGGAATGGGTAAGTAGCGTAACAGATGCGGGTTGCGTAACCGATTGCCCACCCAGCCTTCCATGACAAAGCGCTCGAGAGAAAAACGGTCGTCTTCAAGGTTGACCGAGGGGGTTTTCAGAACAGAGCGTTTTCCCTCCTCATCTTCGATCAGGTACAAGTGGCTTCGTACACTGGCATAGAGTTCGCGAAGTACGGTGAAGCCATCGACACGAACTCCGGGGCTGAGAGGTGGGGGTAAGGGAAGATTGCCTCGTTGACGTAACACTTCATCGGCACTGGCATCTGGCAGTGCATCGACCACCAGTACCTGGCAGCTCAAGTTGTCATCGCTGCCGTTGGCCAGAGCTGCTTCTACCAAAGCCTGGGAGCAAATTTCAGGCTTAGAACAACCACGCAGGATGCCTTGCATGCGGGAGCGGCTGAGAAAACCATGCACGCCGTCGCTGGTGAGCAGAAAAATATCACCCACCTGCAGATCACTACTGCTGTAGTCCACATCCAGACGAGTATCTCCTCCCATCACTCGGGTCAGCACCTGGCGGTTATCCCCCAACATGCGGCTGTGATCGCGAGTGAGGCATTCCAGCTTGTCGTTACGCAGGCGCCATATACGTGAGTCGCCCACCTGGAACAGGTGAGCTGTCTGTGATCGAAGTATTAGCAGGGACAGCGTGCAGAGGTGACTTTCGCCAGCCAGGGTTTGGCGGCAAAGCCAGCGGTTCAGGGCTTCCAGTACTTTCTGTGCAGACCGTGGCACGCTCCACAGTGCTGGTGTGGAATAGTAATCGGTGATGAAACCGAGCACACAGGACTCGGCCGCTTCACGCGCTGCGCCAGCGGTGGACAGCCCATCCGCCAGTGCCGCCACGATACCCTTGGTTCGCAACAGGGTACCTTCAGGGATCTGCATGGCCAGAGCATCCTGGTTATGCAGCTTGGGGCCACTGTCGGAGTATTGCCCGATGCGAACTCGAGGGGCCAGATCCGGATCCTTGCCGGTGCTTTGCAAGGGAGCGCTGGCAGGTGAAACCGGTGCAGTGGAAGCGTCCATCGTCAAATCCTGTGTTCATTCCTGAACGAGCCGGCCAGAATCGGCCGGCCCTGTTTGGTTCAGCCCACTTTGATAAGCTGAACTTCCCCTTTTTCGTCGATTTCTGCAATGTGCCCTTTGGGCTCATCGAGAAACTGGACGGCAGCCAGAGCAACGGCGGCGCTGGCAGCAATCACCAGGAAGAAGGTGCTGGGATCCACAAAGGTCAGCACGGTCAGGAAAATCACGGCGCCGGTATTGCCGTAGGCTCCTACCATGCCGGCAATCTGGCCGGTGAGACGGCGCTTGATCAGCGGTACGGTGGCAAAAACCGCGCCTTCACCAGCCTGAACAAAGAAGGAACAACACATGGTGGCAATAACAGCCAGTGCCACGGGCCAGGTGCTGCCGATCTGACTCATCAGACCATAACCCACCATCAGGCCGGCGAGCAGGATAATCAGGGATTTCTTGCGGCCAAACTTGTCAGAGAGCCAGCCGCCACCGGGACGGGCCGCCAGGTTCATGAAGGCATAACCGGAGGCGAGCAGGCCTGCCATTACTGGCTCGAGCCCAAAGGTGTCGGCAAAGAACAGGGGCAGCATGGACACTACGGCCAGCTCCGAACCGAAGGTCACCAGGTATGACAGGTCAAGAATGGCAACCTGCTTGAAGCTGTAACGGTCGTGTTCATCCACCCCTTCCTTGAGGTGCTCGCGGTTAACGCGCCACGCCTGACCGATCTGCACGATGCCAAGAGCCAGGATGAGGGCAATCAAGACGTACTGGGGTGTAGTGCCAAACAGGGCCAGGTTGGACGGACCGAGACGCCATACGATGACCAACAGGGCGGCATACAGCGGTACGCTCATGGCGAGATAGAAGTACAGGTCACGCTTGGTACTGACTTCCAGCGCCGCGCTACGCTTGGGCTTGAAGTAGGAAGAACCCTTGGGGGTATTGCGTGCACGCCACAGGAAAACCAGGCCATAAAGCAGGGCGATCAGGCCGGTGCTGGCAATGGCCCAGCGCCAACCATCATCGCCACCAAACATCATGGCGACAGTCGGGAGGGTAATCGCTGCGGCGGCAGAGCCGAAGTTGCCCCAGCCACCGTACACACCTTCAGCCAGACCCACTTCGTTTGCCGGGAACCACTCACCAATCAGGCGAATGCCGACAACAAAGCCCGCTCCGACAAAACCCAGCAGCAAACGGGTAATGGCCAGCTGTTCAAATGTCGTGGACATGGCAAATGCCCAGCAAGGGAAGGCGGAGATGATCAGGAGAGAACCGAATACCTTGCGGGGACCGTAGCGATCTACCAGCGAACCGATGATGACGCGGGAAGGAATCGTCAGGGCGACGTTAAGGATCAGCAAGGCCTTGACCTGCTCAGTGGTCAGATCAAAGGCCTCACGCAGATGCCCCATGAGCGGCGCATGGGAAAACCACACAACAAAGGTAATGAAGAAGGCGATCCAGCTCAGGTGTAGCAGGCGGATGCGCGGTGCAGAAAAATTAAGAAGGTTCAGCTTGTCGGCGCTCATGATGGCTCCATCCACGGGCGGTTGGTCGATGCAGCGGTTAAAGCAATCGTCGTGCCAACATTTAAGGTATTGAATTTAAAGGGTTTGTTTCTGTTTTGGGCTAAAAGTGAGAAAGTTTGTGCAGGATAGTGAGGCTTTTGGCTGCATCATGGGGCGAAAATGATGCGCTCCATGTGTGCAAAAACGGGATTTCCGGAGTTTGCTGCAAATGAGTGCTTTGGGGCTGCGTCGAGGTTGTGCTCTCCATGTGCCGGACAGGGGGTAGAGCCTGTATGCAGATAAAGGCTGGGTGGTGTTTGGTGCTGATATTGTTGCGCCTTCCTTATACAGGAAAGGCTGGGTGCTCGAATGGGGCATTTTTCAGCAACGGGAGAATGCAGCTGCAGAAAGGCTGAAATGTGAGCAGTGCGCATCGTTGGCGCGCAATTATGACTCATGGAGGTGCACGAAAAGGTGCATCGTCGTCGTGCATTAACGCATTAAAAAAATGCATTGAAATGCGCTTCTTCGCCAAATAATCAATAAAAGCTTATCAAAAACAGTGGGTTAACAAGTTGGCACAGCCCTTGCTGTATGTCGGTGTCAGTTACGCACCGCGAGGGTGAGCCTTATGGCCAAGCAACAACTTCTTTTGATCGGACACGGGATGGTAGGTCAGCGTTATCTGGAAGCGCTGGTTGCCCAGGGTGGCCGTGAGCAATTCGACATTACCGTACTGTGTGAAGAGCCGCTGCCGGCTTACGACCGTGTCGGGTTGACCAGTTATTTTTCCGGCAAGACTGCCGATGACCTGTCGCTGGTACCGCAGGGCTTCTTTGAAGAGCACAACATTGCCCTGAAGCTCAAGACCCGCGCAGACAGCATTGATCGTGCGGCGAAAACCGTCACGACCAACACCGGTGAAACCCTCTCTTACGACAAGCTGGTACTGGCCACCGGTTCTTATCCTTTCGTGCCGCCGATCCCGGGTAACGATCGCGAAAACTGCTTTGTGTACCGCACCATCGACGATCTGGACGCCATGATTGCCGCCAGCAAGGGTGGCAAGGTGGGTACCGTCGTGGGCGGCGGTCTGCTCGGGCTGGAAGCGGCCAAGGCGCTGCACGATCTTGGTCTGGAAACCCATGTGGTGGAATTTGCTCCGCGTTTGATGGCCGTACAGGTCGATGATTTTGGTGGCGCGCTGCTCAAGGACAAGATCCAGGAGCTGGGCGTGAAGGTCCATACCAGCACCGGCACCCAGGAAATTGTCGATGGCGAAAGCTGCAAGCACCGTATGGTGTTTGGTGAAGACAAGCATCTGGAAACCGACCTGATTGTGTTCTCTGCCGGTATTCGTCCCCAGGATGCACTGGGTCGCGCCTGCGAACTGGAGCTGGGCGAGCGGGGCGGTATCGTGGTCAACGACCACTGCCTCACCTCCGATGCCGATGTCTATGCCATAGGTGAAGTGGCGCTGTGGAATGGCCGCATCTTTGGTCTGGTGGCGCCGGGTTACCAGATGGCGGAAATCGCTGCCGAACACCTGATGGGCAAGGCTGACAAGTCCTTCCAGGGTGCTGACATGAGCACCAAGCTCAAACTGATGGGTGTCGACGTGGCCTCCATCGGCGATGCCCATGGCAGCACTCCGGGCTGTCGCAGTACCGTATTCATGGATCAGACCGCAGGCGTTTACAAGAAAGCGGTGATCAGTGAGTGTGGCAAGAAGCTGCTGGGTGCGGTGCTGGTCGGTGATGCCGCCGATTACGGCAACTTGCTGCAGCTGTGCCTGAACGAAATGGACTTGCCGGGTGATCCGGCTGCCCTGGTGGCACCGGTATCCGATGGTGCGCCGCTGCTGGGTGCCGACGCATTGCCCGACACCGCCCAGATTTGTTCCTGTAATAACGTGTCCAAAGGTGATCTGTGCGCCGCGATCGATGGTGGCGCCATGACCGTGGGTGACCTGAAAGCCTGTACCAAGGCTTCTGCGACCTGTGGTGGTTGTTCCGCCTTGGTGAAGCAGGTACTGGACAGCGAGCTGGAAAAACGTGGTGTGGAAGTGAACAACCACCTCTGCGAACACTTCCCGTATTCCCGTCAGGAAATTTATCACCTGGTGCGTGTTGGTCAGATCACCACCTTTGACGAGTTGCTCGAGAAGCACGGCACAGGTGACGGTTGTGACATCTGTAAACCGACGGCAGCATCAGTACTGGCGTCCTGCTGGAACGACTATGTGCTGAACAAGCCCCACGCCGGTTTGCAGGACACCAACGATTACTTCCTCGGCAACATGCAGCGTGATGGCACCTATTCCATCGTACCCCGTGTGGCGGGTGGTGAAATCACTCCCGACAAATTGATCGTGCTGGGTGAAGTAGCCAAGAAGTATGACCTCTATACCAAGATCACGGGTGGCCAGCGTGTTGATCTGTTCGGCGCACGCGTGGAGCAACTGCCGGAAATCTGGAAGATCCTGGTCGATGCTGGTTTTGAGACCGGTCACGCCTACGGCAAGTCCCTGCGTACCGTGAAGTCCTGTGTCGGTTCTACCTGGTGTCGCTACGGGGTGAAAGACTCTGTCGGCACTGCCATCCAGGTAGAAGAGCGCTACAAGGGCCTGCGTAGCCCGCACAAACTGAAGATGGCCATCAGCGGATGTACCCGTGAGTGCGCCGAAGCGCAGAGCAAGGACGTGGGTGTCATTGCCACCGAGAAAGGCTGGAATCTGTACGTGTGTGGTAACGGTGGCATGCGTCCCCGTCACGCCGACCTGTTTGCCTCTGACCTGTCTGATGAAGAGCTGATTAAAACCATCGACCGTTTCCTGATGTTCTACATCAAGACGGCAGATCGTTTGCAGCGCACCAGCGTCTGGCTGGAAAACCTGGAAGGTGGCCTGGACTACCTGAAGGAAGTCATTCTGGAAGACTCGCTGGGCATCGGGGAAGAACTGGAAGAACAGATGAAGCACGTGATCGCCACTTACCAGTGTGAGTGGAAGACCACGGTGGAAGACGAGGAAGCGGTTAAGCGCTTCAAGCATTTCGTCAACGATGAGAGCGCCGACGACAACCTGCAATACGTGCGTGAGCGCGGTCAGCGTCGTCCGGCTTACGATCATGAACGTATCGAACTGGTTGAGGAGGCATAAGCATGAACAGCGCTCTGGCAGTGGAATGGAAAGCCGTGTGCAAGGTAAGCGATGTGCTGCCGGGTACCGGAGTAGGTGTGCGTTTGCCAGAAGGTCAGGCGGCATTATTCTGCACCCGCGATGGCCACTTCTTTGCACTCGATAATATGGACCCGTTCAGCCATGCGAATGTGCTGAGCAGGGGGCTGCTGGGATCACTGGGAGGCCGCAAAGTGGTCGCTTCCCCGATCTACAAGCAGCACTTTGATCTGGAGACCGGTCAGTGTCTCGAAGATGAAACCGTCACCTTGAATGTCTATCCGGTTCGGGTGGAAGGCGACGTCATCGAAGTTGCCACCTCGGCAACAAACTGACCATAAGGGTAGGGCAGTAATGAAGAAACTGGTGGTAATCGGTAACGGCATGGCGGCCATCCGTCTGCTGGAGGAGGTCACTCGCCTGGCGCCAGATCTGTATCAGATCACCGTCGTCGGCGAGGAGCCCTTTGCCGGTTACAACCGGGTCATGCTGTCCCCCTTGTTGGGTGGTGGTACGGATGAAACCGCCATCACCACCCACCCGCACCAGTGGTACCGGGACCGGAATATTCGACTCATAACCGGTTCACCGGTGGTGGCTATCCGCCGCCACCGTCGTCAGGTGGTCACCGCCGCCGGCCACAAGCTGGACTACGACCGCCTGGTGCTGGCTACCGGGGCTGCGCCCCGCAAGCTACCCGTTGAGGGTGTCGAATTACAGGGCGTCATGAGTTTTCGTGACCTTTATGACGTCCGCAAGTTGTTGTCGCTCTCGGCCGCCCGTGTAGTGGTCGTGGGCGGCGGCTTTTTAGGGCTGGAGGCCGCCGATGCGCTGGTGAAGCAGGGGCACGATGTGACCCTGATACACAGTCGCGGCCATCTGCTGAATCAACAACTGGACGAAACCGCGGGCCATCGTTTGCAGGCCGACCTGGAACAGCGTGGCGTGAAATTCGTCATGCAGGCGCGCACCGCGTCGTTGCAAGATGACGGTGAAGGAGCGATATCCGCGGTGATTCTTGGCGATGGTCAGCGCCTGCCAGCCGACTACATGGTTCAGGCCGTTGGGATTGTTCCGCGCACTGAACTGGCCGATCAAGCAGGCTTAACCGTTAACCAAGGTGTCCGTGTGGACGATACCTTGCAAACGTTTGACCCTGCCATTTACGCCATTGGCGAATGCGTGGAGCACCGTAACCGCACCTTTGGCCTGGTCGCGCCGTTGTATGAACAGGCAGCGGTCTGTGCCAGCCATCTGGCAGAGCTTGGGCACCGTCGTTACCTGTTTGCCGATAGTGCTACCCGTCTCAAAATTTCCGGCATTGATCTGGTGTCCCTTGGGGATTTTGAAGGGGAAGGGGAAACCCTGCAGCTCAATCTGCCGGACAGTTATCGCCGCTTGCAGGTGGTGGATAATCGCATTGTCGGTATGGTGCTGTATGGGGATGTCACTGATGCAGCCTGGTATGAAAACCTGTGGCGGGAGCGTACCGACATCACGTCGTTGCGCGAGGTCCTGCTCATGGGGGAGGCGTTCTGCAACGCAGCTGGCAAGCGTGGTGACAGCGAGGAGGAAATCGCCGCATGAGTAGTATCTGTACCACCTGTCCATATTGTGGTGTTGGTTGCGGTATCCGCACCGATGGCAAAACCCTGCAAGGTGACGAAGTTCACCCTGCCAATGGTGGGCGCTTGTGCGTGAAGGGTTCTTCTGTGCTGGAGACCCTGGGTGATCAGGACCGATTGCTTTACCCGGAAATTGACGGTCAGCGAACCAGCTGGGACCAGGCTCTGGATGAGGTGGCCAGCCGTTTTCGTCGTATTGTGGATGAACATGGCCCTGATGCAGTGGCGTTCTATGTGTCCGGTCAGTTGCTGACGGAAGATTATTACGTTGCCAACAAATTGATGAAGGGCTACATCGGCAGCGCCAACATCGATACCAATTCCCGCCTGTGCATGAGTAGCGCGGTCGTGGCCCACAAGCGCGCTTTTGGTGAGGATGTGGTGCCGGGCTGTTATGAAGACCTGGAAGTTGCCGATCTGGTCATCCTGACCGGTTCCAATACCGCCTGGGCGCACCCCATCGTTTACCAGCGTATTGCCGCTGCCAAAGAGGCTCGCCCGGAAATGAAAGTGGTGGTGATCGACCCCCGTCGCACCGCCACCTGTGATTTGGCCGATCTGCACATTGCTATTCGTCCCGGGCAGGATGTGCCCTTGTTCAACGGCCTGCTGACCTGGCTGGATGATCACAACGCTCTCGATAACGAATACATTGCGGCGCATACCAACGGCTTTGACGCGACCCTTGCCACGGCAAGGGAGCAAGGCAATAACTGGGATGAGCTGGCCGACTTCATGGGGGTGTCCAAGGTAGATCTGACCACCTTCTATCACTGGTTTGCCACCTGCGACAAAACCGTCACAGTCTTTTCCCAGGGGATTAACCAGGCGCGTAATGGCTCCGACCAAGGCAACGCAATCATCAATGCACACCTGGCCACTGGCCGGGTCGGCAAGCCTGGCGCCAGTCCGTTCTCCATTACGGGGCAGCCCAATGCCATGGGTGGCAGGGAAGTAGGCGGACTCGCCAACCAGTTGGCTGTCCATCTGGATATTGATAACCCCGAGCACCATGCCGCCGTGGCGGATTTCTGGCAGACCGACAAGCTGGCCACCCAGAATGGCCTGACGGCCGTAGACCTGTTCAACGCGGTGGAAAGCGGCAAGGTTAAAGCCGTCTGGATTATGGCCACCAACCCGGTGGATTCACTCCCTGAAGCGGATCGCGTACGCCATGCGCTAATGGCCTGCGATACCGTGGTGGTCTCTGACTGCGTGGCCAGTGGCGACACCCTGGCCTGCGCAGACATCCGCCTGCCGGCGCTGGGCTGGGGGGAAAAGTCCGGCATGGTGACCAACTCCGAGCGTTGCGTGTCCCGCCAGCGGCCCTTCGTGCCTGCACCAGGGGAAGCAAAGGCAGATTGGTGGATCATTACGGAAGTGGCGCGCCGCATGGGTTACCCGCAGGCGTTTGCCTATCAGCACGAACATGAAATTTTTTCCGAGTACTCGGCGCTCACCGCACTGGCTGGCCGGTTTGGCAAGCGGCTTGACCTGACAGCAGCGGCGGAACTGAGCGCCGACCAATATGAAAATTGGGCCCCGCAGCAGTGGCCCTTGCAGAGCGATCCCCGCTGTTTCGGGGATGGCCACTTTGCTACGGCGGATGGCCGTGCCCGCTTTGTCGTGTGCAAAAATCCGGTGGTTCACAAGATCGGTGAGGCTTTCCCGGTCATCCTCAATAGCGGCCGTATCCGGGATCAGTGGCATACCATGACACGGACCGGCCGGGCCGGGCGCCTGTTTGCTCACCTCAGTGAGCCCTTCACAGCACTGCATCCGAAAGATATTGAGCGTTATCGACTCAAGGATGGTGGCTTTGTCCGCCTGACCAGCAAAGTCGGTGATGCCCTGGTGCGGGTAAAAAGCGATGCCGGGCAGCGTCCGGGTACGGCTTTTATGCCCATGCACTGGACTGATCAGTTTTCTCGTCGGGCCAGGGTGGATGCCCTGGTGCCGGCACGTCTGGATCCGCATTCCGGTCAGCCTGCGTTCAAGCATACGCCGGTTCATGTCAGCGACTGGCAACCCCGCTGGCATGGCTGGTTGTTCACGGCGGCAACCCCGCCCGCCGTGGAGTACTGGGCCCGAGTTCCCGTCGATGCATTTTTGCAGGCGGGCCAGGTACAACGCTATCGGCTGGCCGGCGATGCGGACCTAACCGAACAACAGCTTCATGAATGGATGCCGGAGGCGGCGCAGTGGCTGGCGCTGAATGATCCCTCCACCGGTCATTACCGTCGCGCAGCACTGGATCAGAATGGCAAGCTGATTGCCTGGCTGGCCATTGGCGAGAATCTGCCGCTGTGCGATGTGGAATGGCTGGCCAGCTGCTTTGCCGATGAACAGGACGTGCAACCCTTGTCCATCCTGGCAGGGCAACCCGCCGATGCTGGCCCGGATCTCGGGCCAGTGATTTGCAGTTGCCATCAGGTTCGCCAGAAAACCATCGAAACGGCAGTCGAAGAGGGCGCCGATTCCGTGGAAGCTATTGGCCAGTGCTGCAAGGCAGGAACCAACTGTGGTTCCTGTATTCCGGAGCTGAAGGGGCTGCTGGTTGCCACCATGGCGTGATGTGTAACAGCCTTCCCCGTAATGCATCCAAGAACGAATGCATTACGGGGTTCCCATGAAAAGTCTCAAGTCTCTGTTTATTTCAGCACAGATCACCCTGGCGGTGATCACGGTCGTTGTGGCGTCCTGGCTGGCCGCAACCAGTAATCCTTTTGCCGTGACGCTGCTCATTCCCGCGCTGCCTTTTCTCATTTTCCTGGGGCGGCTTTTTCTTTCACCCACGGCTCGAACCAGTGCCAACCTTCCCTGGGTCTTCTGGCCCACGGTGATGGGTACAGTTGTCGTGCTGGCACTGTTTGCTGCCGGTAAGGCCTGCTGGTTGATGAGTAGCCTGGCGGTCATGAATCTTCTTGGTGTGTTTCTTTATATCCGCTGGTATAGCCGCTACCAGGAGCGCCCGCTCAAAGCTGAACTGGGCAAACCTTTCCCTTCAGTGCGCTTTACCAGTCTTGAAGGAAACGAAGTGACCACCGATATTTTCTCTGGCTCCCCGGCGATCCTGATGTTTTACCGTGGTAACTGGTGCCCCCTGTGTATGGCGCAGATTCGGGAAATTGCCGAGCAGTATCAGTCGCTTCAGGAAAAAGGCGTGCGGGTGGCGTTGGTCAGCCCGCAGTCACATTCACAGACGGCCTCCCTGGCCAGGCAGTTTTCGGTGCAGTTCGATTTTCTTCGCGATGACCACAATCGAGCAGCCACAGCACTGGGTATTGTGGATAGCGGCGGCACACCGGCGGGGCTGGAGGCATTGGGTTACGACAGTGATACCGTCATGCCAACCGTCTTGATTCTGGATAAAGAAGGGCGGCTGGTTTACCAGCACCTCACCGATAACTATCGCATCCGCCCCGAGCCTGCAGTGTTTATAGGGGTGCTGGAGGAGAAGGGGCTGATTTGAGGAGGCGCTGAAAATTTAAAGTTGAAATAGCGCGAGGGTGTGTCGTGTAAGCGTTGAGCTCTTCGCTCCGCCTTGCCCGGTTTGATTCTGGTTTTTGTGGGAGGTTCAGCTTGTCAAACGAAGAACCCGGGACTGTATTCGTTGAGCAAGCTGAACCTCCCATGCCTTCTGGAAACTATCTTCTAAACAGCCAGTAAGGTGGCATTGCACCAGCCCATTGGCACGGCGGCCCGAGCCCCGCACTTTTCAGCTTTCAACTGATCCGCTAATCCTTCCCCTTCAATGACAACCTTGGCAACTTGCTACCACACTGCTTGCAGAACCGCGCATCCGGATCATGGGAATGCCAATGGCACTCGGTGCATTCACGCTCGTACTGCATGCTGGTGCGCGCCGCAGAGATTTCGGCGGTAACGATGCCGGTGGGGACAGCAATGATGGCGTAGCCGGTAATCATGGCCAACGATGCGATCAACTGGCCGAGCGGGGTTTGCGGGGAAATGTCGCCATAGCCCACCGTGGTGATGGTCACGATGGCCCAATAGATACTGCGTGGAATACTGGTGAAGCCGTTTTCCGGGCCTTCCACCACATACATGACGCTGCCGAAAATGATGATCACCACAAACACCGAGAACATGAAGATGGCGATCTTGCGGCGGGTGCGTACCAGCGCCAGGCCCAGCTGGTTGGCCTCGCCCATGAACTTCACCAGCTTCATTACCCGGAACACTCGTAATACCCGCAGGGCACGAATGGTCAGCAGGTAGTTTGAGCCCGCAAGCACAAGACTCAAATACGTGGGAATGATGGCTAACAGGTCTACGACGCCGTAGAAGCTACGGGCATAACGTAACGGTCGCTCACTGACCCATAGGCGTACCGCATATTCCAGAGTGAACAGGAGGGTGAAGAACCACTCTGCAGCGTACAGCCAGGTTCCATAGTCACCATGCAGGCTGGCAACACTGTCCAGCATGACGGCAACCACACTTCCCAGGATCGCCACGATCAGGATGACATCGAACAACTGTCCGGCCGGAGTGTCTGTGCCGAAAATAATATGACGCCATCGCTGCCTCAGACTTTCCATATCCCGTCCTGGTTCTCTTATCATCAACAAAGCTGAGCGTATTGTGGCTTGTTACGAATCGGATGACCACTTAGTCTGAATAACAGGAATCTTGAGCGCATTCGAACATGAACAAAAACAACAATACGGTGTTTCCTGGCACCAGCTGGCAAGGCAAGGTGGTGATTACGGCCATGAAAACCCTGGTCAAGCCGGTGGTGAATCGTCTCCGTTTCAGTCGCCGCTTCATGAAGTTTTCCCAGCTGGGTTTTGATACGGTCACGCTGGCGCTACCGGTGCACTCGGATGTGCATATTTCCCCCGCGCTGGTGGGAGGGGTGCCCGGTGAATGGCTGATTGCCGGGCGTGGGGTGCGTTCAAACCGGGTGGTGCTGTACTTCCACGGCGGCGCCTACTTTTTTGGTTCCCCCCGTTCTCACCGGGCAGTAACCTGGCGCATGAGTCAGCACTGCAAGGCCAAAGTCCTTGCGCTGGATTATCGGCAGCCGCCGGATTGGGCTTATCCTGCCCCCATTGATGATGCGGTCCGTGCCTACAAGGCATTGCTGGAGCTGGGTTACGACCCCGACCATATCGTGTTTGCCGGCGATTCCGCGGGCGGTAACCTTACGCTGGTGACCATGCTGCGCCTGCGTGATCTTGGCTTGCCGCTGCCGTCCTGTGCAGTCTTGATCAGCCCCTGGGCGGATCTCACCTGCACGGGAGAGAGTATTGTCAGCAACGCCAATCACGACCCCCTTATTCCCATGGATGCCCTGCGGTTTGTCTCTGGTTCCTACAGCCGTGAGCATGATCCCGCATCACCATTGATCTCTCCGGTATATGCGGACTACACAGGCTTGCCTCCGATACTGGTTCAGGTCGGCAGCACCGAAGTCTTGCTCAGCGATGCCGAGCGCGTGGCAGAGCAGGCGGAGAAAGCCGGGGTACCCTGTGAACTGCAGGTGTGGGAGAACATGCCCCATGTGTTCCATGCGTTGGCATCATGGATTCCTGAGGCAGGACGAGCCCTGCAGGAGATTGGCGCCTTTGTGCATGATCACCTCAGTCAGCGCGACGATGATAGCCATGTACGTGCCCACGCCAGGGTAGTGCGAGGGCGCCAGTGACGGGAATACATAATTGAGATCCGCCCGTCTTGTTCCAAGTACTGTTTTAGCTTGAAGGATGGCCCTTGGCGTTCCGCCGGGTAGCTTCCGGCACAACACAGAGCCCCCTCACAGCTTTCCCTCAAGGCACCCCTGGCCACCCTAACTTACGCTTTTTTGCAGTGTGTAGTTTTCGCGTCTGTTTGGACACTAACCGTTTACGCTGGCTACGCGAAGTTACAGAGCGTCAACCTCCTTGCTCTACAGTAGATTGCACATCCCTCTCATAGTCCGACATGCACTTTCCCGTAATACCACGGAAGACATAACGACAAAGCACGATGGAGGGGTTCATCTTGGCCAATCAATTCAAACTCATGGTCGGCACCAGCGCCCTCGCGGCATTGCTGACAGCCTGTGGCGGAGGGGGCAGCAGCTCTCCCGCAGCAGAAGCCAGCGGTCCAACCGCTCGCGCGCTGCCGCCTGAGATCGCAGCGATTATCGATCAACAAAATCCGCTCACCGATGCTCTTTGCCCGCTGACCAGCGCGGCACCTGACGAGTTCGGTAATATCAGCCCGGAAGCTTGTCTCGAAGAAGGCGAGGAAGGGGCTGAGGAAGACGGCGGTGAGCAACTGTCTCTGGAACCAATCGTTCAGCAATTCTGTCCTGAAACTGTCCAGTCGATCGACGATATGGCCAGCTTCCCGGCGGCCTGTTTGCAGGAGGCCGCGGGTAACTTTGGTGACTTCGGCAACCTGATCGGCGGTGCTAACCCGATTACCGATGCCATCTGTCCGGAAGAGTCCGCAGACGGCGTGGTCGATCCGGCAAACTGTTTCGCTGAAGCTGCCGCCAGCGGCAATCTGCCAGGTGGTGGCGACGGTGGAGAAACCGGCGATCCCATTGCCGAACAACTCTGTCCGCAAACGGGATCCAGCACCCCCGATGCTGACGCGCCCACAGCCTGTCTGGATGAAGCCAGCCGCGTTTACATGACCATCGTGGACATGATCACGGCAACCAACCCGCTGACCGAACAGCTGTGCCCCATGGAGTCTGCCAGCGGCCGCTATGACCCGGATGACTGTTTTGCCGAGGCCACCATGGGCGCAGGCGGTTTCCCCGGTGACGGCGGAGATGGTGGTGATGGCAGCAACCCCTTTGCCCCGTTGATGGAACAGTTCTGCCCGGAAACGGCTGCGGCACCGTTGAGTGAGAGCACGGCCATTGTTTGCCTGTCAGAGGCGGGCGGTAACTTCCAGGAGGTTCAGGACCTGTTGACCGGCCCGAACCCGCTGACCGAGAACCTGTGTCCGGAAGCGGCACAGACCAGCCCGATTGATCCGGCTGGCTGCTTCATGGAAGCGGCGGGCGGTGGTTTGCCGGGCGGTGGAGGTGGTGGTAATCCGCTGGCTCCGGTCATGGAACAGTTCTGCCCTGAAACTGCGGCGGCTGATTTGGGCCCGACCACACCGATTGATTGTCTGACCGAAGCCGGTTCTGCCTTTGGTGATGTGGAAGAGCTGATCGGTGGCGCTAACCCGCTGACCGAAGCCCTGTGTCCGGAAGCGGCCCAGAACAGCCCGATTGATCCCGCCGCGTGCTTCATGGAAGCCACTGCGGGTGGTGCTCCGGGTGGCGGTGAGAACCCGCTGGCGCCGGTGATGGAGCAGTTCTGTCCAGAGACTGCGCTGGATGGTCTGAGTGAAACCACCGCCATCGACTGCCTGACTGAAGCAGGTAGCAACTTCCAGGACGTGCAGGATCTGCTGCTCGGCCCGAACCCGCTGACCGAAAACCTGTGCCCGACTGCGGCCCAGACGTCACCCATTGATCCGGCTGCCTGCTTTGAAGAAGCCGCAGGAGGCTCAGGTGGTGGTGGCGAAAATCCGCTGGCCCCGGTACTGGAGCAATTCTGCCCGAATACCGCTGGTGCGGCAGTGGGTCCAACCACGCCTATCGATTGTCTGACCGAAGCCGGTGAAGCCTTCGGCGATGTCCAGGATCTCATTGGTGGCGCTAACCCGCTTACCGAGCAGTTCTGTCCTGAAGAGTCGGCTGATGGTGAAGTTGATCCGGCAGTGTGCTTCGAAGAAGCGCTTTCTGGTGGTGCTCCCGGTGGTGGCGATAACCCGCTGCAACCGGTGCTGGATCAATTCTGTCCCGAAACCGCAGCAGGTGAAGTGGGCCCGACCACGCCGGTAGATTGTCTTGCCGAAGCGGGCAGCAACTTCCAGGACGTGCAGGATCTGCTGCTCGGCCCGAACCCGCTGACCGAAAACCTGTGCCCGACCGCGGCCCAGACGTCTCCCATCGATCCGGCTGCCTGTTTTGAAGAAGCGGCAGGTGGCTCCGGTGGTGGTGGCGAAAACCCGCTGGCGCCGGTCATGGCCCAGTTCTGCCCGGAAACGGCCATGGCGGACCTGGGGCCAACTACCCCCATTGACTGCCTTACTGAAGCCGGCGCTGCGTTCGGTGACGTGGAAGAGCTGATTGGTGGCGCAAACCCGCTGACCGAGGCCCTGTGTCCGGAAGCGGCCCAGAGCAGCCCGATTGATCCTGCCGCATGCTTCATGGAAGCGACGGGTGGCGGTACCCCGGGCGGCGGCGAGAATCCGCTGGCGCCGGTGCTGGAGCAGTTCTGTCCTGCCACTACCGAAATGGAAGTGGGCCCGACTACCCCGATTGACTGTCTGGCTGAAGCCGGTAGCACCTTCGGTAACATCGAAGATGTGCTGGGTGGCAGCAACCCGCTGACCGAGGCGTTCTGCCCGATGGAATCGGCTGATGGTTCCGTCGATCCGGCCACTTGCTTCGAAGAAGCGATCGCGGGTGGTGGCGGCGGTGGCGGTGAGAACCCGCTGGCGCCGGTGATGGAACAGTTCTGCCCGGTCACTGCGGGAGCCGAGCTGGGCCCGAACACCCCGTCAGACTGTCTGATGGAAGCCGGCGCCAACCTTGGCGCGCTGGAAGAGCTGCTTGGTCCGCTGAGCGAGCCGAACCCGCTGACCGAGCAGGTGTGTCCCGAGACCTCTGCTACTGGTTTGGTGGAGCCGACAGCGTGTTTCATCGAATCGCTTGAAGCCGTCGAGTTCCTGGACATTCCATTGTCCCCGGAATGTTCACTGCTCAGCGGTGCCAGTGACGAGGGTGATATTTCCCTGACTCTGGGTCTCGGCTGTTTGCTGGAAGAACTGAGTTCTACGGATGGTGACAGCAACCCGCTCACCGATCTGTTTGACTCTCTGCTGGGCGGACTGCTGTAAAAAGCGGCCTAACCAGAAACAAAGAAGCCCGGCTGATGCCGGGCTTTTTTGTTGCCGCTCCGCGGCTGCATCACGCCTCACGCAACATGCTCCACGCAAACACCAACTGCGCAAACCTTTGCCGTGGGAGCTCTCTGTACCCTTCAGGGGATGTCTGCAAGCGATCCGGGTCACACCGAGGTAAGGGGTAGAAGCGAGGAGCGAGTTACGAGTTGCGAGTTGCGAAAAGCGGACAACCCGGTTTTGCTCTTCGAAACTCGAAACTCGAAACTCGAAACTCGAAACTCGAAACTCGCCAACCAACTACCCACAAAAAAGCCGCCCTAAAGGCGGCTTTTCCTACTGCGCTGCGCGACTCAGGCGTTGCGCTTGGGCAGTACGTCTCGCAGCTTGTCGGCCATGCTGCGGATGGCTTGTTCGGTGGTATCCCACGCGATGCAGCCATCAGTGATGGACACGCCGTATTCCAGATCGTCCAGATTGGCCGGTATCTTCTGGTTGCCGAACTTGAGATGGGATTCCACCATCAGGCCAACAATGGACTGGTTACCTTCCAGAATCTGGTTGGCAATGTTCTCCATCACCAGCGGCTGCAGGCCAGGATCCTTGTTGGAGTTGGCGTGGGAGCAGTCCACCATGATGTTGGTGGAGACACCGGCTTTCTCCAGTGCTTTCTCGGCCAGCGCCACAGACACGGAATCGTAGTTCGGCTTGCCGCCGCCACCACGCAGTACCACGTGACCGTATTGGTTGCCCTTGGTGGTGGTCAGCGCCACGCGGCCTTCCGGATCGATACCCAGGAAACGGTGCGGAGACTGGACACTCAGCATGGCGTTCACGGCCACGTCGAGGCTGCCATCGGTGCCGTTCTTGAAACCCACGGGGCTGGACAGACCGGAGGACATCTCGCGGTGGGTCTGGCTTTCGGTGGTACGGGCGCCAATGGCGTTCCAGGAAATCAGATCCTGCAGGTACTGGGGGGTGGTGGGGTCCAGCGCCTCAGTGGCGGCCGGCAGGCCCAGTTCAGCTACATCCAGCAGCAGCTGGCGGGCAATGTGCAGACCATCCTGTACCTTGAAGGAGTCGTTCATGTAGGGGTCGTTGATCAGCCCCTTCCAGCCGGTGGTGGTTCGCGGCTTCTCGAAATAGACACGCAGCACCAGGTAGATGGTGTCTTTCACTTCCTCGGCCAGCGCTTTCAGCTTCTGGGCATAGTCCATGGCCGCCTTGGTGTCATGGATAGAGCAGGGGCCAATCACCACGAACAGACGGTGGTCCTTGCGGTCGAGGATGTTACGAATGGTCTCGCGCCCTTCGATCACGGTCTTGCGCGCATTCTCGGAAAGCGGCAGCTCTTCCTTCAGTGCGTTCGGGGTGATCAGCAGTTCCTGGGAAGCGATATTGAGATCGTCTACCTGTTTATCGGTCATGATGTTCCTGACTACCTGTCGTTGCGGGAGTCCCCGACCCATTCTGTGACGGGCTGCAAAAGCGGGCACTCCTATATATAGAGGTTCAGGAGTCTAGCGGAAACGGGCCGTCAGAGAAATACAGGCGGGGCTGTTGGTGGGATAGGTAACGGTGATGGGCCGGTGTTTTTTCAGCAGAGCCCACTTGTTGGCCGAATCGGGCCTGAATCACCCTCCGCGCAATCCAAAAAGGCGTTCGGCCAACAAGTTGCCTCTCTCACAGGGGCAGGCTTTACCGTTACAGCAGGGCAATCAGCTCCTCCACATAAGCTGGCACCAGCTCGGTGGCCAGGCCATGACGGTGCTTGGCAAAGGCAGTGAGGCGCTGGGAGGGCTCCAGGTTCAGTTCGATGGAGTGCGCGCCATGGCGATTGGCTTCCTCCACAAACCCGGCAGCGGGGTAAACGTTGCCGCTGGTACCAATGCTGATGAAGCGATCGCAACGGGCCAGGGCTTGATATATGGTCTCCATTTGCAGTGGCATTTCGCCGAACCACACCACATGGGGGCGCAGGCACCCCTTCTTGCCACAGAGCGGGCAGGGCATGGCCGGGCTCAAGTCATGGTCGATGGCCACCAGACCGCCACTGGACTGGCAGCGGCCTTTGAGGATTTCACCGTGCATGTGGATCAGGTTCTGGCTGCCTGCCCGTTCATGCAGGTCATCAATGTTCTGGGTCACCACCAGCACACTGCCATTGGGGTAGGCTGCTTCCAGCCTGGCCAGCGCCTGATGGGCCGCATTGGGCTGAATCTCCGGCGTCAGCAGCTGGGCCCGGCGCTGGTTGTAAAAATTCTGCACCAGCAACGGGTTTCGAAAGAAGGCTTCCGGGGTCGCCACGTCTTCCACCCGGTGGTTTTCCCATAACCCGTCAGAGGCCCGGAAAGTCTTGATCCCGGATTCCGCCGAGATTCCCGCGCCGGTAAGTATTACAATGTTTTCAGCCATTTATTTGCTCTCGGAAACGCTTATTCCATGGATACCATCATCGAAAACCAGGAAAACCTGACGCTCAACGGACGTGGCAATGTCACCCTGCTGCATTTTCATCAGGGTATGGTATTGCTGGTGGGGGAAGACGCGGTCGGCCTGTACCGTGACCGTATCGCCATCGACGATCCCCTGGCTAATGGTGTCATCGGCTACGAAAGCATTCCAGCGCCACTGCAGCCGCAGTGGGGGGAGGAATGTGGCTATGTGCGTGAACATCAGTCCGGCTATGTGGGCCTGAACGAGGGCGGGGTCATCTTTATTCGCCCGGATGGGGTGGCCCTCTATCCCTGCGGGCCGGATGCATTGCAGAATCGGCACATGAGCTGGCTGATCCCGTTTCCGCCGTTGAATGCGTAGAGCAGCCTCAGGCAGCACGCTGCACGCAACAGGCAAAACCAACACCGTCGTAAACCCGAAGCCTTGAGGCGCGGGCGCGGCATTGAAGAGAATCGCAGACCTTTATCGCGTTGTTGCGTGTCGTGTGATGCGTGCAGCGTAAAACGGAGTTTTAGTATGGCTGAAGAAACCACCCGCCTGCGTCTGAGAACCCTCACTGAAGACGATTATCCAGCCCTGGCCAAGCTCATGGATCAGGTCTACCACGATATTGGCGGCGCCTGGCCGGAAGACACCATTCGCACCCTGATCCGCATTTTTCCGGAAGGGCAGCTGGTTATCGAGGACAACGGCGAGCTGGTGGCCACGGCACTCACCATCAAGGTGAAGTACGACCGGTTCTCCAATCCGCATCGCTATGAAGATCTGATCACCGATGACAAGGTGCGCTCCCATAACAAGAGCGGGGATGCGCTGTACGGGCTTGATGTGTTCGTGGACAAGGAATACCGCGGTTACCGTCTTGGTCGTCGTCTCTACGAAGCCCGCAAGGAACTGTGCCGGGAAGAAAATCTGCGCGCCATCCTCGCCGGTGGTCGTCTGCCGGGGTACACCAACTACGCAGACCAGATGGAAGTTACTGAGTACATCGAACAGGTAGAAGCCCGCGCCATTTATGATCCGATCCTGTCTTTCCAGCTGGCCAACGGTTTCGACGTTAAGCGCCTGATGAAAGCCTACCTCCCGGAAGATGAAGATTCCCATGGTTACGCCACATTGCTGGAGTGGGACAATATTCTCTATGAACCGGAAGACGACGATGCCGAGTGGCCACGCCGGACTGTGGTCCGTGTGGGTGTGGTCCAGCGGCGTATGCGCGCCGCCCGTGATGTGCAGGATCTGCTCAACCAGGTGGAATTCTTCATTGATGCGCTGTCCGATTACCGTGCGGATTTTGCTGTACTGCCGGAGTTTTTCAGCGCGCCGCTCATGGGCTTGCGCCCGGAACTGAACTCCGTGGAAGCGGTACGCTTCCTGGCCAGCTTTACCGACGAAGTCCGCGATGCCCTGGCGGACATGGCAGTGAGCTACAACATCAATATCGTTGGTGGCTCCATGCCGGTGATTGAAGATGACAAGGTCTACAACGTAGCCTATCTGATGCGCCGCGATGGCTCGGTCGAATCCCAGTACAAGATCCACATCACTCCCCACGAACGCCGTGACTGGGTGATTCAGGGCGGCAACAAGGTGCAGGTGTTTGATACCGACGCAGGTCGTGTGGGCATCCTGATCTGTTATGACGTGGAGTTCCCGGAACTGGGCCGCCTGCTGGCCGAAGAAAAAATGGACATCCTGTTCGTCCCGTTCTGGACCGATACCAAGAATGGCTACCTGCGCGTACGTCACTGCGCCCAGGCCCGTGCAATCGAAAACGAATGCTACGTGGCCATCGCCGGTTCCGTGGGCAACTTGCCGCGAGTGGATGCCGTCGACATCCAGTACGCCCAGTCTTCGGTATTTTCACCCAGTGACTTCTACTTTCCCCACGATGCCATCATCAGTGAGTCGGTGCCCAATACCGAAATGTTGATGTTTGCCGATGTGGATCTGGAGAAGCTGAAGTTGTTGCATCGGGAAGGGTCAGTTACCAATCTGCGGGATCGTCGGGATGATTTGTATCGGGTGGAGTGGAAAAAATGATCAATAAGAACAGTAAGTGAATATTGGGGATAATATGTCTGAATTAGGTGGCGCAATTTTTCATGCGGCTGATTTGATGGCGGCATTATCCTCCATTGTCGTTGCAATTTGGGTCGGTGACTCAGTTGTAAAAAGTCGGCGTGACCAGAGAGAGCACAATAAACTTAGTGTTAAGCCGCTAGTGCATTTATGGACTCACCATGAAGATAGATCCTTAACTGTTCGTTTAGAAAATAACGGGGTGGGACCAGCGGTAATTAAGTGTATTACCCTGATAAAAAAAGGAGATAATAAAAATAGATCACCATTCGGTGATCTAGAAAATTTTCTAATCGACTTTAGGGGCGATGTTTTTGATATTGTCTCTTTAAATCAGATTAAATTAGCGGATAGCTATTCTCTGCCAGCAGGAAAAGCCATAGATCTTGTTCATCTTACCTTGAATGAACCAAATAAGAATTATCTCATAAAGGCTCTGTTTCAAAATTTGGAAAGTAATGTTTTGTTCGAAGTAAGGTATGAATCAATCTATGGTGATGAAGTGATTGCAATCAATCCATAACTTTCATGAGTAACTTGAAGCTCCGATGCCCATCATCCTCTATGTGCTCTTCGCCATCTCCTTCCTGCCCATCTTCCTCGCCTGGGCTGGCGTCTATTTTCGCATCAAGCAATTCAAGCGTTTCGATAATCACCATCCTCGCCAGCAGCAGGCTGCGCTGGAAGGAGCGGGTGCGAGAACGCAGGCGGCGCAGGCGAATGCCTGGGAGGCGCTGATTGTTTTTACCATGGTGTGCTTTATCGCCTATGCCTCCGGGTTGGATCTGAATCGGCTGGATGGGGTGGCGCTACTGTATCTGGCGGCGCGGGTTCTGCACCCGATCCTTTATATCGCCAATCTGGCCTGGTGGCGTTCCGGGGTGTTTGTGGTCGGGATGTTCTGTTGTCTTTACATCGCGATTCTGGCACTGACCCAATAGGGGCAGATGAGCCGCATGGCACAGAGTATCAAGCGGGTGGTGCCGCTGGAGCAGTTCAAGCTGATTATCGAATTCGATGATGGCAGCCTGCGTCAGTTTCCCCATGCCCGGGTGACAGACACTCCGCTGTGGTTTCTGGCCTTTCCCTCCAAACTGCGTACCTGCGAGGTGTCACCTTCAGGCCTGCAATGGCAAGCTGTCGACCAGACCCTGATGTGGGGTGGGCAGAATGTCTGGGCACAGCATGCGTCACTGGATATCCCGACGCTGCAGGAGTGGTCTTCTCCCATCACGCTCGATGAGCTTTCCATGAGTTTGCTCAATGTAGCCATGACCAACCAGGCCCCCACCGAGCAGGATGCGCGTCATCATGTCTATTTTGTCGGGATACGCCCTTTCTGTGAGGACAACTGGGTTGTGCTCGGAGAAAGTATTGGGGGTGGTTTCGCGGAGCGGGGCGGTTCCGTGGCGCTGGCGGTGGAGAATCTGGACAGTTTCAGTGACTGGCGCGGGCACTGTGTCCTGGCCGGGTGTGACTGGATGGTGGCGCTACTGGAAGCGAATGTCAGCGATGCGCAACGCAAGGCGTGCATTCTGGAACGATACGGGGCATCGCTAACGGCCTGACCGGACGGCAAGGAGAGCCAGAAGCATGATCAAGGGATGGGCTGGAGCGGGTTTCGGTATGGTCGTGCTGTTGCTGGCCAGTGCGAGCTGCCGGGCAGACAGCTTCGACAGCCAGCTGGTCGCCGCTGCCATGGAGCGTACTCAGCACAACGTGACTTACAACGGCGCCTATTACCGGCTGGCCTACCCCAACGGCGATGTGCCGGCGAACATCGGGGTCTGTACGGATGTGGTGATCCGATCCTATCGTGCTCTGGGTATCGACCTGCAAGTGCGTGTGCACGAGGACATGGCTGCCCATTTTGAAGCCTATCCTTCCCAACGCATCTGGGGGCTGACCCGCACCGACCGCAATATCGATCATCGCCGGGTACCCAATCTGCAGACCTTCTTTACTCGTCACGGCGAGTCGTTGCCCGTTTCGGATGCCCCCGCAGACTACCAACCGGGGGACCTGGTGACCTGGATGTTGCCCGGCAACCTGCCGCATATCGGTATTGTGAGGGATACCGTGTTTGCCAGGAGTGGCAATCCGGGCATCGTTCATAACATTGGGGCGGGGCCTCGCCATGAGGACATGCTGTTCGATTACCGGATCACCGGCCACTATCGTTATGCCGCGGAGGCAGGACCGCTCCGCTAGGAGCACATCGGCATTGACTGCCAACCAGCCCTGATACAGGGCCATACAAGGAGAGCAATATGGATATTGAAATGAATCAAGGTGGGACTTGCCTCTGTGGAAACGTCAGTTTGAGCGCCAAACCCAAGAGCCGTCATGTGGGGGCATGCCACTGTGCCATGTGCCGAAAGTGGGGCGGTGGTCCGTTGCTGGTGGTGGATTGCGAGGCGTTAACGATCGAGGGTGATGAACATGTGGGGGTGTACTCCTCGTCCGATTGGGCAGAGCGGGGCTTCTGCAAGGCATGTGGCACCCATCTGTTCTATCGATTGAAAGAGGGGGGGCTGTACGCGGTGCCTGTGGGCGTCTTTGACGGCGACAACGACTGGGAATTGGTCCAACAGGTTTTTATCGACAGCAAGCCGGACTATTACTCTTTTGCCCAGCAAACCCGGAATCTAACTGGAGAAGAATTGTTTGCCCAATTCGGGGCATAGCCGGGTTGAGTATAGGGGCCAGCCCTGCAAGTCTGCTCCCCCAAGGGGGAAGGGGAGCAGGCGAGCAAGGCTGGCGTTTACTCGATCTGCTCGAGCGCTTTTCGGGTCTCGGCGTTCTGTTGATCCGCCAGACTGTTGATTTGCGCTTCGAACGCCTTGAGTTCTTCCGCATTGCGAGGAGCCTGGGTCGGCACACCCTCGGGAGCCTGTTCTGCGCTGAGCGCGGTGGTCGGCGTGCTTTGCAGCTGTGTTTTAACCAGCCAGCCCACCGCGAGCAGGGCGACCAGCAATCCAATCAGGCGCATGTTTCTGTTTTCCTCATGATGATGCGATCCATTGACGATGTCAGGCTGCTCCAGAGTGGTCAACAACAGGGGGGCGTGCGGTCGCAATTCGGGGATATATGCGTTGGCCTGCCTGGCAGGCTTGATCTGGGTCAATAAACAGTTACATTGCTCAATGTAACCATTGATGGTGTCATCAATACGCCTCAGGATCGGGTCATTCCGATCTTGCAAAGGGGCATGAAAATGACAATCCAGGTTGATCCTATCCGCCGAAATCTTCGATTCGGCCTACCCAAGGACAAGGCCATTAGCTGGAACCCGGCTGGCCTGCACGTCACCCAGTTCTTCAACACGCTTTCTCTCTTTTTCCCTGCGGGGGAGCGGTTCTTCATTCAGAGCGTGCGCAACTATCGCCAGGAAATCGTCGGCGACGATCTGAAAGAACAGATCTCTGCCTTTATTGGCCAGGAAGGCTTTCATACCCGCGAGCACGAGGAATACAACGATGCGCTGGTGGCGGCGGGAATGCCGGTCGAGGCGATGGACAGGGTCGTCGTCGAGCTGCTTGAACTGGTTAAGAAAGCGCCTCGCTCATTTCAGCTGGCGGCAACGGTCGCACTTGAGCATCTCACCGCGGTGCTGGGCGATGTGCTGTTGCGAAATGACTCCTTGCTGAAGGAAGTTGAGCCACATTTTTCGGCGGTGTGGCGTTGGCACGCTATTGAGGAAACAGAGCACAAGGCGGTGTGCTTTGACGCCTATGAACAGGTGCTGGGCAAGGGGATCAAGGCCTATAGCTTGCGGGTTGGCGCCTTTGTGATTGCCAATCTGCTGTTCTGGAGTCTGTACGTACCGTTCTACACCGTGATGGTGGCCAAAGGCGGTGGTCTGTTAAACCTGAAGGGTTGGGGCAAGGTGCTGAACCTGACGTTGGGCCGGCCGGGCGTGCTGCGCCGGGCATTGCCCGACTGGCTGGATTTCTTCCGTCCGGGTTTTCACCCCTGGATGCACGATAACCGACATTTTCTGGACCTGGCGGATGCGCTCGTCGAGGAAGTGGCCAATTTTGATGTGAACCAGGCCAAGGCCGCCTGAGCAGGGAGCGACACATGAACAGCAAAGTCAAAATCAGTACGAAAACAATCAACAAGGATGTGGCCATTGTTGGGGCTGGCTTCGGCGGCTTGTGTATGGCCATCAAACTGTTGGAATCCGGCAATGAAGATTTCGTGATTCTTGAAAAGGCAAAGGAAGTTGGCGGGGCCTGGTACTTCAATGGTTACCCTGGCGCGGCCTGTGATGTGCAGTCGCATCTCTATTCCTTCTCCTTTAATGGCAAGGCTGACTGGAGCAAGCGTTACGCGCCACGAGACGAGATTGAAAATTACATTCTCGACACCGTGGAGAAATATAACTTGCGTCGCTTTATCCGCTTTGAAGAAGAAGTGAATGAAGCGCATTTTGAAGCAGATACCGGTAAATGGATGGTGCGCACGGCGGCAGGATCCTCAATCGTCTGTCGGCACTTTGTGCTCGCATCGGGCCCTCTGCATGTGCCTAACAAGCCAAACATTAAAGGCCTCAAGCGTTTTAAGGGAAAGGTGATGCATTCCGCCGAGTGGGATCATGGCTATGACCTGGTTGGCAAGAAAGTGATTTCTATCGGAACCGGAGGCAGCGCGATTCAGTACTGCCCGGAGATCGCGCCGAAAGTGAAACATCTGTCAGTGTTTCAGCGCTCTGCAGCCTGGGTGATTCCCCGTGATGAACGTGGCTACCCCGCGATACAGCAGCGACTGTTTGAACGCTTCCCGGGATTGAGGAAACTGCATCGCGCACGCTTGTACTGGAGCAATGAATCCCGAGTGGCACCTGCATCGAGTACCCGGGCGGCGAAGTTGCTGGGAAGCCTTTGCAAGCAGTTCATTCGCTTCCAGGTGAAAGACAAGACGTTAGTGGAAAAGCTGACGCCGGATTATGCATTCGGCTGCAAGCGGGTGCTGATTTCCAACAAGTGGTATCCCATGTTCAATCGCAAGAATGTGGAGCTGGTGACCGCAGGTATTCAGGAAGTGAAAGCCAATAGTGTGGTGACAGACGATGGCGTGGAGCATGAAGCGGATTGCATCATCCTGGGTACAGGGTTTGTGGTTGACCCGCGCATCTACATGAAAGATTTCCCGCTGACCGGTTTGCCGGGACGTGATCTTCACAAGGACTGGGCGGACTCCTCAGAGGCCTACTACGGGATGACAGTGAGCGGCTATCCCAACCTGTACATGCTGGTGGGCCCTAACACAGGGTTGGGCCATAACTCCATCGTGTTCATGATTGAGTGTCAGGTGAACTACATCCTGCAATGTATGACGCTGTTGAAAGCCGAAGGGGCAGACTACCTGGATGTGAAGCCTAATGCCCAGCAGGCCTACAATGATGATGTACAACGCCGCCTTCAAGGCACTACCTGGACGTCGGGTTGTACCAGCTGGTACCAGCAGGAAGACGGCAAGAACTTTGCGCTGTGGCCTGGCTCCACCTGGCGGTACTGGTTGAAAACGCGTCAGGTGCGCAGTACCGATTATGAGTTTGTACATGTGGAGGAAGTCGAGAAGAGCGCTGTTTCTGCCTGAGTGTGTTTGAAAAATTGAGCAGTACGTATCAGAGGGGCTTCGGCCCCTCTTTTTTTCCCTTATGAATACGGGCAATCTTGATTCCCATAAAAAACATATAAATGGAAGAACATTTCAGGGAAGAGGTGGGGAATGACGCTCAGTTTGAATACCAATAAGGGAAAATGGTCACTGGCGGTGTTGCGTGTCACGCAGACCACGGCGAAGGTATGGGTTGGAACGCTGTTCCATACCTTGAGAAAGCCCGAACAGGCCTGCGTGGAATTGATCAAGCCGGATGGCACTCGTATCCGCAAGGATATTGTGAGCAAGGACTGGCAGCGGCCTTTCCGTTATGTGTATCAGCGATTCTACACCACTGTCGAGTTTGAGGATCTGGAGCCCGGTACTCACTATGAGGTGGAGTTCATCCGTCGCATGGATTCAATTTACCGGGAAGTGGAAGAGTGGCAGGTGTTGCGCCACGGCCAATTTGATACCTTGCCTGCAGCTCTCCCCGTGGCGGGGGAGCGGCCTTTTACTGTCGCCCTGGCAGTTGTTTCTATTCCCACCGTGATGGTGGCCAGGCCGCCGGAGCCTATCGGGCGTTGTATGAGCGTGGTCCGGAAGCCGTGCGCCCACATGTCACCTTTCTGACCGGCGACCAGGTGTATCTGGATATCGGTTTCGACTCGTTATCTTTTGTACGCAGCGAAATTCGTGAGCGGGTGGCGGATGATTACGCCCAGCATTGGCAGTTGCTGGGCAGTATTCTCAATCGTGGTGCTACCTGGATGCTGCCTGATGATCACGAATACTGGAACGATTATCCCTTTTACGATTCCCTGATTCCCACGCTGCTGGCACTGAAGATTGATGATGTGCGTGAAACCTGGACCAAGGCGTCAGAGGATGGTGTGCGGCGTATTCAGCAGAGCCCGCGGGTAGACACCTTCGAGATAGATGAATTGTCGTTTTGCCTTGCGGATCTGCGTTCTTACCGGGATGAAGATCGCTTTCTTCCCGAACCGGATTTCAACCGGCTCACCAGGTGGGCAAAAGGATTGAATGGCCCGGGTGTTCTGGTGATCCCCCAGCCTCTGATCGTGGCGCCCAATCCACTGGAGCGAAACCTGCTGAGCTATCGCGGTCAGTATGCCCGTTTGCTGGAAGCCCTTGGTAATACGGGGCATGACGTGGTGGTGATGAGTGGTGATGTACACTTTGGCCGTATTGCCACCACTACCCTGGGTCCCAAGGGGGGCAGGCTGGTGGAAGTGATTGCATCGCCACTGTCCAACCTGACGTTCCTGGACGGGGTTGCCACGTCCACTCCCGAGCTGAATCCAGGCCCCTTCCCCCACGCTTCTGTGCGTCCGGATGGCTGGTCACCGGCCACTGTGCAGTGTTCCGAGTCGGCCGCGGTGAGTACCCGACGTGGGTGGCTGCTCTCTGCCTACCCTAAAGATCGTACCACCGAGCATTTCATGACCGCGGCCTTTCATCGTAATGCAGAAGGAAAGGTGGCACTGAAGGTGGATGCCTGGCGGGTGCGTGAGCGCGATGAAGCGAATCTGCCGAAACGCGATTTTGCTACCTTTGAGGTAGAGTTGTCCTGACAAGACAAAGGAGTGCTCCTATGCAGGTGTGGCTGGTCAGGGTAGTGGCGGTGGTGTTTCTGGGTTACGGCGCTGGGTTCGTGTTTGTTCCGGAGCCCTTGCTAAAGGCTGTGGTCGGCGAGGTGCCGGTCGCGGCATCGGCGTGGATTGATATGCGAGCCACCTATGGTGGGTTGTCGTTGGGGGTGGGGGCGCTGCTCTGGGTGCTGTCGGTGAATCATCAAACACTGAGATCCGGTGTGCTCGGGGTGGTGTTGCTCATGGCGGGTATGGCCTCAGGGCGTGCCGTTGGCATGGTGGTGGATGGCACTCCCAATGGCTATATGGTGATCTATCTGATTCTTGAAGTTCTGACAGCGATGTTGGGGCTTTGGGCATGGCGTAGCCTTCCACGAGATGTTGGTCGTGATTGACAGATCATGGCTGTGAACCCCGGACACCTTTCTCATACGGATACTGCAAGGGGGAGGGCGGTTCAAAGCACTATCGAGAATGCCTCTCTCTGAGTTCTCCGGGGTATGATGGTGGCAATCATCCCGTTTCAGACAGGATCGGAGGTCGCCCCCATGGCAGATATTTACCGAGCTCCCAAAGCCCGACGGCTGTTCGATGGGGGCAGTGAGCCCGCCAGTCCCATTCGAGTTGGTGCTGTCACGGCGGTACAAGTATCACTGGCTTACAGCGTCCTTTTTATGTTGGTCTCTGCGTTTGGCGGGAAGCTGGAGTTTTCCGTATTGATTTTTTTCCTGGTGTTCACGGTATTGAGTACGATCGTTGCCATCCTTTTTACGCTTAGCCTCGGGCTGCTCGTCAATAGCCTGCTGCACTGGGCTGGTTATCCCTATCCCCTTTGGTTTTGTGTGTCGGTGCTGTTAGTGGCGGGCCTGCTTACGATGCTTGGAACAGCGCTGGGCGAAGGAAGGGCGATGGGGGTGGTCGCGATTGCTGTCTGTCTCTACGGGTTACCCATTGCCTGGATTGCCAGCTCCCGGTTGCGTCAACAGCAACGTTTATACGAAGCGTCACTTCCCTCTGAGCAATGACAACCCGTTACTTTCGTCTTGATCGTTATTTGAGTCAGGCTCTTCAGGTAAGCCGTCATTCTCTTCGCCCGCTGCTCGCAGCGGGACAGGTGAGAGTGAATGGTGAGGTGGTGCATGATCGGCAGCAACGGGTTGGTCCCTTTGATCGTATCGAGGTGGGTGAGCAGTTGTTGCAGGCACGAAAAGCCTGTTACCTGATGTTGAACAAGCCCGCCGGGGTGGTGAGTGCTACCAGTGATGAGCACCACACCACAGTTCTGGATTTGGTACCTGAAGAGCTCCGGGAAGACTTGCATCTGGCTGGACGGCTGGATTTCAACAGCACAGGCCTGGTGCTGATGACCAACGATGGCGTTTGGTCGAAGCAGCTCAGCCATCCTGACACAGGGGTCTGGAAGCATTATCGGGTGACACTGGAATCTGCAGTGGATCAGAGTGATGTGTCGGCGTTTGCGGCGGGGATGCGCTTTGCATTTGAAGATCTGACAACCCGACCTGCCAGATTGGAAATTCTGGGTTCACACGAAGCGGATGTGTGGCTGCAGGAAGGCCGCTATCACCAGATCCGGCGCATGTTCGCGCAACGGGGCAACAAGGTGAAAACCTTGCACCGGCTGGCGGTAGGGAACGTGCAGCTGGATAGAACGTTAGCGCCCGGCGAATGCCGGGCGCTAACGGAACATGAAATCAGCTCAATCGCTGATTAGATCAGCGGCTTCCCCTTGGCCAGGCGGCGACGGAAGTCGAGTAGCGGCAGCAGGTAGGCCGCCTGACGTATCGGGCGTGGCAGTAACCCCACGGCTTTGCCAAGGCGCCGCACTGACTTTTCAAACTTGCGCTGTCTTCTCTCATCCCAGTCCAGCTTCATTTCCTTGCGCACTTGCGGTGGCAGAAAGCCGGTGGTCATAAAGCGGTTGAATTTCCCGAACAGCAACTGGCTGACCGGGCTCAGGAATTTGAGATCGGCAATGATCATCAGGAACTCGTGAACACGCTCATCAATGTGCAGCTTCTTTATGCCGTTTTGCCAATACGCCTCGAATGCATCCAGATCCTCTGGCCACATATCCTGACGAACTTGCAGGGTGGTGCCCAGAGGGCGTGCCATTTGGTAGAAGTCCGCCTGCTCTGCGCGGGTCAGCGGACGGTGGACCTTCTGATAGGTATCGACAAAACCCCAGTACAGACAGGATGCCACCCAAAGCTGCAGTTCAGGATCAAAGGCGTTGTACTGCACGGGGGATTCATCGGTGGAGTACACCTGGCGATGAGCACCATTAACGGCACGACGATAGGCCAGCTTCTCTTCTGTGGTGCCCATCATGGCAACGGCAAGGTAGGTGAAAGTGGTGCGGCTGCGCTTGAGTGGGCGGTGAAGCACTGAACCGCTGGTGACGCGACTTTCTGCTACACCGTAGCCTACGCCAGGCAGGGCAAGCTGCATGATGATGTTGGCGCCGGCGGACAAAAAGACCGTGGCATCTAAAATGCCGGGGTATTTCTGGTCCAGCTGTTTGGCGGTAAGTGGTTCAGGCCACTGATTTTCAAGCCGGGTTTTATTATCGATAGAAGTGGCTTGTGCGGTCATTCTTGTTCCCTCGGGGCCAGAGAGTCCTGATCATAAGCTCGTTTCATTCATGCTATCGGGCAGCGCCTCATTCCACAATGAGACAAAAATAATAATATGTATCCCTGGTCGCGGTTAGGGATGCCTGGGAGGTTACTACGCTGGTTTGTGTCTGAAATTCAGCGAAATGAGGCCAAATGCGCTTGTTGTTCATGACTAGACAGTCATGAGATTTATGTTCTTCCCCTTGGCGGGAGGGGCTATCGAGCAACGTGAGTAGCGGCAGGCTCGCGGGATACTAAAGGAAGCAGAACATAAAAAAGGCGCCCCGAAGGGCGCCTTTTCAGTGACACGAAGGAAGTGGCGAATTACATGTTCGGGTAATTCGGGCCACCGGTACCTTCCGGAGCCACCCAGTTAATGTTCTGGGTGGGATCCTTGATGTCACAGGTTTTGCAGTGCACGCAGTTCTGGGCGTTGATCTGGAAACGCTTGTCGCCAGTGTTCTCGTCCTCGACCACTTCGTACACGCCCGCCGGGCAGTAACGCTGTGCCGGCTCGTCCCACTTGGGCAGGTTGACCTGCAGCGGCACGCTCGGATCTTTCAGCGTCAGGTGACAGGGCTGATCTTCTTCGTGGTTGGTGTTGGACAGGAATACGCTGTCCAGCTTGGCGAAGGTGATCTTGCCGTCCGGCTTCGGATAGTCGATCTTCTTGCTCTGATCGGCAGGCTTCAGAGTGGCATGATCCGGGGTGGTGTCATGCATGGTGATCGGCAGCTTGCCGTTGAACAGGTTGATGTCCACGAAGGCAAACGCAGAACCGATGAAGTTGCCGAACTTGTGCTGGGCAGGACCGAAGTTGCGCTGTGCATGCAGTTCTTCGTAAACCCAGCTCTTGTCGAAGGCATCCTTGTATTCGGTCAGCTCGTCGCTGCCACGGCCGCCTTTCAGGGCTTCTGCCAGAATTTCGGCAGCAATCATGCCTGACTTCATGGCGGTGTGGGTGCCCTTGATCTTGGCAAAGTTCAGGGTGCCAGCGTTACAGCCCACCAACAGACCACCCGGGAAGGTCATCTTCGGCAGAGACTGCAGGCCGCCCTTGGCGATGGCACGTGCACCATAGGAAACACGCTTGCCTCCTTCCAGATGCTTCTTGATCTCCGGGTTGGTCTTCCAGCGCTGCATCTCGTCGAACGGAGAGACGTGCGGGTTGGAGTAGGCCAGATCGGTAATCAGACCCAGGGCAACCTGGTTGTTCTCGATGTGGTAAAGGAAGGCACCGCCCGGGGAGCCAGATTCGCTCAGCGGCCAGCCAGCAGTATGAATCACCAGACCTTCCTGATGCTTGGCTGGGTCGATGTCCCACAGTTCCTTGATGCCGATACCGTAATGCTGCGGATCAGTACCTTCACGCAGGTTGTACTTTTCCATCAGCTCCTTGCCAAGCTGACCACGGCAGCCTTCGGAGAAGATGGTGTACTTGGCGTGCAGTTCCATGCCGGGCATGTAGCTGTCTTTCTTCTCGCCATCGTGACCGATGCCGAAATCGCCGGTCGCGATACCCTTAACGGAGCCGTCTTCGTTATAGAGGATCTCGGTGGCAGCAAAGCCCGGGAAAATTTCGATGCCCAGACCTTCAGCTTGCTCACCCAGCCAGCGGCACAGGTTACCCAGGGAAATAATGTAGTTCCCTTCGTTGTGCATGGTCTTGGGTACGAACAGGTTAGGTACCTTCTGTGCCTTTTCCGGGCCGGTCAGGTAGTAGATCTCGTCACCGGTCACCTTGGTGTTCACAGGTGCGCCCATCTCTTCCCAGTTGGGGAACAGTTCGTTCAGGGCGCGCGGCTCGAGTACCGCACCAGAGAGAATATGGGCGCCAACTTCGGAGCCTTTCTCTACAACAACAACACTGATTTCCTGACCGGTTTCCTGGGCGATCTGGCCCAGACGGCAAGCGGTTGCCAGACCGGAAGGACCGGCGCCGACGATGACTACGTCGACTTCCATAGATTCGCGTTCCACAGCCTTCTCCTCGCTATCGGATTGCGTTTCGGCCCGGAAGCCACTGAGAAAGCTATTCTGAAGGGGATCAATTTCCCGTGAGCCAGAATTGCTTTCTCAGCAGCCGACCGTGGCCAGCCTTGGGGTGGCGCGGAGTATATAGAGATAGCGGTATCCGCACCACTGCCTGGGAGGCTCTGATTGACCCAGATGCCGTGACGCGATGTCAGGATGGGTACATATATAAGGAAGCAGCAGGGGGCTGCCGCTCCCTTGGTCAGAGCGCTTTTCAAACAACTGTTTGGATTATCCCTTGCTAGATGCTTGATTTTCAACAAAATGGCCGACCGGGAAGTCACAAAAAACTGACATTTTATGTTGCCTATTTGCAGCAAAATCATCTGCTTACGGATTTTCGGCCTATTGACCTGATGTGGCCGAGCGTTCAAGATAGCGGCTCTTTCGCGGGGGTGGACCCGGCAACGGCGTCATGTCGCCTCCTTCTACAAGTCACCCAATGGAACATTCCGAGGATCCTATGAAGGTTCTTGTACCCATCAAGCGAGTCATTGACTACAACGTCAAGGTTCGCGTGAAGGCGGACAACTCTGGTGTTGATCTCGCTAACGTCAAAATGGCCATGAACCCCTTCTGTGAAATCGCTGTAGAAGAAGCGGTGCGCCTAAAAGAGAAGGGTGTGGTTACTGAAATCGTTGCTGTCTCCATCGGTCCCAAGACCGCTCAGGAACAGCTGCGTACTGCCATGGCTCTGGGCGCTGATCGCTCTATCCTGGTAGAGACTGACGAAGACGTTCAGCCGCTGGGCATTGCCAAGGCGCTGAAAGCTATCGTTGATGAAGAGAAGCCTGAGCTGGTTATTCTGGGCAAGCAGGCCATCGACGGTGACAACAACCAGACTGGCCAGATGCTGGCTGCTCTGACCGGCATGCCGCAGGGTACCTTCGCTTCTGAAGTGAATGTGGCTGACGGTAAAGTGAAAGTAACCCGTGAAATCGACGGTGGTCTGCAGACTGTTGAACTGACCCTCCCGGCCGTGGTTACCACTGACCTGCGTCTGAACGAGCCGCGTTACGCGTCTCTGCCGAACATCATGAAAGCCAAGAAGAAGCCGCTGGATACCAAAACCGCTGCTGATCTGGGCGTTGACCTGACTCCGCGTGTGACCACTGTAAGTGTGGAAGCACCGGCCGAGCGTCAGGCTGGCATCATCGTTGGCTCCGTAGACGAGCTGGTCGAGAAACTGAAGAACGAAGCGAAGGTGATCTGATGAGTGTATTAGTTTACGCCGAACACGATAACGCCGCGCTCAACAAGGTCACCCTGAGCGTAGTAGCTGCTGCCAAGGCTATCGGTGGCGACATCACCGTACTGGTTGCTGGTAAAGGCTGTGGCGCTGTTGCTGAAGAAGCTGCCAAGATTGATGGCGTTTCCAAAGTACTGTGCGCTGACAACGATGCCTACGAGCATCAGCTGGCCGAAAACGTTGGTGATCTGGTGGCTGAAGTTGCTGCCGATTACACCCACGTTCTGGCTGCGGCCACCACCACTGGCAAGAACTTCGCTCCGCGCACCGCTGCTCTGCTGGACGTGGCTCAGATCTCCGAGATCTCTGACGTGGTCGACGCTGATACCTTCAAGCGTCCGATTTACGCAGGTAACGCTATCGCTACCGTCAAGAGCTCAGACGCCAAGAAAGTGATCACCGTGCGTGGTACTTCCTTCGATGGCGTTGCGGCCGAAGGTGGTTCTGCTGCCGTAGAGAGCCTGGACGCTGCCAAGAACGCCGGTACCTCCGCGTTCGTTGGTGAAGAGCTGGCCAAGTCTGACCGTCCTGAGCTGACTTCTGCCGAGATCGTGATCTCCGGTGGTCGTGGCATGGGTAACGGCGAGAACTTCGAAATCCTGTACAAACTGGCTGACAAGCTGGGCGCTGGCGTGGGTGCATCCCGTGCTGCGGTTGATGCAGGCTTCGTACCGAACGATATGCAGGTAGGTCAGACGGGTAAAATCGTTGCACCGAACCTGTACGTTGCTGTGGGCATCTCCGGTGCCATCCAGCATCTGGCCGGTATGAAAGACTCCAAGGTCATCGTTGCGATCAACAAGGACGAAGAAGCCCCGATCTTCCAGGTGGCTGATTACGGTCTGGTTGCTGACCTGTTCGAAGCAGTACCGGAGCTGGACGGCAAGCTGTAAAAACAGCGCGCTTTCCGCACCAACAAAAAACCCGGCCTTGTGCCGGGTTTTTTGCTTTTAGCTACAAGCTACGTTTGATCGGAAATAAGCCCCAAAATAGTTGCCCGTTTTTTTGGTTAATAGAAACGCCTTCCAAATCGTCGAGTTCGGCGACAGGCAGGATCTGATGCCCCCTGTAGGAGCTATGCTTGCATGGCGATCCTCGTCTCAGCGAGGCAAGGGTTCCAGAGACGCCGTTCGAATGGTGGGAGATTCAACTTGATGAACGAAGAGCTTTCCGATGGCATGGCCTTTCCAGAATGACCCGCCCCATTCGGGCAACAAGTTGTCTCTCCTGCAGGGGGCTCGTACTCATAGAAACGGAGGTTGTATGTTTTCAGGAAAAACCGCCCTTATCACTGGTGCTTCCAGTGGCATTGGTGAAGAAATGGCTCGTCAGTTGGCGGCGATGGGCTGCAACCTGATTCTGGTGGCACGGCGGACTGAGCGTCTTGATGCGCTGGCAGCCCAGTTGGCTGAGGTGAGCGTGGGTGTGATTACCCTGGATCTGGCTCTGCGGGATGCACCTCAGATGCTTTTTGATGAGGTTCAGCGGCGAGGTTCGCAGGTGGATATTTTGATCAACAATGCGGGTTTCGGTTATCAGAAATCGACGCTTGAGATGTCCCTGGAAGAACAGCTTGGCATGGTGGATGTGAACGACCGCGCTTTGCTGGCACTGATCCGTCTTTTTGCCGAGCCCATGGCTGGCCGTGGTGAGGGCTGGATCCTCAACGTGAGTTCGGTTTCTGCCTGGTTCCCGATTCCGGGGATGGCAGCCTATGCGGCGAGCAAAGCGTTTGTGCAGACATTGAGTCGGGCTTTGCATGAAGAGCTGAAACCGTCAGGCATTACCGTGACCACGCTGAGTCCCGGTGGCACCCGGACAGAGTTTTCTGCCAAGGCGCGTGGCCAGATGGACCCCTCATTGGAAAAGGCCATGATGCCTGTGGAGCCAGTGGCGAGGGCCGGTCTTGAGGGGCTGGCAAGGGGGAAGGCCGTAGTGGTGCCTGGAGGGATGTATCGAGCCATGACCTGGATAACACGTTGCCTGCCGGATAGCGTGGTAGTGCGATTGGCTGGCTCGGTGATGGGGAGGAATAATAGCTGGGCAGACGTCTGAAGACTGATGCGAAAGGCAGAAATTAACCGGCGGCGAGAGATCACCGCTTCTCCTTTATCGTGACCGGGTTGATCAGCAGGCTGGACTTCTGCCGGTCAGGGCCTCACGCAAGGCGATTTCTTACCTCGTCTGCAATTGCCAGGGCGGCAGTCAGGCCCGGTGATTCGATACCCAACAGATTGATCATGCCGGCCAGCCCGTGCTGCTCCTCATCCTGAATCAGAAAGTCCGTGACGGGCTTACCGCCGCTATACAGTTTGGGTCGAATACCGGCATAGCTTGGCTGCAATTGCCCCGGATTTACATCAGGCCAGTACTCGCGAATGGCTTCCAGAAATCGCAGCTTGCGATCTGCGTTGACCGCGTAATCTGGAGGTAGATCGTTGTCGATCCACTCCACATCCGGGCCAAAGCGTGCCTGACCTATCAGATCTACGGTGAGATGTACGCCCAGACCATGACTTTCCGGCATGGGGTAGATCAGCTTTTGAGTTGGGCTGCGGCCAAGCAGCGAAAAATAATTACCACGTGCCTGGCGCTGTTCCGGGATCCTTCTGGAAGGAAAGCCTGATGCATTTTCCAATAGGCGGGTGGTGAACAGCCCGGCGGCGAGGATCAATTGTTGGCAGCCAAGGTGAAAGTGCTGGCTGTCGCTATCAATCACCGAGAGGGTGAAGTGATTTGATTCGCATGTGATGTTCTCGACTCTGTGGCGCAGGGTTAGCATGGCCCCGTTGCGTTCGGCATCCCAATTGAGCCGGGCAAGAAGGGCGTGGCTGTCTATGATGCCTGAGTGGGGGCTAAGCAATACCTCACTGGCGCGCAGCCAAGGTTCCTGTCGTTGCCACTCAGCTCTGGCAAGGAGTTGAAGGGGAAGAGTCCCCGCGGCTGTGGCATTGTGTTGCAATTGGTGAAGTTGTTGCTCCTGTCCCTGTTGTGCCACCAATAGCTTGCCGCACTGTCGGAAAGGTACGCCTGTCTCTTCACAGTATCGATACAGTGCTTCATTGCCAGCCAGGCATAGCTGCGACTTGAGTGAGCCGGGAGGGTAATAGAGTCCGGCGTGAACGACCTCGCTGTTGCGCGAGGAGAGGTGAGTACCAATCCGGTCTTCCTGCTCCAGAATGATGACGGAGCGGTCCGCGGATAATGCCCGTGCCACGGCAAGGCCGACCACACCGGCGCCAACGATAACGGTATCAACGATTTCCATGTCTATGCCCGAATCCGGGCGCAATTCGCACCATGCACTTCGTCTTGCCCTGTTTTGGATCCTGAGTCCGGCAAAGCCGTGTCAAATGGCCTTTCTGCTATGCCCATTCTGGCACAGGACTTGCTGAAGTGTTGAGTGAGAAGTGCTCAGGGGCATGCCTGTAGCGTGCCCCAGGACCAAGGAATTCGCCATGCGGTCATTAAAGTTGCCGGCGGTGTCCGGTTTCGACGAAATGATAGCGCCGGGCGGTGGGGTGCGGCCTCACTATACGAGTTATCACGATTGGTTGCTGCAGCAGGATCGCGGTCTGTTGCAACGCAAGCGCAAGGAAGCGGAACTTCAGTTTCATCGGGTTGGTATTACCTTTAACGTTTACGGCGAGGAAAGCGGCACGGAGCGCCTGATTCCGTTCGATACCTTGCCACGTGTGATACCCGCCAGCGAATGGGCGTTGCTGGAGAAAGGGGCGATCCAGCGCGTCAATGCCCTTAATCTCTTCCTCCACGATATCTACCACGACCAAAACATCATCCGCGACGGTCGTATTCCCGCCGAACAGATCTTTGGCAACAGTCAGTACCAGCCTTGCATGCAGGACGTGGACCTTCCCAATCAGGTGTATTCGCAGATCAGCGGTGTGGACCTGATTCGTGATGGTGAAGGGGACTGGTATGTACTGGAGGACAACCTGCGCACGCCCTCTGGTGTGAGTTACATGATCGAGAACCGGCGCATGATGATGCGTCTGTTTCCGGAGCTGTTTGCTGAACAGACTGTGGCACCGGTGGAGCATTACCCGACCTTGTTGCTGGAAACCCTGCAGCAAAGTGCCAGTCACAGTCACCCAACAGTGGTGCTTCTGACGCCTGGACAGTTCAACAGCGCCTATTTCGAACATGCCTTTCTGGCTCAGCAAATGGGCATCGAGCTCGTGGAAGGGGCCGACCTGTTCGTCAAGGATGGCTACGTGTACATGCGCACCACGGCGGGCCCGCAGCGGGTGGATGTGATTTATCGGCGTATCGATGATGACTTTCTCGATCCGTTGGCCTTTCGCTCTGATTCCATGCTGGGCGTGCCGGGCCTTCTGTCAGTTTACCGTCAGGGTAATGTGGTGCTGGCCAATGCGGTGGGCACTGGCGTCGGGGATGACAAGTCCATCTATCCTTACGTACCGGACATGATCCGTTTCTATCTGGATGAAGAGCCTATCTTGCACAACGTGCCCACCTGGCAGTGCCGCAAACCTGAGGACCTGAAAGAGGTGCTGGGGCGCTTGCCCGAACTGGTGGTTAAAGAAGTCCACGGGGCGGGGGGCTACGGGATGCTGGTTGGGCCGGCGGCAAGCAGTGCAGAGATTGAGATGTTCCGTGATCGTCTGTTGGCAGACCCGGAAAACTATATTGCGCAACCAACCCTGTCGCTGTCCACCTGCCCGATATTCGTGGAAGAAGGTATTGCCCCTCGTCATATCGATCTTCGTCCTTTCGTGCTCAGTGGTCATGACACCCGGGTGGTACCGGGGGGATTAACACGGGTGGCAATGAAGGCGGGCTCTCTGGTGGTGAATTCCTCACAGGGAGGCGGCACCAAAGACACCTGGGTGCTGGAAGGCGGGGAGGAGGACGCATGCTGAGTCGTACCGCTTCGGACCTTTACTGGCTGTCCCGCTATTTTGAGCGGGCAGAGAATACGGCGCGGATGCTGGACGTGGTCTGGAACCTGTCGCTGATTCGCTTTGCGGTGGATACCCAGGCAGAGATGGCGGCGCCGTTAGCGATTACCGGGACTGCGGATCACTATGGGTCTCGCTACGGAAAGATCACCATTCAGAACCTGCTGTTCTTTTTCACCCTGGATGCGGATAGCCCTGCCAGTATTTACTCCTGCCTGCGTCAGGCCCGGGCCAGTGCCCATGCAGTGCGAGGCAAGATCACCTCTGAGATGTGGGAAAGCGTCAACAGCACCTGGCTGGAATTGAAGGAGATCCGCCAGACGGGCCTGCAGGCTTACGGCGAAACCGCGTTCTTTGAATGGGTAAAAAATCGTTCTCACCTTTTCCGCGGAGCGACTTACGGCACCTTGATGCGTAGTGATACCTTCCGATTTCTGCGTTTGGGAACCTTCATCGAGAGGGCTGACAACACGGCCCGTATTCTGGATGTGAAACATCGCGAGGGACAGTCGGAATCCAATACCACGCTGGACTATTACCGCTGGCATGCGCTGTTACGATCGGTGGGCGCCTATGAGGCGTTTCGTGAAATGTTCAGTGAGACCATTAATGCAGAGCGAGTGGCGGAACTGCTGATCTTGCGACCGGAAGTGCCGCGCTCGTTGCTTTCGTGCCTGCAGATGCTTTGTGATCTTTTGCCAGCCATTGAAGGCAATGCGGGTTTGCAATCAAAACGCCTTGCCGCGGTGCAGCTGGCTCGCCTGCAGTACGGCGATATGGAACATATCGTTGATATTGGCCTGAATGATTATCTGACGGACTTTCTTCGCCGCATCAATGAGCTGGCGGACACCATTCAAAGTGAATACCTGGAGCTGGTATGAAACTGTCCATTCAACACAGCACGGAATACCGTTATTCGGAACGGGTGAAGCACAGCACCCAGTACCTGCGGCTGACGCCGCGGCCCTCGGCGCGGCAGCGGGTATTGAGCTGGGAGCTGGATCTGCCTGAGCAGGCAGATGAAGGATCCGATAGCTATAACAACATTCTGCATGTGCTGACGCTGGACAAGCCACACCAGCAAATCTCGCTGACCGTGAAGGGTGAAGTGGAGATTACGGATGAAGACAGTGAGGATAGCGATCATCGACTGTCACCTTTGGTCTTTACCCGGCCCACGTTTTTGACGGAGTGTAATGAAGCGCTGGAGGAGCTGGCTCACCGGTACGACTCCATGGCGAATGCCGGGCGGCTTGAGCGGTTAAGTGAATCCATTCTGGAGGGCATGCCGTTCACGCCCGGCGTGACCAGTGTTGCCAGTAATGCCCGAGAAGCCTGGAAAATCGGAAAGGGGGTGTGCCAGGATCATACCCATGTTTTTCTGGCCTGCTGTCGTGCTTTGGGGATGCCGGCCCGATATGTGAGTGGCTATTTGTACAGCAAGGATTCCGAGCATGTGGCCAGCCATGCCTGGGCGGAAGTCTGGCAGGATGACAGCTGGAAAACCTTTGATGTCACCAACCAGATCTGTCAGCCGCGCCATCACCTCAAGCTGGCGGTGGGCATGGATTATATGGATGCATGTCCGGTCCGTGGTGTACGCTTCGGCGGTGGAGTCGAGTCACTGGAAGCGGTGGCACAGGTCAACCGGACCGTGTCCGAAAGCATGCAGTGAACCGGCGGGGATCTTGATCGGAGCTGAACAGCATGACCTATTGCGTGGCCATGTCCCTGGAGAAGGGACTGGTGTTTGCTGCGGATTCGCGCACCAATGCGGGGGTGGACCACATTGCCACCTTCAGAAAACTGCACAAGTTCATGATGGATGGCGAGCGTTCCATTGTCATACTGAGTGCAGGTAATTTGGCGACCACGCAAAGTGTAATCAGCCTGCTCAATATGCGTCTCAACAGCGATCAGCCTAACCTGTTCGGTGCCCGTTCGATGTATGAAGTGGCAACCATCGTGGGCAGCACCTGCCGGGAAGTGATCCGTCGGGATGCGGGGCAGAGCCAGGGCAATGTGGATTTTGGCAGTAGTTTCATCGTTGGCGGCCAGATCCATGGTGAAAGGCACCGTCTGTTTCAGGTGTACCCTGAAGGCAACTTTATAGAGAGCACATCGGACACGCCTTATTTTCAGATTGGTGAGATCAAATACGGCAAACCGATTCTGGATCGCGTGGTGGATTATCACCTTCCCCTGAAGGATGCGGCCAAATGCGCCCTGATCAGTCTGGATTCGACGATCCGTTCCAACCTGTCAGTGGGATTGCCGCTGGATGTGCTGATTTACAAGTCAGACAGTTTTGACTTGTCCAATCACCATGATGTGACGAATGAAGACAGCGGCTTTCGCGCACTGGGAGAAGCCTGGTCACAGGGGCTGAGAGAAGCGTTTGCGAAATTGCCGGATGTGGAGTGGGAATAGGAAACGCGGTACGCAACACGCTTCATGCAACATGCGAAAACCTTCAGCTCGGGATTGGCTTGCAAGCGAACCTTGCATGGGTGAGGTATGCGGTTTCGAGAAGCGAGTTTCGAGTTGCGAAAGGCAACAATCCATGTGTAGAGGGCGGAGTTTGAGATTTTGATTTTCGAACCTCGCTTCTCGAAACTCGAAACTACTCTTTCGTCAGCACCAGAGCCTCGCCCATCGCCGAGGCCCCGGTTTGCGTGTTGCGTGTAGTGTCGCTTCAATTATCCACGTTGTCGTACATCATATAGCGTGCGGTTTCATACTGGGCGCGTGCGAGATTGAACAGCTTCTCGAACACGTCAGGGTGCTTCGATGCGACATTTTCTTTCGGGGTGTCGCTGTGCAAGTCGTGGAGGGTGGCGTTGCTGCCATCGTCATCCATGCGTACCAGAAAATCCCGGGTGACAATGCCATAGATCGGATGGGGCCCTTCCAGCAGCACCACAAAGGTGGCTCTGTCGCCTTCATGGGCCTGGATCTGGAAGTCCCGCCCCAGTGTGGTGTTGCGATAGTCGAGACCGAGCAAGCCAGCCACGGTGGGCATCACATCCACCAGACCCACCGCCTGGTCGATTACCCGTGGCTTGAGGTAACGGGGGGAGTAGATCACGTGGGGTACGTGATTGCTCTCCAGACCCAGTTGCTCCATGGCTGGCGGCATGTGGGGCAGGGTAGTGATGCGGTTATTGTGGTCACCAAAGAACACGAAGAGGGTATTGTCGAAATAATCACTCTTCTCCGCCATCTTCATGTATTCGCCCACGTTGTAATCCAGCAGGCGAACAGCATTGAACTGGGCGGCGCTGCGGAAGCCATGCTTGGCCAGTTCTTCATCGGACAGGTCGGTACGGGCTTTGAAATCACCATTGTTTTCCGGAATGGTGAAGGGGCGGTGGTTACCTGCTGTCTGGATAAAGGCAAAGAAAGGCTGATCATCCGGCAGATCATTCAGGATCTGGTTGGATTCCTTGAAGAGGTCCAGATCGGAGATGCCCCACACATCCACATTGGGGGATTGCCAATCGCCTTCCTGGTGCAGTTCCAGGCCATCAATACTTTGCTGAACGAGGCCGTCCAGATTGGCCCAGCCGGCATTGCCGCCGATGAAGTAGAACTTTCGGTAGCCTTTAAGCTCATTGACTACCATGCGTTGATGACTGGTTAGTGGATTGCGGCTGGCGCTTTCCTGGGGAGCCACATCAGGAATGCCCGTGAAGGTCGCCCAGATGGTTTTCGCGGTACCGGTGACCGGTACATAGAAGTGCTTGAAGCGCCAGCCTTCACTGCCGAGCCGGTCAAGGTTGGGCGTGCTTTCAATGGGGAGGCCATAGCTGCTCACACGGCTGGCTCCCAGGGACTCCAGCATCACAAACACCACATTGGGTGGGCGCTCATAGTCCAGCTTGTGGCTCTTTACGTCGACAATGCGCGAGAAGTTGAGGTTCTCTCGCTGATCTTCAGGAATGTCCAGATAATCCGCCATCAGCGGGTAATAATCCTTTACCTGTTCCTTGTCATAGGGAGAAACGGGAATCAGCAGGGTATCGCGAAAATACAGCACCGGGTTCAACCCCAGGGCGCCAATGGCGCGATCGCCTGAGATAAAGGCCTCGCTCCAGCGCAACGGAATGGGGTTAAGAAGATTGATATTGGTGACGCGCCCCAGAATGGCAAAGAAGAACAGCGCGAAACAGACCAGGAAACCCACAGTGGCATTCGGCCAGCTGATACCGGCTGGTGCGCGCTGCAGCAGCTTGCGTTCCGCCACCCGAGCCAGCCAGTAACTCGCGGCGACACTGGTGATCAAGCCGATCAGGATCCAGATTACAGGGTAGCTCTCCCACACCATCAGGGTAGAGTCACGGGTATCCTGAAGGAAGCGCAGGGCGGTCACGTTCAGCCGCTCGCCCAGATAGGCGTAATGGCCAAAATCAAAGATATAGGTCAGCCCCATGAGAGCCAGAGCGATCACCAGATAAAGGTGGCCGAAGAAGCGCATCAGTGCGCTGTTGAGAAGGTTCATGAATGGCAGGTAAGCCATGGCCGCCAGAGGCAGCATCATCAGCAGCGCAAGGCGCAGGTCAAAACGCAGGCCAACGGCCAGCGCATCCAGCACCGCAGCCTGATCTACGCCCGGTGTCACAGGCACTTCTGAAAATCCGAAGTAGAAGATCGCACGCAGTATGACCATCAACCCGAAAAACAGGGCGGTGATGGCCAAAAGGTACTGCAGGCGACGGGATTTCAACCAGGTCATTCTTCTCTCCAACTGGCGAAACAGGAAAAATTGGCGCCTATGCTACCGTCTGGACGGCTTTTGCGCATGGCAATTTCGTTTTCTCTGGTAATTCGTCGCAGTTAGCCAATGGTTTGTCCTGATTATGTCTTTCAGCCCGCTTTCGGCAATGCTATTAATCGCATCCTATGAAAACAGCGGGATGGCGATATGACGTTTGATGATGTGCTGGCGACGGTAGACGGGATGGGCAACGGCATGCTGCCAGAGGGCTGGGGGCAGGGGCGTGCCCTGTTTGGAGGCCTGGTGGGTGCTGTGTTGTTTGATCACCTGGACAAGACGGTGGCAAAAGACCGTGTTCTGCGCAGCTTCTCCCTGTCGTTTGTGGCGCCCGCAGCTCCTGGGCCAGTCTCCTTGCACAGTGAAGTCTTCCGGGAAGGGAAATCGGTTATGCAAGCCATGGTTACCGCGCGACAGGAGGGCGCTGTGGTCGCAGCCATGATGGCCAGTTTTGGCGCCGCCCGACACTCCTCTGTCACTATTGCCGTGCCGGGGGCTCCCGATATGCCCGCCCCGGCGGACAGTCTGGTGATGCCGCTGATCAAAGGGGTCACACCGGACTTCCTTGAACACTTCGATATTCGCTATGCCACCGGCAAGCCGCCTTTCTGCGGCAGTGAAGAGGCTAACTTCAGCGGCTATATGGGTTTTCGCTGTGCCCCGCAAAGGATGAGTACGGCGGCACTGATTGCCCTGGTGGATACCTGGCCGCCATCAGTGTTGTCGATGCTACGCACGCCTGCCCCTGCCAGTTCATTGACCTGGACCATGGAGCTGCTCGACGATCCGGCAACCCGGCCTTCGGACTCCCTGTGGCAGTATCAGGTCCACACGGACCAGTGCAGTGATGGTTATGGCCAGAGCCAGGCCACCATCTGGGACGCCGAGGGCAAGGCCGTGGCCTTGAGTCGACAGACCTTTACGGTATTTGCATAACGGTATTGGAATGAAGCAGGAATTACCGCCAATCACACCCACCACGCCGGGTGCGGCCGTGCCACGCCGTGGCCACTGGTTGCTGGCGGGGTTAGGGCGCCTGATCCTGAAACTGATGGGCTGGCGTATTGTGGGTGAGCTACCCAATGTTGAGCGTGCCGTGTTGGTGGTGGCCCCCCATACCTCCAATATCGATGGTGTGATTGGGCTCAGTGCCATTCAGGCGCTGCGCATTCATGTCAAATTCATGGGCAAACACACCCTCTTTGAGGGGCGGTTAGGACGGTTGATGTACTGGCTGGGCGGTATACCGGTAAACCGGGATAGCGCCCAGGATCTGGTTGAGCAAACCGTTACGGCAATGCAGCGCCAACCCTGCTGGCTAGGCATCGCCCCGGAAGGTACCCGCAAAGGCGCGCATCGTTGGAAGACGGGCTTCTACCGGATCGCTGAGGAGCAGGATATACCGGTGGTGGTGCTGGGGTTCTGTTACCGCCGTCGCCAGGTCAGAGTGGTGGGGAGCGTCATGCCAACAGGGGATTTGGAGGCTGATCTGCAATGGATGGTGCACATGCTTGGCGATATCGTGCCACGTCATCCCGAGTTGCTGTCGACGCCGTTTTTGGCCCAAAAAGCGGATTCAGATCTGTAGTAAAAGGGTTACCAGCGGACCCATTGCTTTGCAGGTATGTTGATAATGCAAAGAACACCGCGCACTATTTCCTTCATCCGGGCCATGTATGCCGGTCCGTGATGGTTTACTTTCCACGACCCGTGATAACAGGAACAACCATGACTGATACTGCTCGTTTTGAACAAGCCCAGAAAGATGTTCAGACCCTGGACCGCAAACCTTCCAATGACGATCTGCTGTTCTTGTATGCGCACTTCAAGCAGGGTAGTGAAGGGGATGTGTCCGGCAAGCGTCCGGGCATGCTGGATATGGTAAAGCGCGCCAAGTACGATGCCTGGGCCAAGCTCAAAGGCACTGACCCAGACACCGCCAAGCAGAAATATATCGAGAAAGTAGACGCCTTACTTGTATCCCACAAGGGATGATTCGCTACGGCGTTCACTGTTCTGCAGCAACTGGGCAATGCCCAGTTGCGCCTCTCCTGCCAGATTGCGGTAGTAGCGCTTGAGCTCGGGAACTTCGTCTTCCAGAGCGGACCGAACCTGCTCCCGTGCAGCCATAATGCTCTGATCCAGCGCTTTCTTGTCAACGTCCATTTTTAGCTTTCGCTGCTCCAGCTCCGGCGGTAAGGCGGTGGAACCGAGTGAATCAAGACGTTGCGCCAATCGCGCCAGTCGATCCCTGGCATCGTCAAGTCGCTGTTGCAGCTCTGCCATTTTGGGCGCATTGACCAGAATCCGTTCCAGGTCAGCAATTTCCTGTTCGGTCGCTTTCTTTTCAAATTCTGCCGCTTGGCGGAAAGCACCATTGGAGAGATCCCGTGCGGATGCGTGCTCAATAGCGGCGTTAAGACTTTCCTCTTCGCTTTGCAGGCAGCGCAGCTGACTCTTGGCATGGATCAGCTGTCGCGTTGCGTCGAGAACGCGGCTGTCACTGTCTCGCACCAGGGCCAATACCAGCTGATCCATGACCGTCGTGCTGTTACCGGCCACGCTGTTGGTGAGGGCACGGTAAAGACGGTCCGGGTTGTTTTCCAACTCTTCAAGCGCTTTCATGTTCTCAGCAGCCTTGGTCAGGGCCAGGTTATATACCGGCAGAGCCTGCTCTGAGGCTCCCTGCTTGCGCCAGTCATCACCGGCCAGCACCAGACCGGACACGGCGCGCGGATTACCGGGGAAGCGTGCTGCAATACGCAAGAACCAGGCTCGGGCGCGCTCCCGATCCCCATCCTTTCGATAACTTTCAGCCAGCAGCAGGGCGGCATCCACGGCGGCTGGGCTGTTTTGTTCGATCTGGGTGAGCTGCTGGCGGGCGAAGGTCGTGTCGCCATCCTGCAATGCCAGGGCGGCGAGGCGCAGCCGGGCATAATTGCCGAGGATGGGCTTATTGATGCTGGGCGTGGTGCTGCTGTATTGAAGCAGGATAGGGGCTTGCTGATCCGCAGCAGGTTGATCCAGCAGGCTCACCAGAGTTCGGTCTGCATTATGCAGGGTGATCGACGAATGTGAGCCTTCCTGGCAGGTGGTCCCGTAACTATGGCCGCTAAAGGCGATCATCATGGCCGTAATCAGGCCTTTGACAGGCAGTCTGGTAGCATCCATGGCGCAGCTTCTTGTTGTGTTTTTTGGTGGGCTGATGTTGCGCCATGTCAACGCCAAGAAAAGGAACTGTGTCACACAGTTTGAGCTGTTATGTACACCTTGTTGAATATTGGTACCTGAGTGGGTGCGAGCCTGTGATCCGGCTGGCACCAACAGGTGCTGAGCCTCATCGCCACTGATGAAATAGACTGATATTACGGTTAATACCGTTAACCGATCCGAATCAGCTTGCGCACAGCTCGCCAACGGTTGACCAGCAGGGACAGGAATATCAGGCCACAGCCAAGTAATTGCAGAGTGCTCATGCCTTCGCCGAACCAGGCGGCAGCCATGAGTGCGGTCCACATGGGTTCCAGCACCATGATGACGACCCCGTGGCTCTGCAGCGACAGGCTCTGGGCATAGGTCTGGACCAGAAAACGCAGGGCTGTGCCGACAGTGGCACTAAGCACAATCCACATAATCAGGGTGCCCGTCAGGTCGGAGAGAGCGCTTTGCCAAGGTTCGAAGCAGAGTGACAACACCCCGGTGACGACACCAACAACGGCCAGCACCACAGTGGTCAGAGCGAGTGCGGGTATGCGGGTGTGCTCAACAATTTCGCCATTGGCACGTCGGATGGCGATAGTGTTGGCCGCGCGGGTATTGAGATTGAAGTAGAGCGCAAAGATGGCCGCAGCGGTGATGAACAGGAGCTGTCCAGCTTCCAGATGCAGCCCCTGTTCCAGTGATAACAGGGCGAGTCCTGCCACCGCCACCGGTAGCGCCAGCCAGGTGCTGCCCGGTACGGATTCGGCGAACACCACTCGTGCGATGACCGGGACCAGCACCACGCCAAGGCTGGTCAGGAAGGCGCCTTCTCCCACATGGCTGGCGAAGGCCAGGCCCAGCACCCAGAAACTCATGGCGATGCCGAACACCAACCCAACCCGAACACAGCGCCAGAGCTGCCCGACATCCAGTTTAGCCAGCTGGGGAAGCGCCACCAGGCTGAGCAAAAACGACGCCAGCAGAAAGCGCAGGGACATGAACAGCAGCGGTGGCATGGCCAACACGGCCTCACGGGAAAACATCCAGCTGATGGCGGCCAGCAGGGTGACCACCAGCAGCAGAAAATCGGCTTTTTGTGCTCGGCTGAAGGGCACGGCGAGGCGCTTCCATAGGTGAGGGTAGCGGATGTTAGCATGGCAGGCAGATGAGAGTGGATTCACTCGGCGCCATAACCATGGCGAATCTGGACAGGTCTTGTCAGGTTCGCAGACAAGAAAGATCAGGGAGGAGTGGATGTTGGCTGCGTGGCGTGACTGGCGCGATACCCGACGGGTAAGAAAGATGGGTTTTACCCAGGCTCAGTGGCAAGCGGCAGTGGCTGGCTGGCCTGTGCTGAACCGTTACTCGGACCAGGAGCGTCAGTCCCTGATGGCGTTGTCGTTCCGGTTTCTGGCGCGAAAAAGTGTGGTGCCGGGTGGTGACTTCCAGATTACCGATGCCATGTGCCTGAAGGTGGCTACCATGGCCTGTGTACCGATCCTCAAGTTGGGGCTGGACTGGTATAACGGCTGGTACACAGTGATTCTCTATGAAAGTGCCTTTGTGCCAAATCGCCCGCATCGTACCCCTGATGGCGTTGTCCACCCTTGCGGCCCGGTGCTGTCTGGTGAGGCCTGGCAGCAGGGGCCAGTGATCCTCTCCTGGGAAGCTGTGTGCCATTCGGGTGGGGCCAGTAATGTGGTGATTCACGAAATGTCTCACAAGCTGGACATGCGCTATCAAGGCGCCAATGGTGCGCCACCACTGCATCAGGGCATGCGGCCACAGAAATGGCATGACATCTTTTCAAAAGCGTTTGGCGAATTACAGGAAGACTATCGTCATCATCGCCCCATGCCGGTGGATGCCTACGCGCTGACCGGTCCTGGAGAGTTCTTTGCTGTCTGCAGCGAGGCCTTCTTTGAAGCGCCGGATCAGCTCTATCAGGACTGGCCGGACCTCTACAACCTGCTAGCCCGGTTCTATCGGCAGGGGGAGAAGTCATTATGAAGTTCATCTTTGAAGTCACCATGAAGCCGGGTTTCAGTGTGGAGGAGTATGCGCAGGGCTGGGTGGAAGCCAGTGAAATCATTCAGCAGTCTGAGGGGGCGCTCGGGACATATCTGCATCGCAAGATAGGGCACCCGGATACCGTGTTAGCCATTGCCCATTGGCAGACCAAGGCGCACAGGGACGCGAAGGACGACTCGCGCAGCGAGAGGGTCAAGGCCATCCTCGCCCGACATGCCCAGGTCGTGACGGTGAAGGTGATCGGAGAGTATGAAGACCCTGAATGGCAGGTGATGCCACCCTAGCGGGAAGTCCACTCCAGTAATTTTTGTCGCAGCTGCTCCAGCGTTACCGGCTTGGAAATATGGTCGTCCATACCACTGGCAAAACAACGTTCGCGGTGTTCTGTGGAGGCATGGGCAGTCAGCGCGAGAATGGGAATACGGCGACGTTTCTCCCGGCTTTCCAGATCGCGGATCAGCTGTGTGGTCTGATAGCCATCAAGGTCTGGCATTTCACAGTCCATCAGGATGAGATCAGGACAGAAGGTCGGCTCTTCCAGCAGCTTGAGAGCCTCCGCGCCGCTGCTGGTGAGGGTGGTATTGATGGCTAGCTGCTTGAGCAGGGCCCCGATGACCATCTGGTTGACCGCATTATCCTCCACTACCAGCACTTGGAGTGACGCCGTGTCCTGGAGGGTTTGCGGTTTGTTTTCCGCCGGGTCCATGACGCTTCGCTGGAGGGGAATACTGAGGGAGAAGGTCGAGCCTTTTCCTCGCACGCTATGGGCCTCAAGCCGCCCCTGCATCAACTCAGCCAGCTGCCGCGAAATCGCCAGGCCAAGCCCGGTACCGCCGTATTTTCGTGATGTGGAGCTGTCTGCCTGCTGGAAAGACTGAAACAGCATGCTGACCTCCTCATCGGTCATGCCGATACCCTGGTCTACAATCTGGCAGTGCAGAAGCAGCACCTCAGGGTTACGGGTTCTGCCGGCTTGTGCACGCAGGGTGACCGTGCCCTGTTCGGTGAATTTCACCGCATTGGAGAGCAGGTTCAGCAGAATCTGGCGTAGTCGTGTCGGGTCTCCCTTTACCCACTCTGGCAAGCTGGCATCCCAGTCACTGACAAGCCTGATGCCTTTCTGTTCGGCAGTGGCATGGAAGATCATCAGGCAATCTTCCAGTAGCCGGTGCAGGTTGAAGCTGCTGACTTCCAGTTCCAGTTTGCCGGAGCTGATCTTGGAAAAATCCAGGATATCGTTGATCACATTGAGCAGGCTGTTGCCGGCGCTATAAATGGTATCCATATAGTTGCGCTGGGTAGCATCAAGGCGAGTGCCACGCATCAGTTCGGCCAGACCCAGTACTGCATTCATTGGTGTACGAATCTCGTGGCTCATCTTGGCGAGAAAGTCGCTCTTTGCATCGTTTTCGGCTTGGGCGCGGGCAATTTCCTTTTGCCGCTGCAGGGTTTCCTGCTTCAGGCTGCGCAGGCGGTAGGCGAGTCCGAATGACAGCAGCACCTGCTGGAGCACCAGACCGAGCTGCACACCGATAATGTTGAGAATGCCGGGGAGGGTGATGACACCGTAGGCACCCAGTGCCAACAACCCGACAGTGACCAGAAACATGCTCCAGGCAAAGACAAAGATGCGCGCCTCCGGGTGACCGCGATAGAGACTGAACAGCCCAATGAACAACAGCAGCACCAACGTCAGCAGCGCCACTACACCCTGCAGGGAGGCAATGGTACCCATCGGTGTGGCGAGCATGATGATGATGATGCCCACCTGGATTGCCACAGCAGTGAGCAACAGGCGGTCCAGCCAGCGCCATTGCACGGTATTCAGAAAGTCCCGGGCGAACAGTAGTCCAGACAGCAGGGTGAGATAACCGAACAGGTGATTGGCGGCTTGGGGAAGTACGGTATCGGGAAACCATAAACGGTGTGCAACCCCCTGAAGGCAGGCAATGTAGAAAGTGGAGCACGCCACATGCAGCACATAAAAGCGGCTGCTACGCTCCTTGCCTCCCAGCCACAGCACCAGATGATAAAAGAACAAGCCGATGGCAATGCCGTAAAAGCCACCCATCAACCATTCATGACTGCTTTGCTGTTCAATGAAATTATCGCGGCCGCTCAGACTTAGCGGCACTGTCATGGCGCTGCTGATGGTGTGAATTCGCAGATACAGGGTGCTGCTGCCCTCTGCCGGAAGGGTAAAGGGGAGGGTGAAGGTACGCAGGTGAACCGGACGGCTGCTGAAGGGAAGAGTGTCGCCCATATGCCATGACTGGATGTCATCGCCGTCGATCAGGTAAAAGTCCACGTTGTCGAGTACGGCATAATCCACCTGCAGCCATAATGGCAGTTCGACAGCGCTGGTATTTTCCAGCTCTACCCGAAACCAACAGGCGTCCTTGCGGTAGCCGAAGTTGATACGGCTGCGTTGCAGTGGCTGGTATTGTTGAGTGCGTGCCTGTGCAAGTGTGGATTGGCCATTGCTGTCGCACCAGCTCTGGATATGGGGGCCAAGTTCGATGGTGGCAACCGGGTTCTTTACCTGAAGATGGCCGCTGGTAACGGCATGGGCGGGCAGGGCCATTGCAATTAGCAGGCTTGCCAGCAGAAACCTGATCAGTGAAATTCCGATTGCCAAGTTCTCTCCCTGGATCTCCACCGGGCCTGGTAGCGCCTCGATAGCGCTGGAGCAAAAGGCCCTGTTTTTTATTATGGTAACGAGGTGCCGTTTCGCCGTTCGGTAAAAATGACGCTGCTCGTCGGGGTGACTAACAATTCAGGCGCCACCATCAAGGAGAATAATCCTGTCGATGGGGCGGCGCAAAAAAACCCGGCGGTTTTTTGGCTGCTGATTGTAAAGCTGGACTGCATGGTCAGATTAGCGGTGTGAACGGGGTTCTGGACATAAAAAAGCGAACCATGTGGTTCGCTTTTTTGCATTCCCTGTTGCGGTGAAGGCGTTACGGTGCCCCTTCCGGCAGAGTGATATTCAGCTCGAGAATCTCACAACCTGATTCCCTGTCCAGCTGAATGTTGACCGCATCCTGATCAACAGGAACATATTTGCGTACTACCTGTAGTAGCTCTTCCTGCAGTTGCGGAAGGTAGTCTGGCCCGCCACGAGTGGAACGTTCACGGGCAACAATAATTTGCAACCGCTCCTTGGCGACTGACGCGCTCGTCTGCTTCTTGGGAAGCAGATAACTGAAGATGCTCATCCTTAGCCCCCAAACAGTCGGCCCAGTAGACCTTTCTTGTTAACAGTAGTGAAGCGGTGAGGCAGCTGGTCTCCCAGGAAACGCGCGACAGCATCGCTGTAGGCCTGACCCGCATCAGAATCCGTATCCAGAATCACCGGGTTACCGGAGTTACTGGCATTGAGAACGGCCTGGGATTCCGGAACCACACCCAGCAGTTCAATGGCGAGAATTTCCTGCACATCTTCCACTGACAGCATTTCGCCTTTCTCGACACGCTCTGGCGAATAGCGGGTCAGCAGCAGGCGGGCAGGGATGTCCCCCTCACCGAGTTCGGCACGGCGGGTCTTGCTCGCCAGGATGCCGATCATGCGGTCGGAGTCCCGTACGCTGGACACCTCCGGGTTGGTTACCACCACCGCCTCATCAGCGAAGTAGGCGGCCATCAGGGCGCCTTTCTCGATACCGGCCGGGCTGTCACAGATGATGTAGTCCATCTGCATGTCATCACGCAGTGCATTGAACACACCTTCCACCCCTTCCTGGGTGAGGGCGTCCTTGTCACGGGTCTGGGAGGCAGGAAGGATGAACAGGTTGTCCACCTTCTTGTCCTTGATCAGAGCCTGCTTGATGTTGGCATCGCCATTGATCACATTCACCAGATCGTAGACCACCCGGCGTTCGCAGCCCATGATCAGATCCAGGTTGCGCAAGCCCACATCAAAATCGATAACGGTGGTTTTAAAACCGCGCAGGGCAAGCCCAGTAGCCAGTGCCGCACTGGTAGTGGTTTTGCCGACGCCACCCTTGCCGGATGTCACGACCACGATCTTTGTCACGCTCTTCTCCTTACCTTTTCAGTCCCTGAACGCTATTTAAGCGCGGTAAAATGCATCGCCTCGCCCTGCAGGGACAGGTGCACAGGCTGGTTTCGGTGTGCGTCGGGTAGATCTTCTGCTACCCGATAATGCCCTGCGATCGACACCAGCTCTGCGTTGAGCTGCTGACAGAAAATTCGGGCACTGGTATCGCCCCTGACCCCGGCCATGGCTCGGCCGCGCAGGTTGCTGTAAACGTGGATATTGCCTTCTGCCATCAGTTCGGCCCCGGTGCTCACCGGTGCCAGTACAATCATGTCCCCGCGGCTGTAAACCTGCTGCCCGGAACGCACCGGCTGATCAATCACCAGGGTTTCCACCTTCTCGGCCGCGGACGGGGCGGATTCTTGCTGGGCACTTTCCTGTCGGGGGGCTTCGCTACGGCGGGGGATATCGCGTCCGCCGCTCAGACTCAGAGTACCCAGACCAACCATGGCAGCGGTGGCTTCATCAATGCGCTCATTGCGAGCCAGAGCAACCAGATTGACGCCCAGATTGCGCAGGGTATCCACCGCAGGCATCAGATCTGCGGTATCGATCTCCACGCTTGCGGGGATATCGATGACCACGGGGGCCTGTTGCAGCCACTCTGCCGCGTCATCCAGACGCTGGCTGATTTCCTGATGCAGCTTGTGTGCGTCCAGGGTGTTGAGCTGCAGGACCGTCATCATCAGCATGCGGCCCTTGAATTCGAGTACAGATTTTTCTTCTACGACTGCTGTCATTCCTGACCTGTGTAGCTGGGGCGAGGCGCTGCGAGCGCGGGTAAAACCCGGAGGGGCAGAATTTTGGCAAAGCGTAGACCAAAGGCGCGGCGCGGGAAAGCGCCAAAAGGGTGATAAAAATGTTAAATCTGCATGTACAGGGAGTGACGATGATTCAACTGCTGGAAAAATCAGCAATTGGCTAAAAAATAGCCATTGTGATTTTTTGTTGGATTGTGAGCTGGTTGGAATTTGAACGACCCGCTTGAGAGGAGCGGAGAGGGGCGAGCTTCGCGTTGCGAAAACCGGTGCGCCGAACAAGGCTCAGATTTTTGCTCTCCGAAACTCGCTTTTCGTTACCCGAGAATGATGGGGGAAATCCAGGCGGAGCACGACTGTGCTCCGCCATGGACGGGACTACATCACCGGTCTCTCCGCGTGGACTTTCACCTTCTTCAGATTCTTGTCAAAGGCATCGGTGAGCAGACAGTCGTAACGCATGGCATCGTACTCGTTGATGGCATCCACCTGGGACTCGCTGATGATGCCCTTGGCGGCAGCGTCCTTGAGTTTGTCCAGAACGCTGCTGCCCTCCAGCTGCCCCTTGCCATTGGCCTTCAGGTACGCCAGCCAGCCCGGTTCCACTTCCAGCAACTTGTTGAAGGTTGTCTCCACCCGACCGATAGCGTCTTCCGGGTCCTGGGAAATGTAGGCCGGTTCTGCCAGTGCATCACGCACCGAGCTGGGTTCCATGATCATTTCACCCAGTTGGCGGATCTGGTCATCTCCCGGCGCTTGTGCCTTGCAGGGGCGACCAAACGGGAAGAAAAGCCCCTTCAGGACATGGCCAATGCCATAGAAACCAAAGTTGCGATAGAACGCTTCCAGGGCGTCGTGTGCACGGCTGAAGGCCCGGCGCAGTGCATAGCTCGCATGGGCATCGTTGGCCTCATCCCGAGGCAGGGTGGCGTGGTATTTCAGGATGGCACAGGCAATCAATAATTGACTGTGGACATCACCGAGACGAGCCGACAACAGCTCGCGCCGCTTGAGGTCCCCGCCCAGCAGGGCAAGTGCCATGTCTGCGGTACTTGCCAATACCGCACTGTAGCGATTAACCAGGCGGTACCAGGGGGCACTGAAGGCATCTGCATTTGCCGGTGCATCGGAGAGATACTGGCCCGCAAGCGCCTGCAGTACAGCGCTGCTTATGTTGCCAAGCGTGTGCCCAGCATGCGTAAAGAACAGGGCATCAAACGCCTGGAGCCCTTTTTCCTTGTCCTCGGCCTGAATAGCCTGCAACTCGTCATACAGGTACGGATGACAGCGCATGGCGCCCTGGCCAAAGATCATCAGGGAGCGGGTGAGAATGTTTGCTCCCTCCACGGTAATGGCGATGGGGGTGGACTGGTAAGGAAGTGCGAGGAAGTTTCGCGGACCTAACTGAATGCCACGGCCACCAGCGATATCCATGCCATGGTTGATCAGCTCGCGCATCATTTCGGTGGAGTGGTATTTGGCCATGGCTGTCACCACGGATGGCGCACCGTCTTCAAGAGAGCGGGTCACCAGGTGACGATATGCTTCCAGAGTATAAGCAATGGCAGCCACTTCTGCGGATGCTTCCTGCACACCTTCAAAATCGCCCACGGAGGTATTGAACTGACGGCGGATACGACCAAAGGCGCCGGTCATGCGATAACCCATTTCACCGCTGGCGGTTGCCAGGGCGGGCAGGGAGACACCTCGACCCGCACCAAGGCACTCGATCAGCATACGCCAGCCTTTGCCGGCCATATCCGGGCCACCAATGATGGCGTCCAGTGACACGAATACATCCTTGCCATTGATGGGACCGTTCATGAACGGAGAGCCGGGGTAATGACGACGGCCGATTTCCACGCCTTTCGTGTCGGCGGGAATCAGGGCACAGGTAATGCCCAGCTCTTCCTTATCCCCAAGCAGGTGATCCGGATCGTACAGTTTAAAGGCAAGGCCAACCACGGTAGCCACCGGGGCAAGGGTAATCCAGCGTTTGGCAAAGTTCAGGCGCATGCCCAGCACTTCTTTACCGTCAATCTTGCCTTTGCAGATCACGCCGGTGTCGGGAATGGCGCCCGCATCAGAGCCGGCCTCCGGTCCGGTAAGACCAAAGCAGGGAATTTCATCGCCTTTGGCCAGGCCCGGGAGCCAACGGTCCTTCTGCTCCTGGGTGCCGTATTCCGCGAGGAGCTCACCAGGGCCGAGGGAGTTGGGCACCATGGCGGTCACGGCGGCGGTGAGTGAGCGGGTGGCAATCTTGCTCATGATGCGGCTCTGCGCATAGGGCGAAAATGCCTTGCCGCCATACTCCCGGGGAATGATCAGGCTGAAAAAGCCCTTGTGCTTGAGAAAATCCCAAACCTCGGGGGGAAGATCCTTGAGTTCATGAAAAATCTTCCATTCATCCAGCATGTCGCACAACTCCTGAACTTCGTTGTCCAGAAACGACTGTTCCTCATCATTGAGCGTGGAGAACTGGATATGCGAAAAGTTTTCCCAATCCGGGCGGCCAGAGAACAGATCTGCCTCGAACCAGGTGGTGCCGGCTTCGATGGCCTCCCGTTCGGTATCGCCAATGGCAGGCATCACTTTGCCCAAGGCGCCATAAACTGGTCGGGAAATGAACTTCTGACGCAGGTCAACATGATTGAGAAGGGTAACACCTGCAGCGAGGACCACGAGGGCTAGCGGGTTCACCAACCAGGGAGCGAGAAAGGCACTTAATAACCAGATGACGACAAATACAACACTGCCAATCCCCCTGCTGACCCGTTGATAAAACAGGGTCATAAGGGTGGCAATCAACACTACAATAGCCAGAAGGCTAAGCATGGCGGTCTCCTATGCCTGAATGAATACAGTCCAGCGTACTCAAGGCCCATGTAGACAGCGTGAAGCCGGTAGATTTGACCTGTGGCTGTACATGAACCACACCCAGTCTAACGCTTCTGTTCTTCAGGTTGCACATAAGCATTCAAGAACGGGTTGGGTTGTTGATGCGACAGGACAACATCGGATTTTGTTCACCGCTTGCCTTACAATGCGCGCAAAGCGACAGAATCAGGAGTGCATCTGTGCAACCGAACAGTTACATCATTGACGCCACCGAGCAGAACATTCAGCAGGTTCTCGAGCAGTCACGGCAGATTCCGGTGCTGATCAGTTTCTGGTCCAGCAGAAGCCAGCCCAGCATGGAAATGGCGCCTGCTCTTGAGCGCATCGTCAACGAGTACCAGGGAAAGTTGGTGCTGGCCAAAGTGAATGTAGATGAACAGCAGATGTTGGCCAGTCAGTTCGGGCTGCAGGCACTGCCGAGTCTGAAATTGGTCTTTCAGGGCCAGCTGGTCAATGAGCTGGAGGGTGCCCAGACTGAGCAAAGCTTGCGCCAGTGGCTGGCACCCATCGTGGATCCCGAGGCAGCAGAAGCCCAGCAGGAAGAAGGGTTCATAGAGCAGGTACGAATGGCGATTGAAGCCGGCCATGGCGAGCAGGCTGAAGCTGCCTTGCGACAAACCTTACAGCAAACCCCTGACAAGCACGCCATTCGGGCCTTGCTGGTAGAATACCTGTTGGGGCAAGGGAGCCTGGATGAAGCGCAATCGGTGCTGGCGGAAGTCACCGAAGATGCCGAGCCGCTGAGACCCTTCCGTGCCCGATTTGCCTTGCTCGACAAGCTGGAAGGAGAGGGGCAAAGCCTAAAGGATCTGGAAGTGCGCATCAGTGATGCTCCGACTCCTGAGGACCTTTATGCCCATGGTCTTCAGGCCGCCGCAGCGGGTCAGTTTCGTGCCGGGCTCGAATCTCTGCTGGTGCTGCTACGCGACCACCGGGATTACAAGGAAGGCATTGCCCGCAGTGCCTTGCTGGAAGTCTTTGAATGTCTGCCGAAAGGGGACCCGTTGGCCAGTGAGTACCGCCGCAAGATGTTCAACTATCTTTATTGATCATCTGATCGCTATACCCCAAAGAAGGCGCCGGCAGGCGCCTTTTTTCTTTATTGGCCGGCTCTTGTGTATTGGAATGGTGCACAGATGAGACAGCCGATATTTTTTCAGCACGCAAGGCACCATTTCGTAGCGAAGCCGGCCTGGTTAGTGCTCCGAATGGGTGCGTAATCGTGGTGCGCCATGGATTATTTGCATCTCTATGGTGCATATTTCGCCTTCCCTAGCCATAACTAATTGATTATCAAGGGTGAAGGGTCTGGCCCAATTCTTGTATGCACTTTGCCGGTGCAAATTACCGACACCGCTTTGTGTTGGTGCAAATTGTTGAGGACCAGGAGACAACCATGAAAATGCTGACTGCGGTGATCAAGCCGTTCAAGGCAGATGAAGTGCGCGATGCGCTGGCCCAGATTGGGGTGCAGGGGCTGACCATCACTGAAGTGAAAGGCTTTGGCCGCCAGAAGGGACACACCGAGTTGTATCGGGGGGCGGAATACGTTGTGGACTTTGTTCCCAAGATAAAGATGGAGCTGGCGGTGCGCGAAGACCAGCTGGATCAGGCCATCGAAGCGATCATGAGCGCAGCGGGAACCGGCAAGATCGGTGACGGCAAGATTTTTGTCCACGACCTTGAACAGGTTATTCGTATTCGCACCGGTGAAACCGGCCAGGAAGCCATTTAAGGGGATTATCATGAAGAAGTTGCTTGCGGTATTGCTGATGTTGCCCTCGCTGGCCATGGCGGAGGGTCTTGATACAGGGGATAGCGCCTGGATTCTCACCGCCACTGCGCTGGTGCTGTTCATGACCCTGCCTGGTCTGAGCCTCTTCTACGGCGGTCTGGTGCGCAGCAAAAACGTACTGTCCGTCCTGATGCAGTGCTTTGCTATTACCTGTGCAGTGTCACTTGTCTGGCTTATTGGAGGTTACTCCCTGGCGTTTTCCGATGGCGGCAGCATGAACGCCTGGATTGGCGGGCTGCAGCATGTGTTTTTTGACGGCATCACCCGTGAAACCCTGGAAGGAACCCTTCCGAAGAGCCTGCATGGTCTGTTCCAGATGACCTTCGCCATTATCACCCCGGCCCTGATCATTGGTGCCTTTGCCGAGCGTATGCGCTTCGGCCCCATGCTGGTGTTCTCGGTGCTGTGGTTGCTGGCGGTCTACATTCCGGTTTGTCACTGGGTGTGGGGCGGTGGCTGGCTCGCTGAGCTGGGTGTGTATGATTTTGCTGGTGGTATCGTGGTGCACATCACGGCCGGTGTGGCTGCGCTGGTGGCAGCCAAGGTGCTGGGTAACCGCAAAGGCTTCCCCAATCAGGGGATGATGCCACACAACATGACCATGACGGTGACCGGGGCAGGCATGCTGTGGGTAGGCTGGTTCGGCTTCAATGGTGGCTCCGCTCTGGCGGCCAACGGCGATGCGGCCATGGCCATGCTGGTGACTCATATTTCCGCGGCAGCAGCTTCTCTGGCCTGGATCACCATGGAATGGAAGAAGTTTGGCAAGCCTTCGGCGTTGGGTATTGTCACCGGCATGGTGGCAGGGCTGGGTACGATTACGCCGGCGTCAGGCTTTGTTGGTCCGGCGGCTGCACTGGTGATTGGTCTGACGGCTGGGGTGGTGTGCTTTTACGCGGTGATCTTCATCAAGCATAAGCTGAAGATTGATGATTCCCTGGATGTGTTCCCGGTTCACGGGGTGGGCGGTATTCTCGGCACCCTGTTTGCCGGTGTATTTGCTTCTACCGAACTTGGCTTGTTCTCCGGTTATGGTTTCGCAAAGGCGGAATATACCATGATGGATCAGCTGGGTGTGCAGGCATTGGGCGTGGTGTCCACGTTTGCCTACACGGCCATTATCACCTGGGCATTGCTCAAGCTGATTGGTCTGTTCGCCAATCTGCGTGTTGAGAGTGACGAAGAAACCCAGGGCCTGGATATTGCCCTCCACGAAGAGCGCGGTTACGACCTCTGATATCGTCTCAGACGTGCTTGCAAAGACCCGGCCCAGTGCCGGGTTTTTTGTCCCGGAGCGACCCGTTTCACACTATTGCCACCCTCTGGGGGATTCTATAAGGTACAGGTAAGTTTCGAACGCTCGTTTGAATTGGCCCCATGGTCTCCTGCGAGGCGGCGTCGAAGCCATAACGATATTTAGGAGAAATAATAATGAGCCTGGAATTTCTGTCTGAAGAGTGGTTTGCGAAGGTTAAAGAACTGCGTGATGCAGCCGGTGAGATCGCAGCGCCGGGTGCGCTGGCTGAGCTGGTGATCAACATCACCGTGTCTCACGATCAGGGCGAAAAACTGTTGGCTTTGGTTGCCGGTATGATCGAAGAAGGCCACCACGACGCGGCTGAAACCACCATGATCCTGCCTTCCGACCTGGCCAAGCGTATCTTTATTGAAGGCGACCAGTCCGCCGGTATGCAGGGCTTCATGAGCGGCCAGATCCGCATCGAAGGCGACATGAGCAAGCTGATGCTGCTGCAGACCGCGCAGCCGTCCGCTGATCAGGTTGCCCTGATGAAGCAGATCCAGGAAGTGACTGCCTGATTGTTGTACGCCTGACGCTGGACGAATGAGGCCTGACGCCTCGTTTGGCCGGCGACGAAAAAGCCCGCCCGGTTCCCCGGGCGGGCTTTTTTGTGTCTGGGCATTGGGAGGATGCGCTGTAGGAGCCTGCCTGCAGGCGATCCGAGCCTTGGCGAGGTAAAAAGATTCGAGTTTCGAGTAACGAGTTTCGAAAGGCAAAAACCAGAATCTAGAGCCTGCCCGCCGGTTTTAGATTTTCGCAACTCGTTACTCGAAACTCGCTTCAGGAATCCTTACCTCGCTGAGGCTCGGATCGCCTGCAGGCAAGCGCCTACAGCAGGCTCCAGCCAAGGTTTTATCGATGCCAAAAGCCATCAGGCATCAGGCATCAGGCATCAGGCATCAGGTGTTCCGCATGATTCAGATTCTGTACCGGTGTTGCTACGGCGACCTCCCGAACGGGGAGTTGTTCCAGCCATCCGTAGGCGCTGCGACCCCCATCATCAAGGTAGTGGCTCAGGTTGTCGCGCCACGGCTCTGCATGCAGTGCCAGACACAGGGGCTGGCGGCGGATGGGATCCCGGGCGACACAGACGTACTCGGGGCCGGACCTGTGCAGCAGGTCAGCAGCCAGTGTGGAAGGGGGCTGGACCAGATCGCAGGGAAGGCAGAGACATAGCCCTGAGGCCGCCGTCAGCGCGGCTTCCAGGCCGGCCATGGGGCCCGGAAAACCAGGACGCAGATCTTCAACCACCTGATCCGCCCAATGACGGTAGATGGACGGGTTGCGATTGGCGCTGATGATGATGC